>DATMKA010000182.1:0-7416 GCA_035553595.1 Thermoplasmatota archaeon | reverse complement strand
GGGGCTGTCGTCGGTGATGCAGCTGCGCTTGTAGCCGTTCACGCCGGAGCCGGTGTAGCCGGGGTAGACCTCCGTGAGGGAGGGGTTCACGGCCCAGCGGAGGGTGTTGGTCTGCAGGCCGAGGTTGGGGAGCCACTGCATGCCGCCGATCTGGTACCAGCCGGGGGTGAGGACCATCTCACCGGGGCCGACGAGGCCAGCGTCCGCCGCGTCGGACTTGAGGTACTCAAGCTCGAACTCGGGGGCGTAGGGGTGGTCGGAGCCGTTGGTCCAGGAGTTCTCGTCAGCCCAGCCGAAGATGCCGCGGGTCTGGCCCGGGAGGGCGGGGGGCAGGTTCACGAGGTCCTGGCCGTTGCACTTCAGGAAGCCGAAGAAGTACACGAAGCCGGGGAGGATGGCGGCGGGCTGGGTGCTGCCGTAGCCGACGAAGAGCTCCGCACCGTAGGTGATGCGGTAGGGGTCGGTGGGCTGGCCCTGGGCGGACTTGAGGTTGTCCGTGATGAAGTGGTCGTTGGCGGTGGCGGTCAGACCGGCGTCGCTGAGGACAACGACGTCGAAGCTGAGCTTGCTGGTGCCGGCGCCGGAGGCGGGGACGCCCGTGGCGCAGTTGTAGGTGCCGGTGGAGAGGAGCTTCTGACCAGCGGGGGCGGCAGCGCCGTTGGGCTGCCAGGTCTGGGGGTCAAGCTCCTGGGGAGCGAGGTTGAGGGTCACAACAGCGTAGGCGCCGCCCACGATGCTATATGTCGCTTCCGGAGGGGTGTCAGCGTGCGTGGCCGAAGCGATGGGGGCCAGCAGAAGGATGGCGCCGAGGACGGCGGCAATCTTGCGGTAATCCATGGGTCTCACCTTTGCCTCCCGGAGGCGTGCAAAAGAACCCGCGAGGGGCCTCCCTATGCAACGTGCCTCCAGTTGAGCGCTAGGGAGACTCTCTCACGGTAATTAACCATTCTCCCTAAACCGTGTTCAGTGACAAGTGGACAAGCTCCACGCGAACCACACGAAAAAGCGGCTGGGACGCTCTGCGTCCTAGTACAAGTAAAGAAAAAGAAGGGGCCGGGGGAAGCGCCCCCGGCGGGGCGGGTCTACCCGAGGGTCGGGCCGAAGACGTCGACGTCCTTCAGGGTCACAGTCTGGCCCCAGGGCGGGGTGACGCCGCTCGGGAAGCCGAGACCCGCGGTGGCGAAGACGCTCGGACTGGAGGGCCAGACGATGCGGGCCTTCACGGTGAGGGTCCACTGGCTGAGGCCGGTGCCGTCCGCCGTGTAGAAGGCCATGTTCCCGCCGTAGCGGCCGTGGGTGGCGGCGTTGTCGGAGGGGCTTCCGCGGAAGGTGCCCCAGCCGTTCTCGGGGTCGCCCATGGGGCGCCCGGCGTTCTTGGCGCCGCAGCGGGCGATGTCAGGGTCCTGGACAGGGACGACGTCGCCGGGGTTGTACGGGGCCGCTTCGAGGCGGCAGATGCTGAGGGCGACGACGGGCGTGCCCGTGACGAGGTTGTTGCCCCCGTCGAGGCTGCCAACGTCACCGAAGTTGATGAGCTGGCTGCCCGCGGCGATGTGGATGGCATCGTCGATGCCGAACCACTCGGCGGCGTCGCTTGCAAGGATCATGCCGTCCCCGTTCGTGTCCTTCCCGAGGCCGAGGTAGGCGTCGAAGGAGGTACCCGCAGGGTAGGTGTTGCGGCCACCGCTCGTGAACCCGCTCGCGTAGAGGGGGTCAGCGCGGAGCCCCGTCACGCCGGCGCCCGAGTAGTGGACCACGTTGAGGATGGGGCGCCAGCCGTTGCCGTAGTCGGGGCCGATGGCTTCGCCGTTCTCGCCGACCCCAAGCTCGATGGTGTTGAGGGCGACACCAAGGGCGGCGTCCTGGAAGAAGGCGCCGATGGACTTCGCCTCGAGCACCGTGGGCTCGATGACGTCGATGCCGGTGGCGGCCTTGTCGGGCATGTTGTAGAAGTCCACGTCCTCAAGGAGGGGGGCGGGCTTGCCGACGGTGGCGGGGGCCACGGGACCGTAGAACATGTCTTCCAGGAAGAAGAAGCCGCCGTTGTCGCAGTACTCAAGGAGGCCGCCGGTCTCGGGGTCCTGGTTGGGGCTGTCGTCGGTGATGCAGCTGCGCTTGTAGCCGTTCACGCCGGAGCCGGTGTAGCCGGGGTAGGCGTCGGTCAGGCTCGGGTTCACGGCCCAGCGGAGGGTGTTGGTCTGCAGGGCAAGGTTGGGGAGCCACTGCATGCCGGGGTTCTGGTACCAGCCGGGCGTCATGACGACTTCACCGGGGCCGAGGGCGCCGGCGGTGGCGGTGGAGCCGCCGATGTAGATCATCTGGAACTCGGGAGCGTAGGGGTTGCTGGTGCCGTTGCCCCAGGAGTTCTCGTCGGCCCAGCCGAAGATGCCGCGGGTCTGGCCCGGGAGGGCGGGGGGCAGCTCGGTGAGGGTCTGGGTGCCACACTTCAGGAAGGCGTGGAAGAAGACGGTGCCGGGAAGGATGGCGGCGGGCTGGGTGCTGCCGTAGCCCACGAGGACGCGGCCGCCGTAGCGGACGAAGCTCGGGTCGGTCGGCTCCTCAGCGGCGATCTTCTGGGCGTCCGTGACGATGTGGTCGTTCAGGGAAGGCCCGTAGCTCACGAGCTGGTTGAGCACCACGACGTCGAAGGTGAGCTTCGCGGTGCCCGCGCCGGAGGCGGGGGCGCCCGTGAGGCAGTTGTAGGTGCCCACGGACTGCAGGCGCTGACCGGTGGGGCCAGCGGCCGCGGTGGGCTGCCAGGTCTGGGTGTCCAGTTCCTGGGGAGCAAGGTTGACGGTGGCCACCACGTAGGCGCCACCCACGATGCCGACAGTCCCGTCGGGGGGGCTGTCGGAGTGTGTGGCCGCGCCGAGGGGCGCGAGGGCCAGGAGCATGCCAAGAACGGCAGCGAGAGTCTGATACTTCATCGGGTCTCACCAAGTGCCCGTAGGTGCGACCGGAAAAGCACCATGCCTCCCTCCGGTAACGACAGCCTCCGTACGAGCGCTAGGGAGACTCTCTCACGGCACTTAATCGTTCTCCCTAAACCGGCTCCAGTGCCCCCCGACCCGGAACGGCACCCCGATTCTTGGGAAGACCAAGCTCCGCTGAAGCAAAGGGAGAAGAAGAAAAAGAGAGCGGGGCAGGGCCCCGCGCAGGGCAGCGTTCAACCGAGGGCGGGGCCGAAGGTGTCGACGTCCTTGAGGTACGTGATCGTACCGTAGGGAATGTTGACGCCGGCGGGCACCGCGAGCTGGGCCGCGGCGAAAACGCTCGCGCTCGCGGGCCAGATGATGCGGGCCTTCACGGTCATGGTCCAGCTGGAGCTGCTGCTGCCGGCTGCCGTGTAGAACTCGGAGTTGCCACCATAGCGGCCGTGGGTCTCAGCGTCGTTGCTCGCGTCACCGGGGAAGGTGCCCCAGCCGTTGGCGGCGTCGTGCATCGGGCGGTTCTTGCCGTCGACGGCGCCGCAGTTCGCAACATCAGGGTCCTGAACCGGGATGAGGTCGCCCGCGTTGTAGGGCGTGGCCTCGAAGTTGCAGTAGCTCACGAAGACCGCGGGGCCATCCGTGACCACCTGGTTGCCGTCCACGTTGTAGCCGATGTCGCCCCAGTTGAGGAGCTGGTCGCCCACGGCGAGGTGGAGGGCATCGTCGATGCCGAACCACTCGTTGGTGTCGAAGGGGTCGATGATGCCGTCGCCGTTCGTGTCCTTCCCGAGGCCCATGTAGGCGTCGAAGGAGGTCGCGAGGGGGTAGGCGTTGCGGTTGCTGTTGAAGCCCGAGTTGAACAGGGGGTCCACACGGAGGCCAGCGCTCGCGACGCCCGTGTAGTGCACCACGTTGAGGATGGGGCGCCAGCCGTTGCCGTAGTCGGGACCGACGGCCTCGCCGATCTCCTGGGCGCCGGTGGGGTTCACGGCGTCGAGGAGGGCGATGGCGCCGTCCTGCGCGTAAGCGCCGACGGCCTTGGCCTCCATCATGGCGGGCTCGAGGAGGTCCACGCCGAGGGCGGCCTTGTCGGCCATGTAGTAGATGTCCACGTCCTCGACCACAGCGGCGGGCTTGGCCACGGTGGCGGGGGCGGGGACCGGGTTGAAGAAGAACTCGTAGTAGATGAAGCCCGTGTTGGAGCAGTAGCCGAGGAGGCCGCCGTGCTCGGGGTCATCGTTGGGCGTGTCGTCCGTGAGGCAGTAGCGCTTCACGGACTGGACCTGGGAGCCGGTGTAGCCGGGGTACTGGTCCGTGAGGGAGGGGTTGAGGGCGAAGCGGAAGGTGTTGGTCTGGAGGTTGCTGTTGGCGTCCCACTGGAGGCCGCCCTCGAGGTACCAGCCGGGGGTGCCCACGATCTCACCGGGGCCGACGGCGCCGGCGGTGTCGGAGGAGGACTCGAGGTACTCGAAGGTGAACTCGGGAGCGTAGGGGTTGTCCGTGCCGTTCGTGAAACGGTTCTCGTCGATCCAGCCGAAGAGACCCTGGGTCTGGCCGGGCACCGCCGGGGGCAGCTCCTTCATGATGTTGCCGTCGCAGAGCACGTAGGCGTAGAAGAAGAGGATGCCGGGGTAGAGCATCGCGGGCTGAACGGCGCCGTAGCCGACGAAGACCTCGGCACCGTAGCGGACGTCGCTCGGGTTGGTCTCCTCGCCCTCGGTCTCCTTCATGGTGGTGTCGACGGCGTGGTCGTCGGCGGTGAGGGTGAGGCCGTAGTCGTTGAGGGCAACGACGTCCAAGGAGATTTTGCCGGTGCCGGCGCCGGAGCCGGGGATGCCGGTGGCGCAGTTGTAGGTACCGGTGGAAACGAGGCGCTGACCCGCGGGGCCGGCGGCGGAGGTGGGCTGTCCCTTGGCGTCGAGCTCCTGGGGAGCGAGGTTGAGGGTTGTGACGGCCCAGGCACCGCCGACGGTCTTCAGTGTCCCGTCGGGGGGAGAGTCCGTGGAGTGGGTGGCCGCGGCAAGGGGAGCCAGGGCCATGAGAGCGCCGAGGACGGCGGCAAGCGTGCGATAGTTCATGTCGTCTCACCTGGCGAAGGGGGTTTGCCCGCGGGAGCCAGCCGACCCGCCGCTAAAGCCGTTACCTCCGTCGCGTTTCGCGGAGCGCAGGGAGTGGGCTATAAGCATTGTTGTGCCCCGACTCACCGTGAACCGTCGTCACCCGACCCGGGCCTGGCGAAGCGTCGCGAAAAACTATGCTTCGCTATCAGGAAAATCGGTGGAAAGAAAAAGTGGAGGAGGGGCCGGAGCCCCTCCGGGGACCCTCAAGCGAGGGTGGGGCCGTAGACGTCGACGTCCTTGAGGAAGGTCGTCGTGCCGGCAAGGGTGGAGATGCTCACGCCCGCGGGGAGCGTGAGGCCGCTCGCGGTGAACTCCGCCACGGTGGGCCACTGGATGCGGGCCATGACGCTCGTGCGCCACTCGCCGCTCGTGCTGCCGCCCGCGCTGAAGAAGTCGGGGCGGGTGCCGTAGGCGCCCGTGCCGGCGGAGGAGTCGCCGCCGATGAAGGTGCCCCAACCGTTGGCGGCGTCGCCGCGCGCGTTGTTGCAGCGCGCCACGTCGGCGTTGCCGATGGGGATGCGGTCGCCCGCGTTGTAGGGCGTGACGCCGGGCACCGTCGTGCAGTAGTCCACGGCGATCACGGCCTCGCTCGTGAGGAGGTCGTTGCCGCCCACCTCGATGGAGCCCACGTCGGCCCAGTTCTTGATGGCGGAACCGTTGGAG
Source organism: Thermoplasmatota archaeon (assembly GCA_035553595.1). Classification (GTDB taxonomy): domain Archaea; phylum Thermoplasmatota; class SW-10-69-26; order JACQPN01; family JAJPHT01; genus DATMKA01. The sequence goes on along the minus strand of DATMKA010000182.1, from coordinate 1,703 downwards.
GAGCGGACGAGGCGGTCGTCGATGCCGAACCACTCGGCGCGGTTGCCGAAGGCGATGACGCCGTCGCCGTTCGCGTCCTTCGCGAGGCCGAGGTAGGCGCGGAAGTTCACGAAGGTGGGGTAGGCGTCACGGCGCTCGCTGAAGCCGTTGCTGTAGAGGGGGTCGAGGGCCACGATGGCAACACCGAGGCTCGTCACCTTCTGCACGTCGAGGTAGGCGGACCAGCCGCCGCCCACGGCCTTCACCGGGGTCTCCCCCAGGGCCGTGTTGGGCTCCATCTCGAAGGGAGCCTCAATGGTGGGAACCATGGCGGTGGCGGCGTTGCGGGCAAAGCGCGCCGCGGCGTTCACCTCGAGGTAGGCGGGCTCGAGCACGTTCGCGCCGGTGAGGGCGCGGTCGGGCATGGCGACGACGTCCACGTCCTCGAGGGTGGGCGCGGGGCTGTCGACGCTCGCGGGAGCCACGGGCGGGTAGAAGTAGTCCTGGAAGAAGTAAGCGCCCGTGTTGTCGCAGTTGCCGAAGAGGCCGCCCGTCTCGGGGTCCGTCTGGGGAGAGTCGTCGGTGATGCAGAAGCGCTGCACGCCGGCGTAGCGGCTGCCCGCGTAGCCGGGGTAGGCGTCCACGAAGCTCGGGTTCACGACGAAGCGGAAGGTGTTGGACTGGAGGTTCAGGTTGGGGATCCAGATGAGCTCCGTGGTGAGGTACCAGCCGGGGGTGCGGAGGTCACCGGGGAGGAGGATGCCGCGAGCGTCCTTCGCCGGAGCGAGGTAGCTGAAGGTGAACTCGGGGGACCACTCATTGCCCTGGCCGCCGAGGGGGCCCCAGCGGTTCTCGTCGTGGTAGGCGAAGATGCCGGGGGTCTGGCGGCCCGTGGCGGCGGGGAGCACTTCCGCGGTCTGGCCGCCGCAGATCACGTTGGCGAAGAAGCGGAGGCGGCCGGGGAAGATGGTGGCGGGGTGGGAGTCGCCGTAGCCGAGGTAGGCGCGGCCGGCGTAGGTGACGGTGGAGCTCGTGGTCTTGTTGTCGCCCATGCCCGTGCCGGCGCGGCCGTCAAGGGTGACGAGGAGGCTGTTGACGATGTGGTCGTCGGTGTTGATGCCGTTGACGCCGCCGGCGTTCAGGTTGTTCATGGCGACGACGTCGAAGGAGTACTTGCTCGCGCTCGGGCCCGTGGCGGGCTCGCCGGTGAGGCAGTTGTACGTGGAGACGGTCTGAAGGCGCTGCTGGCCGGGGAGGTCCTCGTTGGCAAGGGAGCCGTCGAAGTTGATCTCGACGGGTTCGACGCCCAGGAGCACTTCAGCGTAGAGGCCGCCGATATAGCCCGTGGTGGAGGCGGGGGGCCCCTGGTCCTTCTGGTGTGTTGCAAGCACCGTGGGTGCGAGGAGAAGCATTAGGGTAGCGACGCTAGCGCAGATGCGGCGATTCATGGTTCTCACCTCTCGAAGCCCGCGGCCTCAGCTCCGCGAACCTACCTCCCAAAAGGCAGCCCAGCCTCGGCTAGCCTCCGGTTAGCATGCCTGAGGTTGTCTCGGGCCTAATAACAATTTCCCCTAAAACGAGGGGAGTGACAGCCCCGACCGCGGTCGGCGCGCCCGGGGAAGGCTTATGACGCGCCACACCCTCGCTTCGGTCCCATGGCGGCCCCGGCGCGACGAAATGCTCCCCCCAACCCCCGTCCTGCCCGCACCCTCCTGGCCCTCTTC
>DATMKA010000181.1:0-16388 GCA_035553595.1 Thermoplasmatota archaeon | reverse complement strand
GACCTGCGCCTCGGCGCCGTCTTCCTCATGTGGTTCATGTTCGTCGTCACGGGCCTCTACCCGAGCTACGCGGAGTGGCGCGGGCAGCCCCTCGGCAACGAAGAACTGCCCCGCCTCACCGCCGAGATGTTCGGCACCGCGGCGGGCGCCAACGCCGCCAACTGGCTCGCGCCCTTCGAGGTGCTGAGCATCCTCCTCCTCGCCGCCCTCATCGCGGCCATCGTCCTCGCCCTGCGGGAGGGATCCGACTGACCCCCATCTATTGGTACTTCATCCTCTCCGCCACGCTCTTCAGCATCGGCGTGTACGGTCTCCTCTCGAAGGCGAACGGCATCCGCCTCCTCATGAGCATCGAGCTCATGCTGAACGCCGCGAACATCAACTTCGCCGCCTTCAGCAGCATGTGGGGCCACCAGAGCGGGTACCTCTTCGCCCTCTTCAGCATCGCCATCGCCGCCGCCGAGGCGGCCATCGGCCTCGCCATCCTCGTGAACGTGTTCCGCGTGAAGGGTCGCATCGACGTCGACAACCTCACGACACTGCAGGGGTGACGACACTTGGCTAACTTCCTCGACTACGCCTGGCTCATCCCCCTCCTCCCCGCCCTCGCCTTCGTCCTCGTGCTCTTCCTCGGGCGCTGGACCCCCAACAAGGGCGGCCTCATCGCCCTCGTGGCCACCGCCGCGGCCGGCCTCCTCGCCGTCCTCGTGTTCTGGGAAGGCCTCCTCAACGCCGCCACCGCCACCACCTTCGATGCGCCCTTCAAGACGAGCATCGAGTGGTTCCGCGTGACCGCCGCCGACGGCGCGGGCGACTTCGTCCTCACCCTCGGCACCTACATCGACCCCCTCAGCGCCTTCATGCTGTTCATTGTGGGCATCCTCGTGACGCTCATCGTGCTCTACAGCCAGGGCTACATGGAGGACCAGGCGCACGGCTACGACGCCGACGGCTTCCACATCGGCATCGACGGCCGCGCCCGCTACTTCGCCGCCGTGAGCCTGTTCATCGTCGGCATGCTCGGCATGCTGGTGGCGAACAACTACCTCATGATGTTCATGTTCTGGGAGATCATGGGCCTGTGCTCCTATCTCCTCATCGGGTTCTGGTACGCCCGTGAGTCCGCCGCCGCGGCCCAGAAGAAGGCCTTCCTCGTGACGCGCATCGGCGACGTCTTCTTCCTGATTGGCCTCGCCATCCTCCTCGTCACCTACAAGACGCTCGACTTCGACCAGCTCTTCGCGGCCGCCGCCGCGAGCGAGGACAAGCAGGCGCTCCTCATCGCCAACATCTGCCTGTTCCTCGGTGCGGTCGGCAAGTCCGCCCAGTTCCCCCTCCACGTGTGGCTCCCTGACGCCATGGAGGGCCCCACCACCGTTTCCGCCCTCATTCACGCGGCGACGATGGTGAAGGCGGGCGTCTACCTGGTGGCCCGCAGCTACCCCCTCTTCGTGCAGACCCCCGAGGCCCTCCTCGCGGTGGCCGTCATCGGTGGCTTCACCGCCCTCTTCGCGGCGAGCATGGCCCTCGTGAACAACGACCTCAAGCGCGTCCTCGCGTACTCCACGCTCTCGCAGCTTGGGTACATGTTCTTGGGCCTTGGTGTCGCGGGCGCCCTGTTCTACGCCGACGGGAACCCGAGCGCGGCCCTCACCACGGTGGCCCTCACGGGCCTCACGGTGGGCGTGTTCCACCTGTTCAGCCATGCGTTCTTCAAGGCCGGCCTCTTCCTCAGCGCCGGTAGCGTGGGCCACGCGCTCCACAGCTACGACATGCGCAAGATGGGTGGCCTCCGCAAGTGGATGCCCATCACCGCCTTCACGATGCTCATGGGCACCATCAGCATCAGCGGCATCCCGCCCTTCTCGGGCTTCTACAGCAAGGATGCCATCCTCGCGGCGGTGTACGAGGCCTGGCACACGAGCCACGCCACCGTCTACCTCGTGCTCTACGGCATGGCCGTCCTCACGGCCTTCATGACGGCCTACTACATGTTCCGCCTCTACCTCATGACCTTCGAGGGGACCTTCCGCGGTGAGCTCGGCGCCCACCACCACTACCCCGCCTCGGAGGCCGAGGGCCTCGGCCACCACGGCGGCCACGGGCACGGACATGGGCACGGCCACGCCCAGGTGCACAAGCACGACCACCACGACCGCCACGACCACAAGGACCACGGCCACCACGTGGAGCCCCACGAGGGCCCCTGGACCATGACCGCGACCCTCGCCATCCTGTCGGTCTTCGCCATCTTTGGCGCCATCATCGTGTTCGCCTTCTTCGGCGGCCTCGTGGGCGACAAGATCCACGCGGGCGACAACGTGTACAACATCCTCGGTGTGGCCCGCCCCGCGGGCGAGGCTCACCACGGCGTCATGGCGGCCATCCTCGAGCCCTTCGGCGGCCACCACCTCCAGAACACGCTCATCTCCATCGGCGCCGCGGTCGCGGGCATCACCCTCGCCTTCGTGATGTGGCGCCCCTCCGTGGTGGAGAAGAACATTAAGTCCGACGAGCAGATCACGGGGGCCAGCAAGGTCCTCTACAACCGCTACTACATCGACAACCTCTACAACGCCTTCGCGGCGAAGGTGGTCGTCGGGTGGGGCCTGCTGCTCGACTGGATCGACCGCTACGTCGTTGACGGCATCGTGAACGGCATCGCGGGGCTCAGCGGCCTCTTCGGCCGCGGCCTCCGCCGCACCCAGACCGGCAACGTCCAGGACTACACCCTGACCGTGCTCATCGGCGTCCTCCTCGTGCTCGTGGCGGCCATCTACCTGCCCCTGTACGTGGTGCCCTTCCTCGAACGGGCCTGGGAGACCATCGCCGGCGGCCTCGTCGCACTCTTCCCGGGAGGGATCTAACTGGCTGACTACCTCATCACTGGCTCCATCCTGGCCTCCCTCGTGGGCGCCATCGTCGTCCTCGCGGCGGGCCGCACAGCGAAGGCTGCCCGCTGGACCGCCCTCCTCGTGAGCCTGGTCCCCCTCGCCCTCTCGAGCTACATGCTCTACGCCATCATGGCGAACCCCGCGGGCGGGTACCAGTTCCGGGAGTTCTACAGCTGGATTCCCTCCCTCGGGATCAACCTCATCTTCGGCCTCGACGGCCTTGGCGTGAGCATGTTCTGGCTCACGGCCCTCCTCGTCACCGTCTCCATCGTGTTCGCGTGGGACGAGGTTCGCCGCCCGAACCTGTTCTACTCCATGCTCCTGCTGATCAACGTGGCGGTCCTCGGCGTCTTCAGCGCCCTCGACCTCTTCGTGTTCTACATCTTCTGGGAGTTCAGCCTCATCCCCATGTACTTCCTCATCAGCATCTGGGGAGGCCCGAACCGCCGCTACGCGGCCATCAAGTTCTTCATCTACACGTTCGTCGCCTCGCTCGTGATGCTGGTGGGCTTCATGGCCCTCTGGTTCGCCTCCGGCGGCATGAACGGCGGCACCTTCAGCATCGAGGAGCTGAGCAGCACCGTGATGCACGGCCTCCCCTCCTGGACCAACAGCTTCCAGGTGTGGGTGTTCCTCGCCCTCTTCGTGGGCTTTGCCGTGAAGTTCCCCGTGGTGCCCGTCCACACGTGGCTCCCCGACGCGCACGTGGAGGCCCCCACCGCCGGGTCCGTCATCCTGGCCGGCGTCCTCCTCAAGATGGGCAGCTACGGTCTCATCCGCATCGCGCTCCCCATCGTGCCCGAGGGCGCCCAGTTCTTCGCGCCCCTCATGTTCGTGATCGCGGTCCTCTCCATGATCTACGCCGCGGTCATCTGCCTCGCCCAGCGCGACTACAAGAAGATGGTGGCCTACTCCTCCATCGGCAGCATGGGCATCGTCCTCCTCGGCATCGCCGCCGCGGTCCAGACCGGCAGCAGCATGGGCCTCGTCGGCGCGGCCTTCATGATGTTCGCCCACGGCTTCTTCAGCCCCATGATGTTCATGCTGTGCGGCGTGCTCCAGCACAACCTGGGTACCCGCGAGTTCGCGAAGATGGGCGGCCTCGCCCAGGCCATGCCCTACACCGCGGCCTTCCTCGTGTTCGCCACCATGGCCGGCGTGGGCCTTCCCGGCCTTGCCGCCTTCGTGGCGGAGCTGCAGGTCTTCGTGGGCGCCTACGAGGCCTTCGGGTACTGGGTGTTCCTCCCCGCGCTCTACCTCGCCGTGAGCGCCGCCTACTACCTGTGGGCCCTCAAGCGCGCGATGTTTGGCAAGTTCACCCGCAAGGACGGCGTGGACTACAGCCACCTGTACGACGTTCACCGCTTCGAGGTCATCGCCCTCGCGGTCATGGTCGCGGGTCTCGTGGTCTACGGCTTCTGGCCCAAGGCCCTCGTGGACATCGTGGCCCCGCCCCTCGAGGCCATCGCCACCGTCTTCCGGGGGGTGGCCTGAGTGAGCTGGCACGAACCCCTCCTCGCGCTCTCCCCTGAGATCCTCCTCACCCTCACGGCGGCCCTCCTGCCCCTCGGCATCGCCACCGTGAACCGCCGCGGCCTCATCGCGGGCGTCACCGCCGCCATCCTCCTGGTGGCTGCCTTCCTGGTGCTCGGGACCGTGTACACGCTCCCCGGCCTCGGTTGGCTCCCCCAGGGCCCCTACGTGGCCTACGGCGCCCTCGAGGTGGACGCCTTCTCGGCGTTCTTCAAGCTCGTGTTCATCGGCGTGGCCCTCCTCGTGGTTCTCGGCAGCCCCGGGTACTTCCGCGAGCGCCACCAGCCCGAGTACTACGCGCTCCTGCTCTTTGCCACCGTGGGCATGATGGTCGTTGCTTCCGCGAACGACCTCATCACGCTCTTCGTGGGCTTCGAGCTCGCCTCCTTCAGCACCTACGCGCTTGCTGGCTTCTTCAAGCGCGCGGGCGACAGCAACGAGGCCGCGCTGAAGTACTTCATCGTGGGCAGCCTCAGCAGCGCGCTCACCCTCTTCGGCATCAGCATCGTCTACGGCATCACCGGCGACGTGAGCTTCAACGGCCTTGCGCAGCACGCCGCCACCATCGCGGGCGAGCTCGGGCAGCCTGGCAAGATCGACCGCATCCCGGTCCTCGACCTCTTCGCCATCCTGTTCCTCCTCGCTGGCTTCGGCTTCAAGGTGGCCATGGTGCCCTTCCACATGTGGGCCCCCGACACCTACGACGGCGCCCCCACCACGGTGAGCGCCTTCCTCGCGGCCGGCAGCAAGAAGCTCGGCTTCGTGGCCCTCTTCAAGGTCTTCCTCGTGGGCCTCGCCGCCCTCAAGGTCGTGAACGTGGGCGCCTGGTACGGGTGGGAAATCTACCTCACCCTCCTCGCCATCGTCACGATGACCGTGGGCAACCTGATGGCGCTGCGCCAGGACAACCTGAAGCGGATGCTTGCCTACTCCTCGGTGGCCCACGCCGGGTACATGCTGATCGCCATCGCGGCCGCCGTCCTCGCGACGAACGACCCCGCGCTCCGGGCGGCCACCACGTACCTCATCGCGGGCGGCCTGTTCCACATCGTGACCCACGCCATCATGAAGTCGGGCGCGTTCCTCGCCATCGCTGGCGTGAGCAGCGCCGGCATTGGCGAGAACATCGAGGGCTGGCGCGGTCTCGGCCGCCGGGCGCCCTTCGTGGCCTTCGCCATGGCGGTGTTCATGCTGAGCTTCGCCGGGATTCCCCCGCTTGCGGGCTTCGCGAGCAAGTTCGTGCTCTTCAGCGGCGCCGTCCAGACCTACCAGCTCACCTCCAACGGCTGGTTCCTGGCCCTCGTCATCGCGGGCATCCTGAACAGCGGCCTCTCGCTGTACTACTACGCCCGCGTCGTCCGCGTCATGTACGTGGATGATGCCGAGACGGCGACGACCCCCATGCCCCGCCTGAAGGTTCCCCTCAGCACCACCATCGCGGTGGGCGCCTGCCTCGTGGGCGTCCTCCTCATTGGTCTCTGGTGGACCCCCGTCATCGACTTCAGCCTCGACGCCGCCGGCGCCCTCATGGCGACCGGCCCCTGAGGCCGCACGATGGCTCCCGTGGGGCGCTGCCCCACCCTTCTCCTTTTCTTCCTGTTCCTCTCCCTCAGCGTCCCCGCCGTGCATGCGCACTACCACGAGGGCCTCCTCGTGAGCGAGGGCCGCGTGGAGGTGCGGCAACTCTCCGCGACAGCGGCGGAGGTTCGGCTGCAGCTCACCTACTCGAACCCTGACGCGGCCAACGAGTCGTACCGCGCTTACGTGGCGTTCCCGGTGGAGAGCACGGACCGCTCCCTGGGGCCCCCCGGGAACCTGACGCCCTTCGCGGGCATCCTCGCGCCCGTCCGGGACGCGGAGGGCGAGCCCGCAGCGGTGGGCGAGGCGCCGGTGCCGGTGGAAGCGCGTTATCGGGTGGAGGTCCGCGAGGGACGGCGCCTCGAGGTCCGCATTCCCCAGATCTATGCCACGACCAACTTCACCGTGGTGGCCCACCCGCTCGACGGCTACGAGGCGGCCGGGCTTGGTTTTGCGCTCGGGGAACCGCGAAGCTATGCGGCTGCAGCGGACGGCTCCACCATCCAGTTCGTGACGGTGGCCTTCGACCCGGAGGAGACGTCCCCGCTTCTGTACCTGGGCGCAGCGGCCGTGTTGCTTCTCGCAGGTGCCGCGGCGCTCGATTACGTGCGGCGGCGGCGCAAGCAGCCCTGAGACGCGCAGCGTCTCCGATGCAGGAACGATATCTTTAATTCGTTAATCCGTATTTGTTGGCCTGCAGCGCGCCTCCGTCTTTCAGCCTCCCAAAAAGTTTGACGTTTTCTGCGCTGCAATTTTCTGATCCAGCCTGGGGCCTAGCCCTGGCGAGCCCTGTCCAGCCAGTTGTGGATGAGCACGATGCAGTGGTCCGCGTGGAGGCCCACGGGTCCGAGGCTCACCTGCACGGCGCCCCAGTCGTCACGGATCTTCCGCACCTCCTCCTCAGTGAAGCCGTCGGGGTCGCCCACAAAGAAGGCCACGTCGCCGCCAAGACCGTCCGGGGTGACGTCCACGGCCGCCACGTCGATACCGCCCTCCTCGAGGACGTAGCGCGTCCCCTTCATCACCACCTCCTCCAGATCCTCGAGGCCACGCGCCGCCACGCTGATGCCGGGGGTGCTCGCGTTCCACGTGAGCCCGGGCGCAGGCGCCTCCAGCGCCTTCAGGATGAGGGTGGCGAGCGTGCGCTCGTCCGGCGCCACGTGCTTCAGGTGCTCGCCTTGCAGGCGGACCGTCTTGGGCGCCTCCTCGCCTCCGAGGCAGACAAGGTACAGCTCCGTGTCCTTGCGCAGGCCGTGGCTCAGGCAGAAGGAGGCCGCGATGCAGCGCAGAAGGACGTCCCACCGCCCGCCCGTGCCGGCGATGTCCTGGAGCTTGAAGGTGGGCGTGGTCACGGCGCGGTGGCCGATGACGATGAAACGGCGCATGGGATTATGCAAGCGCGTCTTGCGATATGTGCTTTCCATCGCTCCAAGCCCTTGCTCTATCCAGGGCAGCCCAGGGAGAAGGAATGCCCCCCTACTCCCCATTCTGGGGAGACCAAGGATGGGGGGCCAGGGCAAATTGCCGGTCCCGCCGCATCCTCCCAGCCTCGCTCAACCTGCGGCCGCTCTGAGCCTCCCGAAACAGGCGTTGCTTCGATTTGAACCATCCCTTGGATCGTTCCCCCTGAACCACTCGGGGCTCCAGCTTTGCCTCCCACAGGATGCGCCTCATCTGGCGGTCGCTAATCTCCATTCCCCATAGCCTCCGCACGAGGACGCAAGCCTTTCTAACAGTCCAATGATTCCCGTACCCCAGGCTCCTTGGGTGTGTGGTTTCCATTTTGGATACAAGCCTCCCAACCTCCCGGGGTGTTAGCAAGGAGGGCCTTCCGGGGGAAAGGGACCTACGAAGGCTCTCTATTCCGTGGTCCTTGAATTCTCGGAGCCAGCGCCGGACCGTTGATGGGCCGACGCCCACTGAGTGAGCTATTTCCTGCGGCGTACTGCCCTGCGCATTCAGTAGAACCGCCCGCGCTCGGAGCCTCTCCCGAGTCTTGCGTTTCGGGTCAGTAGCAATCCGTCCAACGGCTACAGTTTCCGTGCTGGAGAGGGCAACCTGCGTTGGTGGGCGACCGGCCGACATAGGGATAATATCGCTCACGTATTGTCCGGCCTAAAAGGCTTTTGAGACCCCCCGGTCGAGAAATTCGAATTCTCCCAGACTATCTGGGGCTTGTGCGCCCTACACTGACCATAAGCGACATGGAGCTTGAAGAACTGATCTCGTATGGTGGTCTCTCCTCAGCGGACCCTCGAGCGCGCGACGGGACTGTATGCGTGTTTTCGTGCAACCCCTCAGGGCAGGTATGGCATCCTCCCACCAGGGGATTCACCCCCCGGGACGAGAGGGTGTACATCGACCACCACAGTCGCCTGGCCGCCCACATGGCCCTTCTTGCCCTTCGTACGCAACGGCGTGGCGGCCCATTCTACATCCGGTTGGACGGCGTCTACGTCCGCGTTCAAGGAAGCATGTGCAAGGTCGCCGACCTCAAGATCACCATCACGGTTCGGGCGACCTCCGAGCGGAGGAAAACACGGCAGGGAGAACGCGCTATCGGCAAGGCTCCTGACGAGTTAGGGCCCGGAAAGAAATTCAGTGGCCTTTGGAAGACATCGCCTCCATCCAAGGCCCACACAGTCCGGGACCGGCTCCTCCCCACCCCCCCGGAATTCCCCATCTCAGCGGCCCCAACCAAGCAAAACTGTCCAAGCTGCCGGTCCTCTGCATGGGACGGCGTTGAGTGCCGCCATTGCCGCCACGGGGGAAGCGGTTATGGTGTCCGAGGCTGATACTCGCATGGGGCCTACTGGGGGGTTCTCCCCCCGAAATGACCGGCCCCTCAGCTGGCTCAGTCTGTCCGTGACGAACCATTTCCGATGCCGATTGTCGGAACTATTTGGAATAGAAGAGCTCATCTGCGGCGACGTGGAGGACCTACTGTACCACGCCGTCTGGGTACCTGCCCGCTCGGCGGAAGACCACTGGTTTGCCATCTGTGATTTGCGAGGGCAGCAGGCCGTTGTGGCCTGCGCCTTGGACGTCGGCTCCGTCACGCTACTTACCATCTACCAACACTCCGATGCATGGGAACGGCGCATGGCCACGATTAAGGGCTGGCGATTGGGAATGATCCTTTCCAGCTTGAGGTGTGGCAGCGGGTCGCCTCTCCGCCCGCAAGGTAGAAACCCAGCGCGATAGACATCGGGACCTACTCGTGCTACCGGCTGCCCACCCGGAGTTGCCTTGATACTTGGGCCAGAGGGCGTTTAAGCCTGGCCCGCCCACGGAGGGGCATGCTCAAGGATTCCCGCCCCAAGATGCCGAGGACGCCCCAGGACAACGAGGACAACAACGGGCTGCGTACCTGGCTGTGCGGCGGCTGCGGCCACCACGCCATTGGCCCCAGCCAGCCCGACAGCTGCCCCCAGTGCGGGTCGGGGCGGCACGACTTCCGCCGCGGGTAGGCCTTACCGGAAGCGCCGCACCGCGGCAAGCCCCACGAGCACCGCGAGCACGAGCGGCAGCCCGAGCGCGGGCACCGTGAGCGTGCCGTCGTCCTCGGGGGCCACGGGGTCCGTGGGAAGAAGCGCGGGGAGCCCGGGCCCGTCCGCCACCGTCACCGTCAGGTAGCGGGCCTTGCCCACGCCGTTCGCGGTGTAGGCGGCGGAGGCGGATTGGCCCGTGGGGAACGCATCCACGCGGATCAGGTAGTCGCCCGCCTCGGGGAAGGTGACGGTGAAGGCCATCTTGCCGTCCGTGTGGGTGTGGAGCTTCGTCTGGGCGAGGATGGGGCCGTCCGTCACGCGGACCACCTGGAAGTCCACCTCGCTGTGCTCGAAGGGGACCCCCGCGGCGTTGGCGAGGAAGAATTCCAGGTTCGCGGGAACGCCCGCCTCGAGGCCCTCCGCGTTCAGGAGGGTGACGTCGAAGGCGCCCGCGCCCAAGGGCAGGACGGGCGGGAGCACCGTCCACTTGGCGGTGGTGGCCTCGCTGAAGTTGCGGTACTGCGCGCTCACGGCCATGGTGTACTCGCCGGGGACGCCGAAGCCCGTTACGAGCTCGAGGATGCCGTCGTACTCGTGGAGCGTCTTGGAGGCGAACAGCACGTTGCCGGCGGGGCCGCGGATCGTGGCCTCGAAGTTCACGTGCTGCTGCGTCTTGTTCACTTCCGCATCATACAGGGTGACGGCGGTGCGCATCGCGTTGAAGGGCCCCACGAGCGCCTGCGGGTCGTAGGTGGTGAAGAGCTTGTAGTGGCCTTCGCCTGCGTGCTGGGTGCGAACGGGCGCCTCCGCCAAGGCGGGGGCGGCGAGGGGGAGGCCCGGCGTGACCTCGATGAGCTGCGTGAGCGCGACAGTCTCGAACTGGGGAGCGTCCTCGGTGGGGAAGGCGTTGTATCCCACGAGGCGCACCTGGTAGGTTCCGGGGTCGGGGAAGGCGAACTGCACCGCCATGGGCTCCTCGTGCGTGTGGGTGTGCACGCGCAGCAGAAGGGTGTCGTCGAGGACGCGGCGAAGCTCAAGGATAGCATCTGTGTGGGGGAGGAGCGTGCCGTTCGCGTCCGCGAGCTGGTAGGTGAAGGTCGTGAGGGCGCCCACGGTGGTGGCGGCGGGGGCGTCGAGCACGAGGGTGGCGGGGACGAGGTCGCGGAGGACGGCGGTGCCGTTGAAGGTGGCCACAAGCGTCTCGGCGTCCGAGGGCACGGTGGCAGTCACCACGTAGGGGCCGGGGACGGTGAAGGTGTACCCGAAGCTCGCGATGCCGTCATAGTCGTGGAGCGCATCGGAGTCGAAGAGGAGGACGCCGTTCTGCTCGAGGGTGAGGCGGGCGTCGTGGTGGCGCGCGGGGAGGCCGTCGGGACCCACGAGGAGGAACCCGAAGTGGGCGAGGTTGCCGACGACGGCGTACCCTTCGGGGGTGACGTCGTGGACGACGACGAGGTGGGCCTTCGCGCCGCTGTGCTCATGGTCCTGGGCAAGGGCCGGGGCGGGGGCCAGGGCGACCAGGAGGAGTGTGATGAGGAGCGTGAGGCGGAGCAGGCGCAGGGGAGCCACCAGCTTCCGCCGAGGGGAAGGGGCTCCTTAAGCTTTCGCGTGAAACACGCGTTCGTGAAGAGAGAGGGGGAGCCCGGCGCGCGGGTCGGACGCGCGCCGGGGCCAGGTGTGTGGTCCGGGTGGCGGTTCAGGCGGTGTCGAAGGTCTTTCCTCCCTTGGTGGCGGCGCGCTTGATCTGCGGGACGATTTCACGGCGGGTGCGGACTTCGGCGTTGTCGACGGTGAGCTCGAGGGTCTGGGTGGTCTTGGGGCAGCGGATGTAGCTGATGATCTCGGTGAGGCCGCCGGGTTGGAGGCGGGGGTGCTCGCGGGCCACCACCTCGGCCTCGGGGTCGAGGGGGACCTGCAGGATCATCCGGCCGTCGTCGGCGTAAACGTCCACCGTGACGACGAGGGAGTCGGTGGGCCCGAGGAAACGGGCGAGGGCGTCGAGGTGCTTGTCGCGGGTGTCGTTCGCGGTGGTGATCATCAGGCGGGGCTTCATGGTCCATCCCACTGCCGTGTCAACTTGTGACACACCCTAATGTACACGAGCCGGGCTTAAACCTTGCTACAACGTGTCACGGCCATTGTGGGCGACGGGAAGAGGGCCGCCAGAGCAAGAGGGTGAGAAGAAAGAGAGGCTTCGGTGCGACTGCCGAACCCGTCCAAAAGGGCGGGTTCGGCGAGTCACCCGGTCCATCCTGCTAGGGCGATTTTGCCATCGCGCCCGGTATGTGTTGACCCACAGCTTCCGCGCAGCCCAAAGGTAGGGGATGGGATGCACTTCGCGCCGCGGGGGCAACTCAAAGGATTAGGGATGGGATGCACTTGTTGTCCCCGCGCGCGGGTCTCGATCCGGGGAGGATCGGGGCTCGCGGAGAGCGGTGCGCACCCGGTGCAGGATGCCGAAATCCGAGCGAACCCCTCAAAGTGGAATCCCTGATTTAAGCTGCTCGGATTGAATCGGGAGCGGTGTGGATCCGGTCGCGCTCTTTTTGGCGGCCCGGGTCCCGTAGGGGGCTCGGTCGCACTTCGTGCTCCCTCGCGAGAGCGCAGGGAACACAGAGGTTCGCAGAGGGGGTTGCCACTGTAGCCTTTGGCCTCTGCGTGCCTCCGCTACTCTGCGTCCTCGCGAGCGAAGGCCCGCTAGGGCCGAGCGAAGCTCCCTACGGGACCCGCACCCCTCCAACACGAAGCCCCCGCACCCACAAACGTTCTTACCGCCGCCCCCGTTCCAAAGCTCATGCCCAAGGCCATCATCCACCTCCTGCCTACCCCCGCCGACCTCACCGGTGCCCTCGGCCAGCAGATGGCCCAAGCCTTCGGCGGCGCCTTCCCGGGCGGCCGCATCCCCGTCGCCGTCCCCGAGGAGCCCGAGGGCAAGACCCGCATCACCATCGAGGGCGCCGTCCGCTCCGTCACGGACAACCAAGTTGTGCGCCTCCTCACCGCCACCGACAAGGAATGCGGGCTCGTCCCCATCCACCGCCTCAACTACATCGAGTACCTCGCTTGAGGCCCCTGGTGCACCTGCAACTGCATCGGCCTCGACGCCGCCGGGCCGATGCAGTTGCACCTGCACCCTGACCCGGTGGCATACCCTTATGCCGAAGGCCCACCCATGCCGTCACTGGCCTGGAGTTGGAGGACGGCCGACGGTGCCTTCGGGCGCTGAGGAAAGTCCCCGCTCCGCGTGAGAAGGGTGCCCACCGGCCTCCCATGGAGGCAAGGGGGCCGCGGCGAGAGCCGCGCACGAGGGAACAGAAACGACACAGCCCCCCGGTTGGGAGGATGGCGGACCGCGCAAGCGGGGAAGCGCCGGACGACCCGGGGGGAATTGGTGAAACGGCCCTCGTCCCTGGAGCAAGCCCAAAGTTCCCCGACGACGCTCACGGGAGGGGAGAGTAGGGTGCGCCGGCACGCTGGTGCCGGAACGGCGGGGCAACCCGCGGTTAGGAGAATGCCGTCTGCCCCGCTGCCCGGAAGGGGGGCGGGGGAAACAGAACGGGGCTTACTCCCAACACCAGGCCTGTCCTTTTCCTCCTCAACCTTGGCCGGTGGCCGCTTGGGGAAACCCTTAACCATCTTCCAACGGAGCAGGGGCGGTGAAGGTCAGGACGCGAGCAAGCCTCCGCCGGAGGATGCATGAGTTCTCCCGCTCGTTGCTCTTCATCCCGGCCCTCATGATCGTCGCCGCCTTCGCCCTCTTCGGGCTCACCACTCTCCTCGACTCCTTGTTCTTCCCCCAGGGGTCAGAGCAGGAGAACCCGGGTCTCTGGGCGCTTCTCGTGTTCGCCGGAGGGCCGGCGGCGGCAAGCGCCGTCCTCTCGGCCGTTTCCACGATGTGGGCGGGCATCATGGGCGTGGCCTTCAGCGTCACGCTCGTGGCCATCGGCCTCACCGCGACGAAGTACAGCGCGGGGGTCGTCATCCAGTTCCAGCGCGACCGGATGAACCAGGCGACCTTGGGCGTGTTCGCCACGACAGTGATCTACAGCCTCCTTGTCCTCCGTACCGTAAGGGAACCCACGGGCGGGGCGGGATTCACCCCCGTCATCGGCGTGAACGCCGCCCTCGTGCTAGCAGTGACGAGCCTGGCGTTCCTCGTGTTCCTCATCCAGAACATCGCGAACTACGTGCAGCCCAAGAACCTCGTGGACGGGATGGCGCAGGAGGTGCTCGACAACCTTCACCACCTCCAAGCGCCTGCGGGATCCCCGGGATTCAAGGCCCTGAAGAGCTCCGCGTCCCCCTCCGACGAGGATGGCGCGGACGAGCTGCGCGATGCACCACTGCGGGGAGAGCATGAAGTGCCGTCCAGGGAGACGGGGTATGTGCAGGGCTTCGATTGGCCTCGCCTCCAGCGGGCGCTTGCGGCGCTTCCCCCCGGCGCTTCCCGGGCCCGACTCCGGCTCGCGGTGCGCCTCGGCGATCACGTCGCCACCGACGAGCCCCTCGCCTTCCTCTCAGGCGTCGAGAACGTTCCGGACGAAGTGAAGGCGGGCGTTGCGGACGCGATCCTCCTGCAGGATGAGCGCAGCCCCGAGGGCGACCCCGAGTTCGGGATGGCCAACCTCGTCGACATCGGGGTGACTGCGATGAGCGGGGGCAGCATGGACCCGGGCGTCGCGCAGGCTTGCCTGCGGCAGCAGTTCACGCTCGCGAGGTGCTTCCTCACCTGGGAGGACCCCGACGAGCGCTTCGAGGTCGAAACCCCGAACGGACGGGTGTTCCTGGACCGGCCGCGGGTGGAGCTTATCCCGCTCGTGCTGCACGAGGCCCGCACGCTCCATGAGAAGGCGTTGCGGGAGGGGCTCACGCCCGTCCTCGAGGAGGGGCTCAGCGGCGCCACGCGGCTCCTTGTGGCTTCCGTGCGCTACGGGCGGCTCGACCGCGCGGAGGAGATCCTGGAGTGGACGGCGCACACGTACTACGACATGTGCGTCGCGAGCGAGACGGACTTCCAGCTGCAGCGCGCAACGCAGATGGTGCAGACGGCGGCGGAGGGGCTAAAGTCCCAGGGGAGGCCGGACCTCGCCGAGGACCTGCTGCACCGCGCGGACCGGGCCCTCGAGGGCGCGGAGGCGCCCCACCGGGAGGACGTGGGACGCCGCCTGCGCGAGGGGCGGCCCCTCAGGGGTTGACGAAGAAGAAGGTCTGGCGGGGGTCGCGGACGTTGAGGCGGCCTTGGACGAGGCCTTCTTCCCGCAGGCGGTGGACCGCCCACCGGATGGTGCGCGCAGGAAGCCCCGCCGTGGCCACCAGGTCCTTGTGGGTCTGGGGGCCGTGGAGGGCCAGGAGGTCGTAAACGGTCTGCGCGCTCGGTGGGAGGAGGTTTGAGCGGTCGGTGGGGGTCACCGCCTGGGGAAGCGTGAAGGTGGGAAGGTGGGCCGGAGTGGCTGCCATGATCCTCCGGATACCGTCCTCCACCATCAACAATTTCTTCAATGGGATTGACCATTAGTCAATTATGCCCCAGCGGGACCGCCTCCTCACCGACCTGCCCCACCCCGTCGAGCTCGCGCGGATGCGGCAGGAGGTGATGCAGCAGAAGGAGATGGCCGCCCTCATCGGCGTGGACCGCGGCCAGCTCTCCCGCTTCGAGGCCGGCAAGGGCGAGATGAGCTACGAGAAGATCCGGAAGTACGTCCACGTCCTCAACCTCCGGCGCGCCGCCTCCGACCCCCGCCGCTTCCTCCTCGACCGCATCATCACCCGCGGCCCCCTCTGGGAAGCGAAGCCCGCTGATCCCCTCGACCGCGCGCTTGAGGCGATGGTGCTCTACGAAGCGAACGCCATCCCGGTCCTCACGGCAAGCGGCGACGACTACCTGGGCGTGCTCACGGAGGCCTCCGCGTGCGAGGCCCTCGTGGAGGAAGACCTCGCGCGGTCCCTCGTGCGGCCCGTCGGGACGCTCCGGCTCGAACCCCTCGATCGCGTGAGGCCCGGCGATCCCCTGCAACGCGTCGCGGCCCTCCTGTCCTCCCACGCGCTCGTCCTCGTGGAGGACGACGACGGGCTCCCGGCAGGCTTCGCGATGCGGGCCGACCTCTTCCCGCTGCTCCTTGGTCAGACGCCCCGCGCCCCCGCCTCGCCCACGGGGCGGCGGCGGCGGAAGTGAGCGGTTTTCCTGTGTAAACCTAGAGCACGTAGCGTCCACGTGCGACCAAAACAAGGATTGGACGATACCGAATCAGCGACTGCACCACTAAGAGGATACTGTCACGGTACCACCCTCTGCATGCCGCAGGCGTCAAGGACGCGTGCGGCACCAACAGGTGAAATCGACATGCAGACCGTGCTCCTGAGTCTCGTTGCCGCGCTCCTCGTTGCCGGCCCCGTCCTTGCTGACGACCTCGCGAACCTCCACGCTGAAGCAAACGTGCAAGGGGTCGACCCCGCCGTCGACGGCTTCCACACCGTGGACATCCGCCTCTACGAGGGTGCCGACGGCGCTCCCGCCGCCGAGGTGCTCGTGGACGGCGCGAGCCCCCTTCCCTAAGCCTTCCCACTGGAACTTCCCCGCGCGCCGGCCGCAGAATCCGGCGCGCGATATCGCTCCTGTTTTCCCTGCCTGCTTGCCCGCGTCCGGTTGGCGCTCAGTATTTGCACAACCGAGGGATGGTTCGAGCGAGTGGTCCCCATGGCCCGCGAGACAATGCAGCAGCTTGAGACCGTGCTCTCCATCGACGACATGAGCGACATCCAGAAGCGCTTCCTTGGCGCGGACATGCTCGCGCTCCTCCAGATTGACGTGGACGCCCTCCAGATCTACAACGCCGTTCTCCAGAAGATCGAGACGGACACCGTCCGCACCCAGATCGAGGAGTTCGCCGAGGAC
>DATMKA010000180.1:0-6731 GCA_035553595.1 Thermoplasmatota archaeon | reverse complement strand
GGTAAGGCGAGGGGCGGGGCCCCAGGGAAGGGCCGAAGGTTGCACCAGAAAGAGGATTCCGCCCTCAGGCGGAGAAGGGGTCTTGGTAGTGCTCGACGCGAGAAAGGGCCTCGCCGAGCACCGAGGCTTGCGTGAGACCGTTGAGGCGCTTCAATATCTCGCCGTCCTTCACGAACAGGATGCTGGGAACGCGCTCCACCCGCATCTCCCGCGCTGCCTCCTCGTCCTGAGGCACCTTGAAGGTCTTCACCTCGACGCTCTTGCGCCGCAGGTCGAGGCGATCGATCTCGGCAAGCTGGTCGTAGCTTTCGTCCTCGCCCTCCTTGAGGAAAACGAGCATCTGGATTCGCTTATCGGCAGAGTCCGGCATGATACTCCCTCACCACGGCCGCTGGAGCCGGCTCCTCCCTCGTCAGGGGCCGGGACCGTGGACGCAGACAGCCCCATTTCTGGAGGCGATGGGGCTAAAGGGTGTCTTTCCCACCCGGGGGGGTCACCAAGCCGAGGGGCGAGGATTCAAGGACTTCTCCGGGAATCGCGCTCCCCCTGCCGGGTTCCATCCCCGGACGGTTCCGTGAGGCCTCCCGCATGCGCGTCACCCAGCACCAGATCGGCGACATGGCGAACTTCGTGTACGTGCTCGTGGACGAAGCCACTGGCGCCGGCGCCCTCGTGGACCCCGCCTTCGAGGTGGAGGAGCTCGTGCGCCTCGCCCGCCGCGACTGCGACCGCATCGACCTCATCCTCGTCACCCACGGCCACTGGGACCACACCGACGGCGTCCCCGAAGCCAAACGCCTCACGGGCGCCCGCGTCGTGGCGCACCACCAGAGCCCCGTGAAACCGGACGTGGGCGTGCGCGACGGCGACACCGTCCGCCTCGGCGAAACCGAGCTCAAGTGCATCGCGACACCGGGCCACGAGCCCACGAGCATCTGCTACTACGGCGGCGGGCATGTGCTGACGGGGGACACGCTCTTCGTGGGCGAGTGCGGGCGCGCAGACCTGCCGGGCAGCGACCCCGCGCAGCTCTGGCACAGCCTCCTCAACGTCCTCGCCAAGCTCCCGCCGGAGACGGTGGTGCTGCCTGGCCACGACTACGGGAAGACGCCCACGAGCACCATCGGGCGCGAACTTGCCGAGAATTACGTGCTCAAGCCGCGGACTCGGGAGGAGTTTGTGCGGTTTGTGCTGAGTCCGTGAAACGCCAGACCTGTCGGTGGCAAGTGTTTCCTTGCCTCCGTGTGGCCTTCGCATACACTCTGGGGGATGGGTTAATATCTCCAGGGTGGGTGTCGGTCCCGAGGCTGACCGGATGGCACGTCCCACTAACCAGTCCACACATTCACCCCGCCCGAAGGCACCAAAGGGCGAGTTCCTGACCGTCACGCTGCTCGGAGCCTCAATCCTTCTCGTGGTCTGGCTGCTCTTCCTTGCCCCCGGCTCTGCCGTCCCGTCTCACGCCGAGAGCCAGCGATTCGTCATCGACGCCTCCCAGCAGGAAAACGGAACAAGCCGAATCATGAGCGGCGACGCGGAGTACGACTCGGTCCGGCAGCTTACTGTCGTCGGTCTCGCCTCCCAGTGCAACGCTTATGGTTGCTACGGCCGAACCTACGTCCTATTCGCCCCTGGGGAGACGTGCAACGCCTACGGCGGGTGCTCGGGGACGGCGAGCGTCTACCATGCTCCTAACGCCTATTCGACGGATTCCAGTCAGGTCACCTTCCCACCCGTCCACCTGAACCGGCCGGGCATCTGGCGGGTCGCTCAGGAGTACAGTTCCAACACCGTGGCCACGTTCCGCGTCGAGGAGGAGGCCCCCGCTGGGGGCACCTTCGTGGGCGGAGCCATCCTTTCCAATATGACTTGGACTGAAGCGAACAGTCCCTACATTGTCAAGCGCGACACCACTGTCTTCCCCGGCTACGAGCTCACCATTGAGCCTGGCACCACCGTCAAGTTCTACAATGGAACGCGGCTCACTGTGCGCGGAACCCTCCATGCAGACGGGGCTCCCTCTGAGCCTATCACCTTCACGAGCGCCAACTCCTCGGTTCCCGGTTCCTGGCAAGGTATCTACATCGTGAAGAGTGGTGGTGGGCGCGCATCAGTTCACAATGCCCATGTCTCTTTCGCACAGCGTGGGTTATCCTTTGACTGTTGTAACTACGCGTCCCCGCAGCGGGTCGCTAATGTCACCTTTACCGGGAACGTTTACGGCATCTACGGTCAGGAAGCGACTCTCCTAATCGAGGATTCTCTGTTCCAGGGGAATACTTACGGTGCGGAACTGCACGGTTACCCTGGTTCCGTGATCGCACGCTCTCAGTTCGTTGCCAATTACCGGGGAGCTTATTTCGACTATGGGTGGGCGGGCCGCCTCTACGAGTCCGCTTTTATCAATAACACCTACGGATTCTACTCCTACAACGCGCAAGTTACCGACAACGTTGTGCAAGGTAGCACTGGCTATGGCGGATACGTCGTGCACGCATACGTTGCCCGAAACGTCTTCGAGGGGAACAATCTCGGTATCGGGTTGGGTTACTCGTTCGGGTGCTGCGAGAACAGCGCCTTTGTCCAAAACACCGTGGTCAATAACACGGTGGGGGTCGATCTGCCTTATTATTACTACGGAGCCCCGATCCATAGCAACAACCTTGGCCCCAACTCCGAGTATAGTGTCCGCTCGACAGGCCCATATGATCGCTTGATTACCAACAATTGGTGGGGTACGACGGATCCGGCTGCGATCGAAGCATCCATCTACGACGCGCATGACAATGCCAACCTCGGGCTCGTGTATTACGAGCCCTTCCTTCAGGCGCCCGTCCCCATCGTCCTTCCTGGCAGCCCCCGGGCCCTCACCGCCGCAGAGGGGCCCTTCTCCGGCCAGGTCACGCTCTCGTGGACGCCCCCCGCCAACCTGGGTGATTCACCCCTTCAAGGCTACCGCATCTACCGCGCCCCGAGCGGTGGCTGGCCCTCCTTCGTCGCGCAGACAAACAACACTACCTACATCGACACAGATCTCCCCCCGCTCTCGAGCTGGCGCTACACGGTTCACGCAGTGAACGGCGCAGGTGAGGGCCGCGGAAGCAACAACGTCAGCATCACCCTCACCACTGGGCAGTTCAGCACAGCCTTCCAGGTGTATGGACCAGAGGGCCGGAGCGACGTGGCCATCCTCGGGACGGCTGTGAACGCAACGGCTGGCTTCGACACCCTGTACGACGCCCCTGAGCCGCCTGCTCCTGTGAACGGTTCCTACGTCCAGGCGTTCTTCCACTACCCTGGCAATGAGGGCGATACGAAGCACCTCCACAAGTCCACCGTTCGCACGGCGGCAAGCCTCTCGTGGCCCCTCCGCGTGAACACCTCCGGCTCGGGTGGGAGCGTCACCCTCCTGTGGAACAAGAGCGACTTCCAGCGCGTAAGCGGCAACGGCGAAGCCTACCTGGTTGATGGATCCACCGAGGTGGACCTCCGCAACCGGTCGAGCTACACCTTCGCTGTCGGGAGCGGCCTCCAGTCGCGCGACTTTGTGGTGCGCGTGCGGACGGCGGCCGACATCTCCGTCTCCGCCGAGACCCTTGTGATGGCCCCCATCGTCAAGGTGGGTGGCTCCCTCCGCGTGAACGGTACTGTCCAGAACCTTGGGCAGCTTCCCGCCACGGATGTCCGCGTCTCCCTCCGCATCGATGGCGTGCTCGTCCAAGCGAACGTCTCCACAAGCCCCGCGGAGGTCCCCGTGGGCGGGTCCGCCACCTTCTCCTTTGCGCCCGCGGTCCAGTCGGTTCCCGGCGGCCACAACGTGACGGTGGAGGTTGTGACCGCGTCCGAGGACCGCAACCTGGTAAACAACGTCGCCACGAAGCCCTACTTTGTCGCCCAGTATGCTCTTAGCCTCACCGCGGGAAGCGTCCTTGAGAAGACAGTGGAGGCCGGTCAGGTGGCGAACTACACGTTCCACCTCTTTAACGGCGGGAACGCGCCCACCCGGTACTGGATCTACCCCGAGGGAACTCCCTACGGGTGGACGGCCGAGGTTTCCTCGTATGATGTGACGCTTGCCCCCGGCGAGACGCGCACCCTTAGGATGAACGTCTACCAGTGGCTCACCTCCAGCAACGTGACAGTTGCGAACGTGCCGCTCCGTGTCGTCTCTGCCAACGACACCAATCTGACGGCAAGCATCCTCACCACCACGAGGGTCATCGTGCGATACGATCTCCACCTTCAAACGGGATGGAACCTCGTTTCCGTGCCCATCGCGCTCTCAAACCGCACCCCCGAGGCGGCCTTCGGCCCTGCCGTTGAGGCGGTTTACGAGTGGAACGGCAACAGATACGCGCTCGCGACGGAGATTCTTCCCGGTCGTGGGTACTGGGTGCTCGTCGCCTACCCCAGCTCGGCACAGTTCGTGGGCTACCCTGTCGAAAACCTGACGCTCGAGCTCCAGGCGGGATGGAACCTTGTGGGCGTTGGCCGCGGCGCGGCGACCCTGACAAACGCTCCGGCCCATGTGGTGCGCACCGTCTGGTCCTGGAACGCCACGCGGTACGTCGACGGGACCCTCCTCCTTCCTGGTCGTGGGTACTGGGTGTATGCCCACGAAGCGTCCGCCCAGGTTCGGCTTCCCCGTTCGAATGGCGCGATGTCGATTGACAGCCCGGTCTCGCCGTTCCTGCCCGCAGCCTCGGGCCCTGAGGCCTTCCTCCTCGCTGTGGGTGTGGCGCGCACGGATGGCGCCATGGACACGGTCACGGTGGGCATGGCCCCCGACGCGGAGTCGGGCTTCGCGGTTGGTGAGGATCAGCCTGAAGCCCCGGCGTCGCTCGCCCAGAGTTGGGTGCAGGCCTACGTGGAGGGTTCGAGCCAGACGGCGAATTCCATGAGGTTCGACCGGATGGTCATGAGGAGCGCCGAGAGCGCCGCCTGGTTCCTCCAGGTGGATGGTCGTGGGGCCGCAGGCACCGTGAGCCTCACGTGGGACCCCCAGGCCTTTGAGTCCCTCGCGGGCACCTACACCGTCGAGCTTGTCGATGGGGCGACCCGCGTGAACATGCGCGAGAGCGACCGGTACACCTTCGAAACCCGCGGCGGTTTCACCAAGGAGTTCACCATCCTGGTCTACGAGGATGCGCTCCTTGAGCCGGTCTGCCTCGCCGATGTCAACGGTACGTGCGTGGTTCAGAGCCCCGTGAACCCCTTCGGAGCGCTCTGAACTGGAGGGATCGAGATGGGGAGGAAGGAGCACGGGAGGTCACGCTGGGCCCTCGTGCTTTCCCTCCTCATTCTCGTCCTCACCCAGTCCACCACGGGGGGCGCTGGCGTAGGTGCCCCATCGGAGGGTGCGAGTTCGTCTTGCCTCTTTCCAGAGGAGACCGAGGCACCTGGCGCCCCGCTCCAGGGGAACACATCGCGAATCCCAGTGGGGCCCTTCCGCATAAGATTGATCGTGGAGTATGGGACGAACCGCTCCGACACAGCCGTTTTTGGCGTCGCTTCAGGTGCCTCCCCTGGCTATGATTCCCGGCTCGACCTCGCGGAGCCTCCGCCGCCCGTCCACGCTCCTTGGGTTCAGGCCTACTTCCACTACCCTGCCAATCCTGCCTCTTTCGACAGGCTTGAGCGCTCCCTCCACCCGCCAGCTGCAGAGGTGTTGTGGCCCCTCCAGGTTGTGGTCTCCGGACCAGGGACCCCAGTACGGGTCTCGTGGTTGCCAGAAGAGGTTGCCCGGATCCCCCCTGAGCATGCCCTGATCCTCGGCCTACCTGGACGGACCATCAACATGAGGCAGGAGACTTCTCTTAGTACGGCCGTTCCATCTGGGGATCATGTTCTGGATCTGCAGGTGCGGTTCCTACAGGACCCTGGGCCGCCACCGGGAGCACCAACCAATCTCTCTGCACTACCCGGATTGCCCCTGGGCACCGTTTCCTTGTACTGGGAGCCGCCTCCCACCGAAGGAGGGACGCCGCTCCAAGGCTACATCATCGAGCGGAAGGTGGGGGGTCACCCCTTCACTCCAATTGCACAGGTGGGGCGCGTTACCTCCTTCCAGGACTCTGGCCAAGCGGTAGGAACGTGGCCCGTCTACCGAGTCCGCGCGGTAAACCAAGGCGGTTGGGGGCCCCCCTCACAAGCCTGTGCGGCCCCTGGTACTGGAGTCCTTCAGACAAGCCCTCACCCCCCACCAGGTGCCGATGAGGAGGATTGGACCCTCGTGGCCCATTCCGAGATGCTGGAACCTACCACGCTGACCATCCCGGGTAACGAAGATGCAGTGATCCAATTCTCCGCGCGCCCTCGGCCCACGGATCCACGTTACTACGACCTGACCGTTGGGATTCACAACTCTCCACCCCTTACCGTAGGGATCCTCTTGGGCCCGGCGGGCCTTCCGCCGGCTTCGCTCGCGCTCGGGGAAGTGGAGGAGAAAACCGTCATTGTTCCTGGCGCCGCAGTGGCCTATGAGGTGAAGCTCCGAACGACCGATCCCACGGTTGGGTGCCCGGACGGTGACTGCCCCTTGCCGATCCCCCTAGCCCCTGGTCGCCCCCAACAACTTCTCCTGGAGGTCTGCGTGGAGTCCGCCGTATCAGGAGCGCAATGCGAGCGCTTCCGCGTCGCTGTGCCCCAACCCTAACCTGTTCTCTCCTCCCGCGTCCCCGTTTGCACGAGCCAAACCCTTATGTCGATGCCCCGGCTTGGCCCCTTGAAAC
>DATMKA010000179.1:0-3045 GCA_035553595.1 Thermoplasmatota archaeon | reverse complement strand
ACGTCCCCCACTACCTGCACCAGCACGGGTACGAGGTGTTCCCCGTGAACCCCACGGCCTCCGAGATCTTTGGCCGGAAGGCCTACAAGAGCCTCGCCGAGGTCCCCGGCCCCATCGACATCGTCGAGGTGTTCCGCCCCTCGCCCGAAACCCCCGAGGTGGCCCGCCAGGCGGCGGCTGCGGGCGCGAAGGCCCTGTGGCTCCAGAGCGGCATCACCCACCCCGAAGCGCGCGCGGTCGCCGAGAAGGCCGGCATGGCCTACGTCGAGGACCGCTGCATGATGGTGGAGCACCGCTACGTCAAGTAAGGCGCTGCGCGACCCACGCGAAGGGTTTTATGGTCCCCACGCTTTCGGGCCCCCGGTAGCACCATGCTCCTATGCAAGTCCTGCGGGCGCAAGATCGCCGGGTCCGAGGTCAAGTACCGCATCACGGAGAACGGGGAGAGCAAGCTCATCTGCCCCGACTGCGCGAAGGGCCGCGGCATCTGAAGGCCGCCCGCGCGTATCGAAACGGTTAGGTGGCCCCCGCGCCTTTTCCCCGCGGGGTTGCCCCAGTGGTCGAAGACCCAGTCCTCTACGGCGGCATTGCCGTCGGTATTCTCCTGCTTCTGGTCATCCTCTGGAAGCTGCTCAAGTTCGCGATCAAGATCGTCATCATCGCGGCCCTCGGCTACTTCGGGTACCAGTTCCTTGCCACCACCTTCGGGTGGCCGCCCCTACCGGAGATTCCCCGGTTCTGGGAGTAGGCACATTTCAACGGCGGGACCTCAGGGTTTTTAGGCTGGGACCGGGTAGGGCCGGGTGGCAGGTCCCATGGTCCGCACCACCGCACTCCTCCCGCTCCTCCTGCTCGCCCTTGCGCCCCTCGCTTCCGCGGGGACTCCCGAGGCGCCCGAGCTCACGGACCCCGCCGGGGACTGCTCCTTTGCGCCGGGCAACGAGTACGCGGACGTGACGGCGGCCTGGATCTCCGACGAGACGCCCACCGACTTCACGGTGAACCTCGCCCTCGCGAAGTTCACGGATGCTGCCGCCCAGGCCACGGGGTACACCATCCAGTTCGAGCACCAGGGCGTCGGCTTCGGCGTCGTTGCATTCTACTTCCAGAACGAGTGGTTCTTCGGCACGGGCCGCGTGAACGCGGACACGGGCGACGTCAACGAGTACAACGACACCGAGGGCTCCTTTACTGCCGGCACGCCCGCGGTCCTCGCGATCAAGTTCCCCAAGAACCTGTTTCCCCACACGGACCCCAACGACAAGGCGCTGCGCCGCTTCACGGGCGGCAGCGCCGACTTCAAGGGCGAGGCGCCCTTCTTCTTCGACGTGCCCCGCCCCGAGCAGGCGCCGCCCCTCCACCAGATTTGCGACCTCGCCGAGGGCCAGCTCACCTACGTGTTCACGAGCGGCGAGCACGCGGGACACGGCGGCGCCTCCGTGGTGGAGGAGCAGTTCGGCGGGAACGTCACGCAGGAGACGGGGGGCAACCCGGGGAACATCACGGGCGAATCCCCCGGCCCGGAGGAGAACTCGGTGCCTGCGCCGGCGGCCGTCTTCGCCGTCCTCGCGGGCGCTTACCTGTGGCGGCGCCGCGCGGCTTAACCGAGGATGCCGCCCACCTTCACGTCGAGCCGGACGTCCGCCTTCGCGCGGGCCTCGGGCTCGAGGGAGCGGGCCTTGCCGGCAAGCCCCGTCGCGAGGTCGAGGCCCGCGGCCACCTTCGCGTCCACCTCGGCGCGGGTGTCCTGCACGAGGCCGTCCACGTCGTTCACGGTGGCGCGCGCCTCGGCCTCGGCGGAAGCCTCCGTGTCCGCGACGAGGCCCTGGAGGGCCCCGACGACGCCCGTGAAGGCAGTCGCGACCGCGCTCGCGGTGGCCTGGAGCGCGCCGCCGAGGGAGGCGGCGAAGGCGAGGAACGCGTTCGTCTCGACCTCGGCATGGGGAGCCTCGGGCGCTTCAGGGATCTCGGGAGCAGGAAGGTCGCCTTCGAGACTGCCTTCGCCCTGGGCCTCGCCCTCAAGCTGGGAGTCCTGAGCGGCCACGGAGCCCGCGGCGAGCACGAGGACGGAGAGGATCATGAGGACGGGCACGGAGCGGGTGAGGAGCTTCGTTTCGTTTTGCATCGGTTCGCACCGAGCATCGCGGTCCTGGCGGTGGGACATAAAGACCTTGGAGGGCGATGGAAAGTGAGGAACCCCGGGGGCTCACTTTCCACGGGCCTCCACAAACCTTAATACCCGTACCCTGGAGACCAGAAGGACGTGATCGCGTTCCCGCGCGTCCCGTGCGCGCTCCCCGCGCTCCTCCTCGCCCTTCTCGCGGGCGCCCCCGTCGCTTCGGCGGGGCTCCTCGCGGTGGAGGGCCAGGTGGGCACCGGGCTCCCCGTGGGCCCCCGCGACCTCGAGGCCACTCTTCTTCTTGAGGAGACCCTGGTGCCCGAGGTCCGCGTGAGGGTGGACGGAACCCCGGTGCTCCAGGTGCGTGAGCCTGCGACGGCCGCGACCCGCGGAACAACGCCCGAGCCCCCCGGGGCCGCGCCGGCCGCGCCGATGGCCGCAACCACCGCGGCGGTCAGCCTCGGCCTCTCCGCCCTCCTTCCCCTCGCGGGGCTTCTCGGTGTCCCCCTCTACTCCCGCATCGAGCCCGCGGAGGTCCTCCGGAACGCCGTGCGGAAGCGCATCTTCCAGCACATCGTGGACCACCCCGGCGTGAAGGCCACGGCCATCGCGCGCGACCTCTCCCTCGGGTGGGGCACCGTGCACCACCACCTGCTGCGCCTGCGCGCCACCGGGTACGTGACCAGCACCGAGGGACCCACGGGGGTCCACCTGTTCGCTGCCGGCGCCGTCACGCCCGAGGAGCGGGCCGCTGCCCTCGCGCCCACGGGCACCGCCACCCGTATCGCGGCCTTCATCCGCGACCACCCCGGCACGAGCCAGAGCGACCTCGCCGCCGCCCTCGGGATCGGGGCCCCGGCTGCGAGCAAGCACCTCGCCCGCCTCGTGAGGGAAGGCCTCGTCACGGCCACCCGGGAGTGGCGCAC
>DATMKA010000178.1:0-28240 GCA_035553595.1 Thermoplasmatota archaeon | reverse complement strand
GCCCATTGCTGCCGCGTGGCGGCGCACCGCATCGAGGAGGCCCTCCCACCCGGGTCCGAGGAACCCGATGTCGGAAATCCGGAGGCCGGGGAAACGGTCCGTGCGCAGGCGCAGGAACGAGCTGCTCCAGAGGAGGCCGTCCACCTCCGAGGTGGACCATTCCTGGACGGCCACCCAGGGGACGTGTCGGGAGCCCCCCAGCCGACCCCTGACCGTCACTCCCGCCGCGTCGACCCGGATGGATGCCGGCGTGCCACGGAGGGCGAAGGGGGCGGCGACACCGTAGTGGAGCAGGGCAATGGCCAAACCGACGGCGGCCGCGTCGCGGGCGTTGTCCGCCGTGAACCCCGCCTCCATGAGGAAGACGACGGCAACGGTGGCACCGAGGAAGAAGCTCAGGATGGCAACAAGTAGAAGCGCCAAGCCGAGGGAGGGGGTGACCACGAAGGCGCCGTCCCCACCGGTCTCGGGGGCCATGTGGGCATGGGCACTCCAGCAACGCATGAGCCCGTCGGCCTCCGGGCGGCCTCCCGACCAGGCGATTTCCGGTGGAACTCCTGGAAATTTCCCGTGGCGCTCCGAGGACGAGTGAAAATCGTTCCGGAGGCATTCCTGTCGCTTGCAACCATCCGGTTGCGACGCCAGGGCCGGTTTCGGCAATCGTTTCCGTCGTCTGTCCGATAGCGCCGGGGCGGGCGTCCCGAAAAATTCATTACCGTGGATACATCCTCGGTCCCCTCATGGCTGAAAGCCACGACGCCTCCCACGGCTTCAACGTCATGTGCAAGCTCTGCGGCGCGGAGTTCCGGGCCCCCGGCAACTGCCCCGACTGCGGCAGCATCTTCACCTGGTGAGCGCGCAGGGGCGGACGCGCCCCGGCTCCCTCAAGCGGAGCCGGTGAGAGCGCACCGGGCCGCCGCGCCAGTGTCCACGATGCCGCGGCCCGTTTCGTAGATGAGGCTCCCGCCCTCGCGGCTGTACACCTGGGTGTGGCCGCTCTGGATGCGGTAGAGCACGAAGTAATCCTTGCAGATGACCTCGTACTCCTGGCTGCTCACGGACACCTTGACGGGGTAGGGGTAGAGCTTGGGGGTGACGATGACGTACCGCTGCCCAGAATCGTCCGTGCCCTTCTCCGTGACCGTGGCCTCCGCCGCGTAGTCCGAGAAGTAGAGGTAAGCCCCAGTGCCCGCCGTGAGGAGGACGACGAGGCCGAGGCCGATGAGAATCCACTTGAACAGGCCCATAGGAACCGGCCGGAGAAGCCCGCGAGGGGTAAAAACGGTTTGGGAGGTGCGACAGCGCCGGTCACGCTCCCGTTCACGCTCCCGTTCACGTTCACGCTCCCGTTCACGCTCCCGTTAACGTTGGACGTTGGTCGTCGGCGTTAGCGTGAGCGTTAGCGGGAGCGTGAGCGGGAGCGTTAGCGTGAGCGTGAGCGTTCCCGCCACTTTGCCGTACCCTTCAAGTAAGGGGCGCGGACTACCCACACCCATGCACCCGAGCGAGTCCATCCGGGGCGAAACGTCCCGGCTGCTCGAAGGAAAGCGCATCATCCTCGCCGTCACCGGCAGCATCGCGTGCGTGAAGTCCGTGGAGCTTGCCCGGGAACTCATCCGGCACGGCGCCACCGTGCTCCCCGTGATGACGAAGGCGGCCACGGAACTGCTCCACCCCAACGCGCTCGAGTTCGCCACCGGGGTCAAGCCGGTGACGACGCTCACGGGAGCCACGGAGCACGTCACGGAGCTCGGGTACGGCCAGGGGAAGGCGGACCTCCTCCTCATCGCCCCCTGCACGGGCAACACGCTCTCGAAGATGGCGCTCGGCATCGACGACACCCCCGTCACCACCTACTTCACGACGGGCTTCACCACCACGCCCACCCTCGTGGCGCCCGCCATGCACAGCACCATGTGGGCGCACCCCTTCCTGCAGGAAAACCTGGAGCGCCTCAAGCGCCACGGCGTTCACGTCCTCGAGCCCTTCTTCGAGGAGGGGAAGGCGAAGCTCCCCGAGCCCGAGGTCATCGTGGAGCACGCGCTCCGCCTCCTCTCCGGGATGCCGCTCAAGGGGAAGCGGATCCTCGTCATCAACGGGAGCACCGTGGAGCCCATCGATGAGATGCGCGTCGTCACCAACAAGAGCACGGGCCGCACGGGCGTCGCCCTCGCGCGAGAGGCCTTCCGCCTCGGCGCGGAGGTGGAGCACTGGTTCGGCCACGGCCACGTCGACGCCCTCCCCCGCCACCTCCCCATGAAGCGCTTCGTCACCGTCGCGGACCTGCTGCAGATGCTTCCCGACGTGGAGCGCTTCGATTACGTGTTCATGCCCGCCGCCATCAGCGACTTCGGGCCCGCGCCCGCCTCGGGCAAGATTTCGAGCGACGCCGAGCGCGTCACCCTCGAACTCCAGCCCCTTCCCAAGGTCGTTAAGCAGGTGCGGGAGCGCACCCGCGGCACCCTCATCGCCTTCAAGGCCGAATCCGGCGTCACGGAGAAGGCCCTCGTGGAGAAGGCCCGCAAGTCCATCCAGGTGAACGGCGCGAAGTACGTCGTCGCGAACGACCTGCGCGGCGTCGGCGTGGATGCCACCTCCGTCCTCCTCGTGGACGAGCGGAACGTCCGCCCCCTCACGGGAACCAAGGACGAGGTCGCGCGCCAGCTCCTCCTCGCCATCTGCCAGGAGGGAGGCGCCCAGTGAGCCTCACGGGCCCCCGCCACGCCGCGGCCTTCGCGCCCGGCCACATCACGGGCTTCTTCCAGATTTTCGACCGCGACCCCGAGATCGCAAAGCGCGGCAGCCGCGGCGCAGGGCTCTGCCTCGACCGCGGCGCCGTCACCCTCGTGGAGGTCGCGCCCTCGCCCACCCAGCAGGTCGAGGTGTTCATCAACAAGGCCCCCTCGGAGGCGCCCGTCACCCGCGCCGCCATCCAGCACCTCCTCCAGCGCGCCCTCCTCGAAGGGAAGGTGGACCTCAACCGCGACGCGCCCCGCGGCGAGCGCGCGAAGGTGCACATCCGCGTCCACACAGAGCTGCACCTCCCCGTGAGCCAGGGCTTCGGCATGAGCGCCGCCGGCGCCCTCTCCACCTCCCTCGCCCTCGCGAAGGCCCTCGGGCTTGGCCGCAGCGACGCCGCGCTCGCGGCGCACGCCGCGGACATCTCGGAGAAGGGCGGCCTCGGCGACGTGGCGGGAGCCCTCACGGGCGGCTTCGAGATCCGCAAGAACCCCGGTCTCCCGCCCTGGGGGTTCGTGGAGCGCCTCGTGGGGTACGGCGACGTCGTGCTCTGCGTCATCGGCGGCCCCCTCGAAACGAAGAAGGTGCTCGCGGACCGCGAGCGCGCCCAGAAGATCAATGCGGCGGGCGGCCGCTGCGTGGACGAGCTCCTGCGAGGCCCGAGCCTTGAGCGCTTCATGCGCCTTTCGCGCGAGTTCGCCGAGGAGTCGGGCCTCATGACGCCTGTGCTCGCGGAAGCGGCGGACGCGGTCCGTAGCGTGGGCCACGCGAGCATGAGCATGCTCGGCAACAGCGTCTTCGCCCTCGGCAAGGCAGACCCCCTCGCGGACGCCCTAGAGCCCTACGGCGAGATCCTCCGCTGCGGCATCGGCCAGGAGCCCGCCCACCTGCTGCAGGTGGAGGTCCCGAGCTCTAGCGGCCAACCGTGACGCGCACGTGCAGGTCCTCGTCTTCGAGGCGGCAGGACACGCCCGTCATCTGCTCCACCACGCTGAGCGTCGTCTCAAGGTGCCCCGTGCGTCCGCGCACCGTGTAGGTGCCGCCGCCCGACAGAGCCAGGAAGGGGGGCAGCATGTCGGCCTGGTGCGCGTCCACGCTGCACTTTGCGCGAGCCTCCGCGATGAGGGCGCGAGCGGCCTCGCGGCCCACTTCCTCGGCGGGGCGACCGCGCCGTCCCACGCCGTCCGCGCCCATGGGCGGGAACCGGCCCTCCGTCCAGAGGCTTACCCCCATGCCGGAGCCGGGGCCGCGGTGGTGCTCCAGCTCGATGTCGCTCGCGAGGCCCGCCGTCGCAAGCTCATCGTGCGCGGCCTCGGCGGCGCGCTGGATGATGTGCTTCGGGAGCCCGTTGCTGTGGCTCACGCCGCGGATCTTCCCAAGTGGCGTCCCGTGCGGGAGGGGCGCGTCACGGAGACCCTTCGCGTCCACCGTGACGCGCGCGCGGCCACCTCCCGCGGGGAAGTAGCCGCGGCTGAGGCGCTCGATGGTGAACTCGATGCCCAGGCGTTCGAGGGTGGGGACGTGGACGCGCGTGAAGTACTCCCAGGTGGGCGCGAAGGGGACGTCGGTGCCGCCCTCAAGCTCGAGGACGGCATGCGCGCGGGCGCCCGCAAGGGCCGGGAGAACGGTCTGCAGGAGGAGCGTCATGCTTCCGGCCGTCTCGATGGGGAAGTGGAACTCGCCGCCCATGAGCGGCTCCGGGGTGAAGGTCAAGCTCGTGGACCCCAGCGTGTCCCCTTCAAGGGTCCCGTGGGTGAGCTGGGCGAGGGCGCGGGCGCCCGCGAGGTGCTGGTGCTTGAGGCCGGGTTGGGGCCGGTTCGCACGGATGCCTTCCACGCGCACGGGGGTCTGGAGCGCGGCGGCAAGGGCAAGCGCGGTCCGCATGATCTGGCCGCCCCCTTCGCCTGCGCTCCCGTCGATGACCTTCACGAGGCAGGGAACCGCGCGCCGAGCAAAAAGGGTGCGGCCATCCCGGGAAGCCCATGGCGGGTGACGGAGGCCCGGCGCATCCGGCGGGGAGAAGACTCCTGCCAGGGAAGGCAGTCTTGCCTACCCGCCTTCCGGCATCAGCCTCCCACACGCGAACCCCTGCAGGGGAGTGGACCAAAGCCTTTGCATTCCCGACGCTCCGTGACGCTGGGCCCTAGAGCCCCATCAGGAAGGTACCCCCATGGTCGAGAACAAGGGTAAGCGCGGCTTCGGCAGCATGCCCGAAGAGAAGGTCCGGGAGATCGCAAGCAAGGGCGGTCAAGCGGCTCACCAGAAGGGCACCGCCCACGAGTTCAACTCCCAAGAGGCGCGCGAGGCGGGCCGCAAGGGCGGCGAGGCTGTGAGCCGCGACCGCGACCACATGAGCGAGATTGGACGCAAGGGCGGTGAGGCCCGCGGCGGGAAGCAGCCGAACCGCTAAGGCGGTTCGCGCCGCCGCGGGTGGGACGAAAGGGCCGCAGGCCCGTTCCCCTTCGCGGGATTCGTCCATGACCCGCGGCGGCAAGCAGGGCCACTAAGTGCCGCGCACGAGGCAAACGGACGGCGCGCGAAGCCACGCGCTCTCGGGCGGCTCAGGCCCGGTCGTTCCCCGCGAGAACCCGCAGCCGCTCCGGCCCGCCGAGCTTGCGGATGACGGCGGCGGTGGCGGGGGGCACCCGCTCCTCCCACGGGCCGCCCTGCAGCATCTGGCTCCGGATGGTGGTTCCCTCGTACTCCGAGCGCGACACGAAGGGGATGGGCTGCACCTTGTACCCCTTCTCCTCGAAGAGCGTGCGCGGCAGGGGGTTGTTCGTGAAGAACACGTCGAAGGGCGGCACGAGGCTCGTGACGTGGCTCACCCACACCGCGTTCCGGTTCATGTCCGGGATGGGAAGGAGCGCGACGTTCGTGATGCCTGCCTCCTCGAGCGCGGCCTCGATCATGAGGTAGCGCTCGCCCGCCGTGAAGGGATTCTTCAGCGTGTGGCTCTCCTGGGCCGACCCGATGCCCACGACGACTCGGTCGAACTCGCGGGAGATCGCCGTGAGGGCCTCGAGGTGGCCCCGGTGGAAGGGCTGGAAGCGACCGATGAGGAGGGCGCGGCGCACGCGTCACCAACGGGACGGGGGGTGAAGAAGCTTGCGAAGCTCCCGCGCAGCCCCTACTCGCACCCGATCAGGGGTGCCCAGTCCCCGCTCGGCGCGAAGGGGCTTTCCCCCTCCATCGAGACGGTGACGCCCCACACCTGGTTCACGACCGGTCCGATGGGGTGCATCTCCATGAGCCATTCGCCGGGCTCGGGGTCCTCCTTCTCCACCTTGGATTGGTCGGATTCGGGAGGGATG
Organism: Thermoplasmatota archaeon; assembly: GCA_035553595.1. GTDB lineage: Archaea > Thermoplasmatota > SW-10-69-26 > JACQPN01 > JAJPHT01 > DATMKA01. The sequence goes on along the minus strand of DATMKA010000178.1, from coordinate 22,187 downwards.
CCGCTCAGAACCGGGTCGTAGTAGCTCTTCCTGCCCGAGGGGTCCGTGAGGACGAGCGTGTAGGTGCCGGCCCCGGGCCGGCTCGCCGATACGTGCTCCGCTTCCATGACGATCGAAAGCAACGCCGCCCCCTCGGGGACAGTGAAATTCGCGCTGGGGCAGTGGGACCCGTCCTGTACCCCTTGGGGCTCCGGGTAGCCGGCGGTCCCGACGGCCGCGACCCACCCGACGGCGATGGCGCCCTGCCGGGTCCACGGGACGGTTGGTATCGCCTCGTCTGCTGCCGGGGTCGATGCATTTCCTGCTTCGGGGGCCTCCATCGCCGCACTCTCGATGGAGTCTTGGGGCTTCGGGGGCGACGCGGTGCATCCGGCGAGCAGCAGCGCGAGGGTTGCGAAGGCAACAAGGGGAGCAGACTTCACGCCCGCCACCCGGCGCGAGGGGACATAGCGATTGCTGTCGCTTGATTGAAAAGTCAACAAAAAGAGAGGGTTGGGGCGCGGGGCGCCCCTGTGCTCAGTTGGTGGAGGCGTCGGCCGGAGCCACGGTGGGCTTCGTGCCGGGCTCGGGCGTGGGGGGCGCGAAGCCCTGGGGCTTCACGACCATCTTCGCGAGCTTCTGGAGGAGGCTCTGCTTCTTGCTGCCGCCCACGAGAATCACGTCGAGGACCTGCTCCAGGGTGTCCACGGGGACGATCTGGATCTTGTCCTTGTACTTCTCGTCGATGAGCACGTCGTTGAGGTTCGCGCGGGGGATGATGGCCTTCTTCATGCCGGCCTCCGCCGCGGCCTCGATCTTCGCCGTGACGCCACCGATGGGGAGCACCTCTCCGCGCACGGAGAGGCTGCCCGTCATGGCGACCTCCTGGTCGATCTCGACGCCTTCGAGGGCGCTGATGACGGCGGTGGCGATGCTGATGCTCGCCGAGTCGCCCTCCACGCCTTCGTAGGTGCCCACGAACTGGATGTGGACATCGTGGTTGGCGATGTCCTCGCCCGTGTACTTCTTGATGAGCGCGCTCACGTTGTGGACGGCTTCCTTCGCGATCTCGCCGAGCTTGCCCGTGGCAATGATCTTGCCTTCGTGCTTGCTGGAGGCGGGCGTGACCTCGGCGGCGATGGGCATCACCATGCCGGAGGGTTCGCCCACGTCGCCGCCGCCCATGACGGCGAGGCCGTTCACGACACCGATGACGCCGCCCTGGGAGCGGAAGTTCCGGTAGTCGCGGCGGCGCTCAATCATCTGGTCGACGAGCTGCTGCTCGAGGCTGCGGGCGATGGTCTTCGCCTTGGCCACGTGCTGGGCCGTGACGAGGGGAGCCTTCTCCTCGTTCGCCACGTCGCCCGCCACGCGGACGAGGCCACCGAGCTCACGGAGGCGGAGGGTGAGGTACCCGCGGCGGCCCGCGCGGCGCTGGGCCTCGCGGAGAACCTCAGAGACGGCGCGGCGGTCGAAGTGCGGGATCTTGGTGTCGCGCTTGATCTCCTGGGCCACGAAGCGGACGAGCTTCATGCGGTTCTCGGCCGTGTCCTCCATGCTGGAGCGCATGAAGACTTCGTAACCGTAGCCGCGGATACGGCTGCGGAGAGCGGGGTGCATGCCCTGGTGGAAGGGGTTGCCTTCCTGGCCCTTGAGGGCGTCCAGGTTGCCGGCCGCCACGAGGATGAAGTCGCAGGGCACGGCCTCGGTCTTCACCATCGCGCCCGAGCTGCGCTCGGACTGGCCCATGATGGAGAACTTCTTCTCCTGGAGGGCGGTGAGGAGGCTCTGCTGGGACTCCATGCGGAGCACGTTGATTTCGTCCACGAAGAGGACGCCGCGGTGGGCCTTGTGGATGGCGCCGGGCTCCACGCGCTCGTGGGCCGGGGTCTCGAGGCCACCGGACTGGAAGGGGTCGTGGCGCACGTCGCCGAGGAGGCTGCCCGCGTGGGCGCCGGTGGCGTCCACGAAGGGCGGCTTGTCATGTTGCGTGTGCGTGACGAGGATCTTGGGAACGAGGGCCGTCTCCCGCTGGCCCATCTGGCGCATGACCATGAAGATCATGGCGGCCGCGATCATGCCGAAGATGAGGATCATCGGGTCGCGGCTCTGGATGAAGAACATGACCGCGAAGGCACCAATCGCGAGAATGAGGAGAAGCTGCAGGGTCGCCTTGCGCTCCTGCTTGCGGCTCGCTTCGGCCTTCTGCGCCTGAACGATCTCCTTGCCCTTCCCGGCAGGCACGACGCGGATCCGCGGCGAGTGGCTGTCCTCCTGGTTGGGGTAGGCGATAATGTCTTCGAGCTCCTCGTGGGGGAGCAACTCCGTCATCGAGCGGGCGAGCATGGACTTGCCCGTACCGGGGTCGCCGATAAGCATCACGTGGCGGCGCTGCTCGGCCGCCTTCTTGATGACCTCGACGGCCTTCTCCTGCCCGATGACCTGGTCAATGAGCTTGTCCGGCACCGAGACGTCGGCGGTTGTCTCGAAGTCCTGACGCTCAATCCATTCATCTACTGGAGGCGGAGTGGGAGACTTTTCCATAGGATTCCCTTGACTACCCCGGCCTTACGACTAATTCCATATATAGATGACTGGCGCGACCCTCTCGGGGTCCTTGGTGTACGAGGGAGCGCGACGCCGCGCTTCCCGCCTGGTGTGGGCGCATCGGATCCACCCGTCGCGAACCCTCCGCGTAACGGTGCTTGGCCGCCTTCCCGGACCCACGAAACCCTTAAGAGGGCCATCCGGCCTTCAGCGGCGGGGCTTCCCATGATTGTCATCCCCGGATCGGCCAACCCGCGCCTGTCGGAGGACCTCTCCCGCCACCTGCCGGGAGCCCGCCTGCTCACCCCCGAGGTCAAGCGCTTCCCCGACGGGGAGGTCTACGTCCGCGTCCCCGAGGCCGTCCGCGGCGAGCACGTGACAATCGTCCAGGGCACCTTCCCCAACGACAACCTGATCGAGCTCCTGCTCCTCCAGGATGCCTGCGAGCGCGCGGGCGCGCGCCGCATCACCTCCGTCGTTCCCTACCTCGCGTACGCGCGTCAGGACACCCTGTTCAAGCCCGGCGAGTCCGTGAGCATGGAGATCCTCGCCCGCTGCATGGCGCTCCAGGCCCACGACGTCATCACCATCGACCCCCACAAGGAGCACATCCTGCGATTCTTCGGCGGCAAGGCCAAATCCGTGAGCGCCGTCCCCGAGATCGCAAGCTACCTCCGCACCCACGCGAAGCCCGACCTCCTCCTCGCGCCCGACAAGGGCGCCCTCCCCCGCGTGGAGGAGGCGGCGACGCTCCTCCGCATCGACTTCGACTACCTCGAGAAGCGCCGCATCAGCGGCACCGAGGTGGAGATGAAGCCCAAGGCCCTCGACGTGAGCGGCCGCCGCGTGGCCATCCTCGACGACATGATCAGCACCGGCGGCACCATGGCCACCGCCATCCGCCAGCTCAAGGATCAGGGCGCCTCCTACGTAGCTGCCGCGTGCACCCACGGCCTCTTCGTGGGCGGGGCCCCGGAGCGCCTCCGCGCCGCCGGGTGCGACGCCGTCCTCGCGACGGACACCCTCGAGGGCGCAAACGCGCTCATTCCCGCGGCCCCCGCCGTCCTCCGCGCGCTCGTGCAGACGGTCCCCTCCTAAGGCTGGACGATCTTCGTCGCACCACAGGAAAACAGCCCCGGCCTAGCCGTCGCGCCCCCGGCTCCCCGTATGAACAAAGTTTAGCAGGGTTCAAATAGGGGAACCAGCATGATAGGGCGGTTTATTCCCCTATAGGTGTCTCCATGCGCGAGGATACTCGGGTTGCTGCAAACCGCCGGGACACACGCACCACGATGTGGGTGATCCTGGCGCTCGCGTTCACGTTCCTGCTGGCGCTTTTCCTGCGCTCCTACTGGAACCTGGATGCGGCGTACCAGAACGGTCAGTTCGTCCTGTCGGGCGGTTCTGACCCCTACTACCACAAGCACGCGGTCGACTACATCCTCGGCCTCGACACCGCCGACGGTGAGGCCCGCTGGCAGCACCTCCTCTTCGACCCCCTGCTGAACTATCCCTACGGCATGGTCAACCCGAACCCTCCGCTGTATCAGTGGAGCGTTGCCCTCGGCGCCGCCGCCGTCTCGCCCTTTGCGGACAGCATGGCTGAGGCTGCCTGGTGGAGCACCATCTGGTCGAGCGTCATCATCGGCTCCGCCCTCGTCTTCCCCCTCTACCTCCTCGGCAAGGAACTCTTCTCCCGCAAGGCCGGCCTCATCGCCGCCTTCCTGTGGGCCGTGAGCACCGGCGCCATGAGCAACACGTCCCTCGGCTTTGCCGACCACGACGCCATGGCCCTGTTCTTCATCGTCCTCGGCTTCTACTTCTTCATCCGCTCCGTGAAGCTCCTCCAGGGCGACCGGATCTGGGTGGAGGACTGGCGCAGCGGCTCCTCCATCGGCGGGGGCATCCGTGCCCTCTTCCGCGAGCGCAGCCACGCCTTCGCCATGGCCACCCTCGCCGGTGTGAGCTTCGCCGCCGTGGCCCTCACCTGGAAGGGTTTCCCCTACGCGCTCGGTATCGTCCTCGCGTTCGTGCTCCTCAGCTTCATGATTGACCACTGGCGCAACCGCGACAGCACCGGCCTCTTCCTGGCCGCGCTCATCGCCTTCGTCGTGGCCCTCGTGCTCGCCATGCCCTACTACTACAACCCGGTGGTCGGCGTCGCGAGCTTCTTCAACCCCATCCTGTACCTCCTCGTGGCCCTCCTTGTGGCGGGCCTCGTGGTGGTGCCCACCCGCGACCTCCCCACGATCCTGGTGTTCCCCGCGCTCATCATCGCGGCCACCCTGCTCGCGGTGATCGCCTTCTTCGTCTCCGGTGGCGCCATCGCGAAGAGCCTGCTCTTCACCCTGGTGTACTTCCAGCAGACGACCCTGTACCAGACGATCGCTGAGGCTCAGCGCGCGGACTTCAACTCCGTGGTCTTCGCCGCCGGCCCCGCCATCTTCCTGCTCTCCCTCGTGGCCATCGGCGCCCTCCTGTGGCGCGCCCGCAAGGAGACCCGCCGCGACCGCCTCTTCATGGTGGTCTGGGCGCTCGCCGCCATCTACATGGCCTTCAGCGCCGCGCGTTTCCTCTTCAACGCGGTCCCCGTCTTCATCCTGCTCGGGTCCTGGCTCGTGGCCAAGTTCATCGAGTGGCTTGACTTCGGCGCCGTCCGCCGCAGCATGGCAGCCTCCCAGGGCATGCGCCGCTCCATCGGCACCTGGCACATCGTGGGTGCCATCCTCCTTGCCCTCGTGCTCGTCTTCCCGAGCCTCTGGCTCGCCGTGGACGCGGGCATCCCCCGCTCCAAGGAGCTTGAGTACTCCGGCAACGGATGCATCGGCGAGGACGGCCAGCTCTCCGACTCCTTCTGGTGCACGCGCTTTGGCGCCTACGGCCAGGACTACGTCGGCAGCCAGTGGGTGAACGGCTTCGCCTACCTCGACTCCCTGAACGACTACCCTGCGGGCAGCAGCAACCCCGCGGACCGCCCTGCCTTCCTCTCCTGGTGGGACTACGGTCACTGGGCCATCGCCATGAGCAACCACCCCGCCGTGGCCGACAACTTCCAGAACGGTTACCGCGTCGCCGGTAACTGGCTCCTCGCTTCGAACGAGACTGCTTCCCTCCAGGTGATCGCGGGCCAGTACGCCACCCTCTACGAGCGGGGCGGCCGGGCCGACAACCCCCTCGACAAGGCGGACTACCTCGCGGTTCTCCGCAACGTGGGCGTCCAGAACCCTGAAGCGGTCTTCGACCACCTCAAGGGCGTCCGCCAGGACCTCCCCGGCGGCTACAAGGCCACCCCCGCCCTCAACCAGACGCAGACCCTCGACCTCATCGCCGCCCTCGAGGCGGACTCCGGGTACCGCGTCCGCTACTTCGGCGTGGACGGCCGCATGATGCCCTACGACATTCCCTACGACCTCGGCGGCCAGTACTTTGCCCAGTACGCGGGGCTCGAGGACGGCGGCAACATCCTGAACGCTCCCATCGTGCTCACGAACCGGAACACCTCCGACTTCGTGGACATCAAGTACCGCGTCGCGCTCCTCGACAGCCTCGGCCAGCCCACTGGCCAGGCCCTTGAGCTCACCGGTCCCCAGCTCGAGCAGCGCCGCCAGGAGAAGACCTTCCGCGGCCAGCCCGAGGCGGCGAAGTACGAGTTCGACCGCGGCTTCTTCGACAGCATGTTCTACCGCGGCTTCGTGGGGACGCCCCCCACCGCGGTGCAGAGCGTGGGCGGGGATGTCGTCATCGACGCCATGAACTACGCTCGCGCGGCCGGTGCCGCCAAGCAGTCCGGCGCCTACGTGCCCCACGGCCCCGGCGCGACCCTCAACCACTACCGCCTCATCTTCGCCCAGGGCGACGGCTTCCAGCGCGAAATCCAGGATGCTCTCCGCATCCTCGAGTTCTACCGCGGCGCCGTGGTCCAGGGCCAGGTCGTGGACGAGGACGGCAGCCCCATCTCGGGCGCCACCGTGGTCGCCTTCGACGACGCGGGCCAGATGCTCTACAACCTCCTGCCCGAGAGCGAGCGCGTGCTCGAGCTCAACAACGGCGGCACCGTGGAGCTCACCCCCGCGGACCTCAACGTGGGCCACGCCACCACGACCACGGGCAGCGACGGCCGCTTCACGATCCGCGTGCCCTTCAGCACGACGGACGCCGGCGTGACCGTGGCGGCCTACCGCACCGCGGGCGGCTCCTCCGTCCGCATCGGCAGCGAGAGCTTCCCCGTCACCCGCGAGCAGGCCAACGACCGCACCGACACGCCCGTGAGGACGGACGTGAGCATCCGCGTCCAGCCCGTGACCGTGAACGGCACCGTGTTCTACGATGCCGACCAGGACCGCGTCTACAATGCCACCAAGGGCGACGCCCTCCTCGAGGGTGCCACCTTCACGGTGCGCGGCCGCGAGCTGACCGCGGGCGCCGGCGGCAACTACACCGCCACCCTGAGCCCCGGCCTCCACCCCGTGACCCTTACGGGTGTTGGCACCGGTCGCAACCTCGCGGACTACCGCCTCGCTGACGGCAACCTCACGGTCACGCCCCAGGGCGCCCGCGAGGACATCCCCGTGTGGCTCCGCCCCGTGAGCTTCAACGGCACCGTCGTCGCCATGAACGGCACCGAGGAAGTGGACGTCCCCGCCGCCACCACGCTCAGCTTCTCGAGCACGGGCGGCGCCGGCAACACGGCTCGCGCGACCTTCCGCCAGACCACCGGCAACGGCACCTACGCCGTCGACCTCGTGCCCGGCACGTACAACGTGACGGCGAGCTTCGGCGGCTCCACGTACACCATGAGCAACTTCGTGGTGCCCCGTGCGAGCGAGGCCGATGCCGAGGTCCGCGCCACGCGCCTCGTCCTCGAGCGCCGCGCCTAAATCGCTGACCCGGGGCCTTCGGGCCCCTTCCCCTTCTTTTTTATTTCCTAACCCTTAGCTGGTGGCTCCGCTGCTCCGCTGCCCTGTTGCTCCGCGTTGATCCGGCTGGGGCCGCGGCGCAGATCAACGCGGAGCAGCGAAGCAGCGAAGCAGCGGAGACGAGCCCGGGTCTTAGGGGGCGGAGCCCCAGAGGGCTCAGGCGAGCGTACGGTAGAGCCCTTCGAGCCGCTCCACAACGCTTCCCCAGGTGTAGTCGCCGGTGACGCGCGCCATGCCGCGCTGACCGAGCTCCGCAGCGAGCTTCGGGTCGGAGAGCACGCGCTCGAGGGCTTTCGCGAGGGCGGGCACGTCGCCGTAGGGCACGAGGAGCCCTTCCTGACCGTCGCGCACGACGTCGGGCGAGCCGCCCACGCGGGTGGCGACGCAGGGCTTGCCGCAGGCCATGGCTTCGAGGAGGACGATGCCGAAGGCCTCGTACTCGCTCGGGAGGCAGAAGACGTCGCAGGCGGCAAAGGCGCTGCCGTACAGGTGGTCGGGGAGGTGGCCCGTGAAGAGGACGCGGTCGCTCACGCCGAGGCGCTCCGCGAGGGCCTTGAGGCGCGGTCCCTGGTCCTGGTCGGAGCCCGCGAGGACGAGGGTGAGGTCGCGGGGAAGCTGCGCGAAGGCCTCCACGAGATGGTGGAGGCCCTTGTTGCTCGCGAGGCGTCCCGCGTAGAGGATGAACCGTCCCTTCAGGCCGTAGGCGTCCCGGAATGCTTTCCCCTCAGGCACGGGCCGGTAGCGCTCCAGGTGGATCCCGTTCGGGATCACGTGAGCCTTGCGGGGGTCGAAGGGGACGAACTGCTGGATGAGGTCGAGCTCGCCCGAGGAGACGGCCACGACGGCGTTCGCGGCGCGCATCGTGTAGGGCCCGAGGGTCTTGTCGAAGACGGCGCGCAGCTGCCCGCGCTTCTGGCCACCCTCCATGCTCCAGGGCGGGTGGTAATGCGGCGTGAACACGAAGGGCTTCTTCGCGACCTGCGCCGCGAAGGCGGCCGCCACCGTGTGCCCGTACCCGTAGCTGTGGGCATGCACCACGTCGTGGCGTTTTGCGAGGCGCACGAGGTCCCGCCACTGCCCGGGGGACAGCACGTAGTGCATCTCGGCGCCGAGCGTGTACGCGCCCCGCCGAATCACCGGGACCCCCTTATCCATCCACCCTGCGCGCTTGGGCTCGAAGGGCACTTCGCGGTACAGGTCCGTGGTGACGACGGTGACCTCGTGCCCCCGCTTCGCGAGGCCTTCGCTCACCTCGCGCACGTGCGTCTCCGCGCCGCCTGGAGCCGGCGGGTAGCGGACGGAGGCCTGCAGGATCCGCATCTTGCGCGGGCTACGGGAGCGCGCGTCATGAAGGTTTCGAGGGTCTTTGCTCCAAGGTAGTGCGGGTCCCGTAGGGGGCTTTGCTCGGGGCTACCGCAGCGAGCGCACGCGAGCGAGGACCCGACGACCGCACGTCGCTGAGGGTGCCCCTTCGCTTGCGAGGACGCAGAGGGTCAGAGGAGCGCATAGAGGAGGACGACAGCCCCGCTCACCCCCTCTGCGAACCTCTGTGTTCTCTGCGCCCTCGCGAGGGAGCACGAAGTGCGACCGAAGCCCCTACGGGGGGCGGACCGCGCAGAAGGCACAACCCGATCGGGCGGAAGTTACCGGGGAAGCCCCTCGACGACCTTCCGCATGATCGTGAGGCCCTTTTCGATATTCTCGGTGGAGTTGCCGTAGCTGATGCGGATGTGCTTTGCGCCGCGCGTCCCGAAGGCATCGCCGGGGACCGTGACGACGCCGGCCTTGAGGAAGCGCATGGCGAGGTCGCGGCAGTCGATGCTCTGGGAGTAGTGGGGGTAGGCGTAGAAGGCGCCCTTGGGCGTCACCATTTCGAAGCCGGGGATCTCATCGATCATCTTCACGATGAGGTCGCGGCGCTCCTTGAACGTGAGGACCATCTCCTTCACGAAGTCCTGGGGGCCCTTGAGGGCCGCGAGGCACGCGTACTGGGTTGGCGTGGGCGGGTTCGCGATGAGGTGGTAGTTGATCTTCTTCAGCGCGTCGCCGAGCTCGGGGCGGGCGATCATGTAGCCGATGCGCCACCCGGTCATGGCGTAGGTCTTGCTGAAGGTGTTGCAGTAGACGACGTTCTCGTACTTGCCGAGGAAGCTCGTGTGCGGCTCGTCGTAGGTGATGGAGTCGTAGGCCTCGTCGCTGATGACGATGAGGTCGTGCTCGGCCGCGAGGTCGCAGATGGCCTTCACGGTCTTCTGGGGAATGGTGGTGCCGCAGGGGTTACTGGGGCTGTTCACCACGATGGCGCGGGTGCGGTTCGTGATGAGGTCCCGCATGTCGTCCACGTCGGGGACGAAGGCGTTGTCCTTGCTGAGGGGGTAGTAGACGGGGACGCCGTTCGCGAGGCGCACGTGGCTGCCGTAGAGGACGAAGCCGGGGTCGGGGCAGAGCACCTGGTCGCCCGGGTTCACGAAGGCCTGCATGATGCCGTAGAGCGCGTTCGTGCTGCCGGCGGTGACGATCACGTGGCTCGCCGTGATGTCGGGCAGGCGGTGGCGCTCCTTCTCGGCGATGGCCTCCCGCAGGGGCATGATGCCGGAGGAGGGGCCGTAGTTGTTCTGACCCTCGCGGAGGGCCTGAACGTAGGCATCGATGATGAACGCGGGGGGCTGGAAATCGGGTTCGCCGATGCCGAGGTTGATGGCGTCCTTGCCCGCCATCTCGAACATCTTGCGAATGCCGGACATGTCGACGCCGCTCATCCGGTCTGCAATCATGGGGGACCCGTCCTGTCTTGGACGATGCCCCTTGGATGAGTTAAACCCTGTGCGATAAGGGTTGTCACGGCTTCGGCATATCGGTAGCAAACGCCCGTGTCGGGGGAAGACTTGTCTCCTGGAGCCGGATAAGGGCCGGCGCCCGGAACGAGGAGTCGAACAACCAGTCTTTCACGCCGTGAGCCTTGCATTCCCAGATGGCGCCCTCGGCCGATTCCCACGACTTGAGCGCCGATCCACATTCAGGACAAATCCGCTCTCTGACCATCCATGCCACACCCACGCATGGTTAGATGTGCGTAGGCATAACCGTATCGCCTGGTCGACCCTCTGCGCGTCCGTCATTCCGGGAGGAGCCGGCGAGGCTCCCGGGGCCGCGAAGGGTTGAAATGCGAGCCGCCGTTTGCTCGCCCGTGTACGACCAGGTGTTCAAGGGCGTTCTCGTGCGCGGCGGCCAGCTTGCGCGGGGCGCCGTCGGCGTGAACGGCGGCCGCATCGTCGCGGTCGCGGACGACCTCCCGGGCGACCGCGTCCACGACTTCGGGAACGCGCTCCTCCTCCCGGGCGCCATCGACCCCCATGTGCACTTCCGTGACCCGGGGCACCCCGAGAAGGAGGACTTCGAGACGGGCACCCGCTCGGCCGCCTTCGGCGGCGTCACCTGCGTCCTCGACATGCCGAACACGAAGCCCGCCACCATCACGCGGGAGGCCTTCAACGCGAAGCGCGCCTCCGTGAGCGCGAAGGCCTACGTGGACTTCGGCCTCTTCGCGGGCCTCACCTCCGACCCCGCAAGCCTCGAGCTTCTCGACGAGGCCACCGCCCTCAAGATCTACATGGGCTCGAGCACGGGGGACCTCCTCGTGGAGAACCTCGCCCTCGTCCAGCAGGCCCTCGACCGGGGCGCCGCCACCGGCAAGACCGTCTGCGTCCACGCCGAGGACGAAGCCTGCATGCGCGCCCGGAAGGGTCTCGTGGCCCACCGGACGGACTTCCTCGCCCACGAGGAGAGCCGTCCCAACACCTGTGAAGCGGAGGCCATCCGCAAGGTGCTCGCGCTCCGCCGGGCCCCCGGCGCGCGCCTCCACATCTGCCACCTCAGCACCCGCGAGGGCCTCGAGCTCCTGCAGGGCTCGGGCGCCACCTGCGAGGTGGCTCCCCACCACCTGTATTTCACGAAGCGCGACCTCCTCAAGGGCGGGAACTTCAAGATGAACCCGCCCCTCCGCAGCGACGAGGACACTCGCGCCCTCTGGGCTGGGCTCGCGGACGGCCGCGTGGACTGCCTCGCCTCCGACCACGCCCCCCACACGCCTGGGGAGAAGCTGCTTGGCGTTTGGGAGTGCCCGAGCGGCGTGCCTGGCGTCGAGACCATGGTCCCGCTCCTGATCCACGCGGCGAAGGAAGGCCAGGTGCCCTGGGGCCGCCTCGTGGAGGCCATGGGCGGTCGCGCGGGCGACATCTTCGGGCTCCCCAAGGGCCGCATCGCTCCCGGCTACGACGCCGACTTCGCCGTCTACGACCTCTCCCGCGTCACGCGCGTCGAGGCTGCCAACCTGCACAGCCGCTGCGGATGGACTTCGTTCACCGGCCTCCCCGCGGTCTTCCCCACCCACGTGTACCTGCGCGGCGACCCCGTCATCGCGGAGGGCCGCCTCGTGGGCGCCCGCGGCGCGGGACGCTACCTCCCGGGAGGCGCCCGGCGCGCCCCCGATGCTACCGCTTGACCGGGCTACCGGGGGCGGGGGCGTGGAGGGCTTGCGCCCTTCGCGGGTCCGGGCCCTCACAGGAGGTTCGAGGCGTGGATGACGAGGGCGTAGTTGCCGCTTCCTTCGGTGCGGACGACGCGGGCCGTGTAGAGGCCGTTCTTGGCGGCATCGCGGAGGACCACGGGGTCGGGGAAGCTCTTGAGGAAACCGTCTCCCGAGATGGCGGCCCCGCCGATGATCTCGCAGTCGGGATCGTAGAGCTCAAGGTCGAAGTTGGCGCCGAAGGCCTCGTCCGTCTTGAGGACCAGCGTGATCTCCTCGCCGTAGCCCACGCTGAAGCGGAAGCTGTCCGCGTCGTCGCCGCGCGCGAGGCTTCCCGCGTGCACGCCCTCAGCCACCGTGAGGCCGGCCGCGCACGCAGCGGGCGCCTCGCTGAAGGTCCCCGCGTCCCCGGTGGGAACGAAGACGACGGGCGCCGCCGCGTACGTGAAGGTATAGTTCATGCCTGGCGCGACGTCGCCGTGGAACATCACGTACCAGGGCCCGGGCTTGTCGGTGTTGAACTCCACGTGGGCCTCGTAGGTCATGTCGAGGCTGTCGCGGAGGATTCCCTCGGAGTCGTAGAGGCTCACGTATCCCGAGACGTAGAGGTCCGTCCGCTGGTTGCCGGGGAGTAGGGAACCCGTCGTGACGGGAGGGGCCGTGGTGTGGACGTGGGCGCGCTTCGCCATGGCGGCGTCGATCACGATGCGGGTGTTCTCCGCCACGTCGAGGCGGAACACGTCCCGGTCGTCCTGGGGCCAGGGCCGCTCCTCGAGGAGGGCGCCGTAAGCGCCGGGAGCGAGAGGCGCCGCTGTTTCGATCGTGTCGGGAGCGTCCCCGCCGAGGCCCGCGTCATTGGCTTCCTGGAGCGCGCGTTCGGGCCCGAGGGAGGCCGCGGGAAGGTACCCGGCGGAGGCCTTGGCGCTTGCGAGCACGACCTCGCCGCGGGTGGTCGCGGTCTCCACCACGAGGCGGAGGCCGTTCACTTGCGCGGCCTTCCCGAAGGGCGTGTCGAGGAGGGTGGTTTCGAGGACGTGGAGGGCGCCCACGCCGGGGATGGGGATCACGGTGTTGGGGGCCGTGACTGGTGTCGGGAGGCCGTCGATCGTGAGCTTGGTGACGTGGCTGCCCGAGGTGTCGATGCTTCCAGTAAGGTCGGTGGCGTCGTGGAGGGCGATGGCTTCCGCGCGGAGGCTCTCCACCTGGATGCGGCAGGAGAGCAGGCAGACGGCGGAGACGTGGGAGGCGGCGTACGCGTAGGCGGAGCCTTCCTCGTTGCGGTAGGCCGCGGCGGAATCCACCAACGTGTTCGCCACCACCGTGAGCGGGCCCGCGGGGACGAACCGGCCATCGTACCTCGTCACCTCGGACGCGGAGGGTCCCCGGGCGCTCGCGCCCCCGGCGAGCACTTCAGCGGTGGCGGGCGACGTGGCGGCAGCGAAGAGGCCGAGGGCCTCGGAGCCTTCCGTCGGGCGGACCACCAGGATGGGGATGGTGACGGTCGCGACCCGGCCCACCCAGTCGAGCGCCGTGGCCTTCACCAGGTACGTTCCCGGGGCGCGGTTCGCGGCCTCGAACAGGAATTCGAAGGGCGCCGTCGCGTCCTCCCCGAGGTATTCGTCGTAGGGCTCAAGGGTGAGGTACACGCGGCTCACGAGGCAGTTGTCCGTGGCCGCCACCGTCACGGGAAGGTCGCCGGAGAGCACCGCGTTGCCGCCGAAGGGGCTTGGCGCGGTGGGAACCCCGTCTTGGTAGACCATGGGATCGGTGGGGTTGGGCGTGTGGAAGCCCACGGAGGGGGCCTCCTCGTCGGAGACGAGTTGGCGGCGGATGAGCTGCACGACCTGGGCGCGGAGGTCGGACTCGAGGAAGGCGTGGGAGCCGCCCGTGGCCTCGGCGAGGTAGATCATCATGTGTCCCGCGCCGCCCGAGTTCACGCCCACCACCTCGATGTCGGCGGCGGCGAGGGAGGCGACCACGGTCTGGAAGTCGAGATCGTCGTGGGTTTGCGCGATGGCGTCGCGGCCGGGGTCGCCGCCCGTGTTGCGCCCGTTCCAGTCCTCGTCGTGGGGGACGTTGTCGGCAAACATCACGAGGACCTTCTGGCGGCCGGCGCCCCAGCTCACGCTCTCAGTGGCCTCGTACAGGGCGCGCGTGTAGGACTCCGGTCCATCGGCCCCCCACCCGAGCATCATGCCGTTCACGGCCGCCTGCACGGAGGCCTTGTCCGTCGTGAGGTCGCGGTCGAGCCGCCAGGGGTAGTCGCCGGCGCCCCCGTAGGCGGCCGCGTAGCCGGGGTACGCGTAGTACTCGGGGTAGTCCATGTGGCTCGCGGCGGCGAAGCGGATGTCCGGGTACTCGGCGGCGAGGTCATCCATCATGGCCGTGGCCTCGGTTTGGACGGTGTGGAGCACGCCCCCCATGGAGCCTGTGAGGTCGAGGAGGAAGAGAACGTCCACGCCGGTGGCGGCCCCGTAGCATTCCGGCGGCGCGGTCGCCGCGGCCTCGGCCGGTGGCGCGAGGAGGGCCACGGGCGCGGCGGCTAGGAGAAGGACGGCGGCAAGCGTGACGGTGGAGAACGGTCTCGACACTGGGATCAGCCCCCGGGGTTGGCCTCGGCCCCCGATAGCGGGCGGACCCTCTGGGGGAGGATGAAGGCTTCGGTGTCACCGGTGTCCCTCCAGCCGGGGGCACCTGCACGCCACGATTCCCTCAAGCCGTGCAGTAAAGAACACTTATATACATTCAGGGGGATCGTGGGCGCGGTCGCCATGCGCTGGAACGTCACCCCTTGGTGGGATGGGCATCATTTCCCCGCTCTCCCCCAGTGACCCGTTTCCCCTGCGCGCCCTCTCGATCATCTTATCTGCATCCGTTTCCGGAGGCTTCCCCCTTGGTCCCGATTAAGATCGCCGTCCCCAACAAGGGCCGACTCAGCGAAAGCACCCTAGACCTCTTCCGCAAGGCCGGCATCAAGGTGGAGAACACCCACGACCGCCGCCTTTTCGCGACCGCCATGGACGGCGCCTTCCAGCTGCTCTTCGTGCGCGCGGGCGACATTCCCGAATTCGTGGCCGACGGCGTCGCCGACATCGGCGTCACGGGCCTCGACATCATCGAGGAGACGGGGAAGGGCGTGGAACGCCTCATGGATCTCAAGTTCGGCGCCTGCCGCCTCGTCCTCGCCGCGCCCGACGAGTCCCCCGTGAAGACGGCCGTGGACCTTCCGGAGAATGCGCGCGTCGCCACGAGCTTCCCCAACCTCACGCGCCGTTTCTTCGAGCGCCGTGGGCGCAAGGTGCGTATCGTGGAGGTGTCGGGCGCCACCGAGGCCACTCCCCACATCGGTGTGGCCGACTACATCACGGACCTCACGAGCACCGGCAGCACCCTCCTCATGAACGGCCTGCGCGAGGTCGAATCGATCCTCCAGAGCACCGCCTGGGTCGTCGGCAACCCCGAGGCCGTCCACCACGCCCAGAAGGGTCCCCGCATCCGCGAGCTCCTCTTCGCCTTCGAGAGCGTCGTGGCCGCCCGCGGCAAGCGCTACCTCATGGCGAACGTGCCCCGGCACGTCCTCGACGAGGTGCGCCGCATCCTGCCCGGCCTCACGGGCCCCACCATCATGGAGATCAGCGGCCACCCCGACATCGTGGCCGCCCACGCCGTCGTCAGCGAGAGCCAGCTCTTCGAGACCGTGAACCGCCTCAAGGCCGTGGGCGCGAGCGGCATCCTCGTCCTCCCCATCGAGAGGCTTGTGCCATGAACTTCCGCTACCGTGGTCCCCTCGCCACGATGCCCGCCGACGTCCGGGCGGCCCTGCTTGAGCGGAGCGGCGGCGACGTCGAAAAGGCGGCCGATGCGGTGCGCGCCCTCCGCGACGAGGTGCGCACCCGTGGGGACGCGGCCCTCCGCGACCTCACGAAGCGTTTCGACGGCGCCACCGTGGACACCCTCGAGGTTGCCCGCGGCGAGTGGCGCGCCGCCCTCTCGGGGCTCCCGAGAGAGGTTGCGACAGCGCTTCGCGTCGCCCACGACAACATCCGCCGATTCCACGAGGCGCAGCGCCGCGAGGCGCTCCAGGTGGAGGTCGCGCCCGGCGTCACCGCGGGCCGCCGTTACCTCCCCCTCGCCCGCGCGGGCGTGTACGTTCCCGGGGGCCGCGCCGCCTACCCGAGCACGGTCCTCATGGCCGTGACGCCCGCGAAGGCGGCGGGGGTGCCCGAGGTCGTCGTCTGCACGCCCCCGGGCCCTGATGGGAGCGTGAACCCGCTCGTGCTTGCCGCTTGCGAGCTCGCGGGCGCCGACCGCGTCTTCCGTGTCGGCGGCGCGCAGGCGATCTTCGCGATGGCCTACGGCACCGCCTCGGTGCCGCGCGTGCAGCGGATCGTGGGGCCCGGCAACGTGTACGTGACCGCCGCAAAGGCGCTTGTCGCGGGCCACGTGGGCATCGACAGCCCCGCGGGACCTTCCGAGATCCTGATTCTGGCCGACGAGACCGCGGACCCCCGCGCCGTCGCGTGGGACCTGCTCGCCCAGGCGGAGCACGATCCCCAAGCCGCGAGCGTCCTCGTCACCTGGAGCCGTGCCCTAGCGGAGGAGGTGGAGCGGCTGCTCCCCACGCTCGTGGCGGAGACGCCCCGCCGCGACATCGTGCGCGTCTCCCTCGCCGGCCGCGGAGCCCTCCTTCTTGCTGCGACAGCCGAGGAGGCCGTTGCCTTCTCCGAGGCCTACGCGCCCGAGCACCTCTCCGTGCAGGCCCGCGACGCGGAGGCCCTGCTGGAGCGCCTCTCCACTTACGGGTCGGCCTTCCTGGGTCCCTGGAGCGCCGTCGCCTTCGGCGACTACTGCGCGGGCCCCAACCACGTGCTCCCGACGGCGGGCCTCGCCGCCGCCTTCAGCGGACTCTCGGTGGACGATTTCCTCCGCCGCCCCACTCACCTCCACGTCACCGCGGAGGGCGCGCACCGGCTCGCTCCCGCGGCGCAGACGCTCGCCACCGCCGAAGGGTTGCCGGCCCACGCGGCCTCCGTGGCGGCCCGCCTTGCCCCGAGGGAGGCCCCCCGATGAAGAACCTGAACCCCCGCAAGAGCCTCGAGAAGGTCCCCCTCTACACCGAGGAGCACCACCTCCCCGTGAACCTCGCCGACAACACGAACGTGTGGGGCGCGAACCCTGCCGTGGCGAGGGCCATCGCCTCCTTTGACCCTGAGAGCGTCCACCGCTACCCCTCCCTCCTCTCGCAGTCGCTGCGGGGGGATCTCGCGGAGCGCCTCGGCGTCCCCGCGGAGGGCATCGTGACGGGGAACGGCAGCAACGAGCTCATCGACCTCCTCATGCGGGCCTTCCTCGACCCGGGCGACACCCTCGCCTACCACTGGCCCACCTTCAGCATGGTGCCCATCTTCGGCGGCCAGGCCGGGGCCACGCTCGCGCCCGTCCCCCTCCAGCCCTGGTGGAAGCTCGACGTGCCCGCCCTCCTTGCGGCCGAGGGGAAGATCACCTTCGTGTGCCGCCCCAACAACCCGACAGGCAACGCGTTCCCTCGCGCCGACGTGGAGCGCGTCATCGAGGAGGCGCCCGGCATCGTCGTGGTGGACGAGGCTTACGTGGAATTCTGCGGGGGGAGCTTCGTGGAGGACCTCCACCGCTACGACAACCTGATTGTGCTCCGCACCTTCAGCAAGGCCTACGGGCTTGCGGCCTTCCGCATCGGGTACGCCGCCACCTCCCCCAAGCTTGCGCAGGCGATCACGAAGGTCCGCGCGCCCTACCGCCTCAACGCCCTCAGCGAGCGCGTCGCCGTGGAAGCCCTCCGCGAGGAGGGGTGGCTGCAGTGGGTCGTGGAGGAAGTCAACCGGGAGCGTCCCCGCCTCATCTCGGCCCTCACCTCCCGCGGCTTCAAGGTGTTCCCCTCGGACGCCAACTTCGTCCTCGCCGTGCCCCCCGTGGACCCCCTCGCGCTCACGAAAGCCCTCCACGGGAAGGGCATCGCCATCCGCGAGTTCAAGGGCGACCTCTCGCCCTACCTCCGCATCACGGTGGCCCCGCCCCCGGTGCGCGACCGTCTCCTCACCGCCATCGACGAGTGCCTCAAGGCGGGGGTCGGCCAATGACGCTGCAGGTGACCCTCGTGGACTGCGGCGTGGGCAACCTCCACAGCCTCACCAAGGCCTTGGAACGGGCCGGCGCCCAGGTCGCCGTGAGCCGCGAGCCCGGCCAGATCGAGCGCGCCCAGGCCCTCGTGTTTCCCGGCGTTGGCGCCTTCGGCGACGCCATGGAGACGCTCCACCCCGTGCGGGACCTCCTGAAGCGGCGCCTCGAAGCGGGCGTGCCCGCCCTCGGCGTCTGCCTCGGCATGCAGGTCCTGTTCGAGCGCAGCGAGGAGAGCCCCGGCGCCCGCGGCCTCGGCTTCATCCGCGGCACCGTGAAGCGCCTCCCGTCCCCCAAGCTCCCCCAGGTGGGCTGGAACGTCGTGAACCATGTCGAGGGCGTTCCCTTGTTCCGCGGCATCCCGGACGGGCGGCACGTGTACTACGTGAACTCCTTCGCGCCCGTCCCAGAGGAGCCCGTCACCGTCGCCACCTCCACCTACGGCGCCACCTTCACGGCCGCCGTCCGCAAGCGCAACGCCTACGGCGTCCAATTCCACCCCGAAAAGTCGAGCACGACAGGACTGCAAATGATCGCGAACTTCGTCCACACCGCCAAGGAGGCCACCGCTTGAAGCCCGACTTCTGGGTCATCCCCGCCGTGGACCTGCGGGAAGGCAAGTGCGTCCAGCTCGTGGGCGGCGACTACGCCAACGAGCGCGTCCGCATCCCCGACCCCCTCGCCGTCGCCCGAGACTGGCAGCAGAAGGGCGCCCCCTGGCTCCACGTCGTTGACCTCGACCGCGCCACCGGCCGCGGCAGCAACCTCCAGGTCGTGAAGCAGATTCTCCAGGAGGCCCGCGTCCCCGTGAGCGTGGGCGGCGGCATCCGGTTCACGGAGGACATCGACGACCTCCTCAACGCCGGTGCTGCCCGCGTCATCGTGGGCACGCGCGCCGTCACCGACCCCGTGTGGCTCGAAGCCGCCGCGGCCCGGTACGGGAAGCGCATGGCCGTGGCTGTGGATGCCCGTGGCGACGAGATCGTGATCAAGGGCTGGGCGGAAGGGTCCGGCGTGAAGCTGCTCGACTTCGCGAAGCAGTGCGACCACCTCGGCCTCGGCGCCCTGCTGTACACGGACGTGGGGCGCGAGGGGCAGATGGTGGGCGCGAACGTGGAGGCCGTGGGCCGCCTCGCCGCCGCCGTCCGCACTCCCGTCATCGCCTCCGGCGGCGTCGCCACCCACGAGGACCTCGTGCGCCTCCGCGACGCGGGGGCCGCGGGCGCCGTCCTCGGCATGTCCATCTACACGGGCAGGATCGACCTCGCCCGCTCCATCCAGCTCCTCCAGGAGGGGGCCCGCCATGGTTGAGTTGAAGCGCGAAACCAAGGAGACGCGCATCCGCATCAAGCTCGAGAAGGGGACGGGCCGCGCCGCGGTCCAGCTCCCTGACGCCTTCGCCCGCCACATGTTCGAGACCTTCGCCAAGTGGAGCGGCTTCGACCTCACCCTCGAGGCGGAGAGCCTCGACGGCATCGGCCACCACGTCATCGAGGATGCCGCCATCGCCCTCGGCCGCGCTTTCCGCCAGGCCGTGGACACGGGCCGCATCGAGCGCGTGGGCCACGCCTACGTCCCCATGGATGACGCCCTCGTGATGGCAGCCATCGACCTCGTGGAGCGCCCCTACTACCACGGCCAGCTCCCCGACCCGATGATGGATCACGTGATGCGCAGCTTCGCCACTGAGGGCGGGCTCACGCTCCACGTCGTCGTGATCCACGGCCGCGACGAGCACCACATTGTGGAGGCCGCCTTCAAGGCCGTGGCCACCGCCGTGCGGAAGGCCACGGAGGCCCGCGGCGAGCGCCTCAGCACGAAGGGCGACGTGAGGTTGACCTGAATGCTCAAGCGCCGCGTCATCCCCTGCCTCGACGTGAAGGACGGCCGCGTCGTGAAGGGCGTGAACTTCGTGGGCCTCCGCGACGCGGGGGACCCCGTGGAGCTCGCCCGCGCCTACGAGAAGCAGGGCGCGGACGAGATCGTGTTCCTCGACATCAGCGCCTCCGCCGAGGGCCGCGCCACGCTCCTCGACACGGTGCGCCGCACCGCGGAATCCCTGTTCATTCCCCTCACCGTGGGCGGCGGCATCCGAACCGTGGAGGACGTCCAGCGCGCCCTCAACGCGGGCGCGGACAAGGTGAGCATCAACACGAGCGCCGTCGAGAACCCGCAGCTCATCGCCGAGGCCTCCCACCGCTTCGGCGCGCAGTGCATCGTCGTGGCCATCGACGTGAAACGGGTTGGCGACCGTCTCCTCGTCTTCACGAAGGGGGGCCGGCAGCAGACGGACCTCGACGCCGTCGCCTGGGCCAAGGAGGTGGCGCGCCTCGGCGCGGGCGAGATCCTCCTCACGAGCATGGACCGGGACGGCACCAAGGACGGGTACGACCTCGAGGTCACGCGCGCCGTTGTCGAGGCCGTGAGCATCCCCGTCATCGCCTCCGGCGGCGCGGGCACCCTCGACCACCTGGCCGACGCCTTCTTGAAGGGCGGTGCGGACGCGGCCCTCGCCGCCTCCATCTTCCACTACGGTCAGCACACCGTTGGCGAGGCGAAGACCTACCTCACCAACCTCGGCATCCCCCTCCGGTTCGAGGAGGCACCCCCCGCATGACCCCCGAAGGGCCGAAGCCCGACTTCGCGAAGGGCGGCGGCCTCATCCCCGCCGTGGCCCAGGACGTCCTCACGGGCGAGGTCCTCATGCTCGCCTACATGAACGAGGAGGCCTTGCGGGCGACGCTGGAGACGGGCTACGTCCACTACTGGTCGCGGAGCAAGAACCGCCTCTGGAAGAAGGGCGAGGAGTCCGGCCACGTGCAGCGTCTCCACAGCCTCAGCCTCGACTGCGACGGCGACGCCCTTGTCGTGAAGGTGCACCAGACGGGCCCCGCCTGCCACACGGGGAATGCCTGCTGCTTCTTCACCCACCTCCACGGGACGGGAGAGACGGCCCTCGGTGGCCTCTGGGCCACCATCGAGGCCCGCAGGGACGCCCCCGCGGAGGGGTCTTACACGGCGAAGCTCCTCGGGAACGAGAACCTCCGCCTCAAGAAAGTGGTGGAGGAGGCGGGCGAGGTGCTCATGGCTGCCAAGGACCATGATGCGAAGGCCCTCACCTACGAGGCGGCGGACGTGATCTACCACCTCCTCGTGGTGCTCGCCGCCGAAGGCGTCCACCCGCGGGACGTCCTCGCCGAGCTTGAGCGGCGGCGGAAGTAAGCCTGCAACCGCCCGGTTACGGACGGGTTAGGTTCAAACACCCCCTGACTTCTGCGGTCCGTGGAGGAATCCCATGAACCGCTTCATCCTCATCTCGACGCTCGTGGCCCTCGTGGCCACCGGCGCGGGCCTCAGCCACGTGAACGCCGTCACACCGCCCTTCCAGAGCGGGGAGCACTACACCCTCAACCTCGTGGGCGTTCCCGAAGGCTTCACCACGAAGGGCGGCTCCGGCGAGGGCCACCGCATCTTCGTCCCCCTCGTGGGCGACTGCCGCATCAACCTCTCCGAGGGCGACTTCCAGGTGACGGACGGCAACTGCGCCGACGGCAGCGACGCCGGCTTCGAGCTCCCCAACCCCGACCCCGAGCAGGACGGCTTCTCGAGCTACCGCGTCTACGTCCGCGCCCTCGGCAAGCCCGGCGGCTCCGCCGAGCTCAACACCTGCCGCGAGGACTCCGACGGCACCTGGTGCAGCACCGAGACCGTGTACGTGGCCCGGGCCGCCGGCTACTCCCCCAGCATGGAGGTCACGAAGGAAACCCTCACCGTCTGCTACGACAAGGACGGCGACGGCGACGCCGACCGCGAAACCATCTTCAGCGACGCCAACGCCAACTACTTCTGGTCCTACCAGAACAGCGGCCTCCGCCTCGCCCAGCTCCGCTTCTACCCCAACACGCCCACGGACATCAGCGCGCCCTGCCCTGCGGTCTAAGCCCTCCTTTTCCGGGTGGGCCGGGATTCCCGGTCTACCCGATACCCATTTAACTCTCCACAGGAGTGCCTTCTTTCGAAGGCTCATGCAGGACGAGGCAGCCTCCGCATTCCGGACCGGCCCCACC
>DATMKA010000177.1:0-12901 GCA_035553595.1 Thermoplasmatota archaeon | reverse complement strand
TCCCTGCGGACTGCACGACCCTTGCTCCGCCCCTTTAGGCCTCGCCTGGGGCCTAGAAGATGCGGGACCCAAGAACGGCTCGCGCCTGGGAATCCACCGCACGGCGGCCGCCCGAACCGGCGCATCGAGACGGAAGGGCCTTCCACCCGCAGGAGGACCGAGGCCCAGGTACCGATGCGGCAGCGCTACCTTGCCCTCGGCGGCCTCCTCGTGCTTGGGGGCCTAGTCACCCTCCCGCTTCCGCCCGGCAGCCCATCCCCGGGGGGCCACCTCATGGTGTTCGCCGCCCACCCTGACGACGAGGTGCTCGGCGCAGCAGGCGTCATCCGGGACGCCGTCCTGCGCGGGGAGGAAATCACGTTGGTCTTCCTGACTGTGGGCGACGTTTACCCGGACGCGCTCCATGCCCTCCGCGCGAGGGAGGGCGCTGCAGCGGACCGTGACGGGGACGGCGACGTGGACTACCGCGACCTGGGGTTCACGCGCCATGCAGAGGCCGTGGCAGCCGCCAGCCTCCTCGGGGTGCCTGAGGCGCGGGTGGTGTTCCTCGCCTTCCCCGACGGGCACCTGTGGCGGCACTGGCTCGAGAAGGACGCGGTGTGGCGGACGAAAGCGACCAACGCCACGGCCGTCCCCTATCCCTTTGCTTACCGCCCCGGCGCGCCCCACAGCGGCCGCGAGCTGCTTGCCCAACTCACGGACTTGCTGGCGGCACGGAAGCCCACGCGGCTCGTCACCATGCACCCGTTGGACTCCCACGGCGACCACCGTGCCACGGCCCTGTTTGTGCAGGCTGCGGCGGAGGCGGCCACCCTCGACTCGCCCACGCTTGCCTACCTCGTCCACTGGACAACGGCGGCACCATGGGTGCCTTCGGAATATGGTCGCGAGATCGATTGGATCTCCCGCCGTCCCGACTACGCGGCGCCCCCCGCCTTCCAGTCCCCCGGGGGCATCCTCGGGGTACTTCCCGAGCCTCTGCGGTTCGCGCTGCCTGCAGGGTGGGGTGTGGAAGGGAAGCGCCAGGCCCTCGAGGCCCACGCCTCCCAGATGGCGCTTGACGGCGAGTACCTCCTCCAGTTCGTGAAGCCCGAGGAGGCCCTCTGGCCGAACCCCTGGGAGAGCGCGGATGCGGCATACCGGGAGACAGTGGCGAGCGCGGCCCGCCACGACCCCGGCGGCTTCGAGGGCTACGTGCCCTGACTACTGCCCCGAGTCGAGGGCGGGGCGGAGGCCCCACTCGGGCTCGAGCACGTAGACGCCCGTGTGCATGTCGGGGATCACGAGGTATCCGCGGTGGTCCCACCCGGCGCCCCACACGAAGGGCACCACGGGCATGGGCGTCTGCGCAAAGGTCGAGGGCTGCACGTTCATCAGCTTGTTGGGGAGGTAGGCCGCGAGGGTCACGGGGGCCTTCGCGCGCTCAAGCGTGGAGACGTCCACCACCCACACGCCGCCGTGGTACCAGGAGATGGCGACCTGGCCCTGCGGGGTGGCTGCGATCTCGTGGGCGCTGTAGAGGTAGCTCACCCAAGGCACCTTCGTGTTCGCGGCAAAGGGCGGGGCCCAGGTGCCGAGGGGGACTGGGTTCGCGGGGTCGGTGATGTCCACGAAGCTCACCTCGTCGGGGACGCCCGCGGCCCCCGCGAAACTCTCGCCCGCGAGGGCGATGAGGTAGCGGCCCTCGATGAGGCCGGGGATCACCGTCTGCTCGTGCCAGCCCACGACGCCCTCGACGCCGCCCTCGAAGACGGCCTGGGGGTCGGCGGGGTTGTTCACGTTCCAGATGGCGAGCTCCTCCGTGCCCGTGTAGAGAAGCCAGTCGCCCGTGACGGGGTGCTTCGCGACGGTGGCGTCGTGGCGGCCGGGGACGGCAGCCACCTCGGTGAGGGTGAGCTCGTCGCGGTCGAACTTGAGGATGGTGACGGCGCTCGTGAACACGTAGTCCGTGCCGTTGATGTTCGCCACCTGGAGGTTGTGGCTGCCGCCGGTGGCCGTGAAGGTCACGAGCTTCGGGTTCGCCTTGTCGCTCACGTCCACCACAGTGACGCCCGCGCGGGCGGCGCCCGGAGCGTGGACCGAGTCGGGGTTCTCGCAGTCCCCCTTCACGGCGCCGTAGGCGGAGAAGCCGGTGAGGATCTGGCAGCCGAGGAACACGTAGTTGCCGTCGTCGCTGAAGCGGGCCGTCCAGTCGTCGGCCACGCTCGGGAAGTAGGAGAGCGCCTTGGGGGCGGCGGGGTCCGTGAGGTCCACGATGGCGAAGCCGAGCTCGCCGTCCATGCCGCTCACGACCGCGTAGTTCTGCCAGAGGTCAATCTGGGTGATGCTGCCCTGCATGCCGGGCGGGAGGAGGTCCTGGATGCCCGCGTGGCCGACGAGGGCGAGGCCGTGACCACCCGTGTGGAGGTCGGGGACGTTGTGGGCGCCGTGGTCAGGGTCCACGACGGTGCCGAAGTCGAAGTCAGGCACGGGGGGCGTGAAGGGGGCGAAGGGGTCCGTCGCGTTCCCCGCCACGGGGGCAGCGGGCCCGTTGGGGCCGCTCATGTTCAAGCATCCGGCAACAAGGGCAAGGGTGACGAGGATGAGCGGCAGCTTCGAGGACAAGGCGGGGCCTCCCGAAAGGGGACTTCCTTGCCGGTCCTAAACCCTTCTGCCGTCGCGGGGACGAAACGACTCCCCCATCGCCTGCAGAGGGAGGGTTGCGAAGGTATTTGCCTTGCCGCCGCTTTTCAGGGTTCGGGATGCACACATGATGACGCCAGTCATCACGGGGCAGAATGCCCTGACGAAATGGGGTTGGAACAGGAGCAGCCTTGACACCACGCAGCTCGACGACGAGGTCGAGTTCGGGTCCGCGGACCCCGGCAACCTCGTGGACGCTGCCGCAAAGGTGTACCGCGACCTCGTGGTTGCGGGCTACGGCGCCGACGAGATCGCGTTCCTCGCGAACGTCCTCAAGACGCTCTCCGATCGGGCTGCCCTCGGCCAGAACTGAAACCCCCTCCGCGTGAAGCCACGCCCCCTTCCTCCGATCAGGTTCCCGCGGCGGCCCCCGCCGCCGCCTCTTCTCTCGCCTCTTGCCCTTCCCCGAGCCTGGGCCACGCCAAGGTCTCGCAGGGCCATCCAAGCCCTTTTATAATTATATCGCCGTGCGCCGCCGGGCGCTTCGGCGCCTCCTGGCGGGAACTGCTTTCCCTCGATATTTCCCTGCGTGAAGAGGTTGGCACCATTCACGCTCACCCCGCCAGGGCCTCCCCTTCCAGGCCCCCTTTGGCTATCCCCTGTGCAAGAGGGTTGATAGTCTCCCCCGGGAGCCCCATCCTTGTGCGAAAGGCCCCTTGGGGCACCGCAACTGCTTGAGTAGACACCGCCGCGCGTGAGAACGCGGCGGCGGGGCGCCCACCCTTGTCGTGCGGCGCCCCCTCTTCCCCCCTTCTACTTCGTGCGAACCTCGTCACCGGCGGCGCGCCACGTCACTTCCTCGTCGGGGAAAGCGCGCACGCGGTACCCGTCATTCCCGTGCTCCCACACGTAGGCCTCGTCCGCGATGGGGTCCTCGCGGATGGTGCCGCAGTCGCGGCAGCGCCACACCTCGTTCCCGACAACGATGCCGCGCACGTCCAAGGGCTCCTCCACGCCCTCCGTCTCGTACGGGGCCTGAACACGTTCCTCCAGGAAACGCGTCTCCGCGCCGCAGTTCTCGCACCAGGCCACCACGTCCGTGGCGTCCGACTCGGGCTCGTGCCGGCGGCGGCGGACGTGGTTTTCGCGCATGTTGTAAGCGCTCGGGTAAGTGCGGTCAGGGGGAGCCATAGGATCGGGTAATTCTCGGCGGGACGGGGCAATAGTCCTTGGGAACCACCAACGGGGGTCCCCCGGCGCGACGCAACCCTTTTCCTCCGCTTGCCCCTTGCCCCGTCCGGTCCCCTCCATGCCCGCCATGATCTTCACCGCCGTCTGCCCCGCCTGCAACGAGCCCCGGAAGTTCATGGAGCTCAAGGCCGAGCCCTGTGGCCCCATGAGCAGCGGCACCCCCGAGTACGCCTTCCGCTGCATGACCTGCAAGACGAAGGTGGACCGCATCACCGACCAGAAGGGAAAGACCCACGCCTGGACCGAGGGCAAGCACGTCGAGGCCTAACGGTCAGCGGCCGAGGAAGGCCTTCCGGTTCGGCAGGAACGCCACGGACCCTCCCACCACGAGCAGGAGAAGCCCCCACGCGAAAGCGGGCGTTCCCGGCGTGAACCCGCTTGACGCCTCCAGCGCGAAGCCCGCGAGAATCATCACGAGGCCAAGCCCGAGGGCCCACATCTTCACGGTGGTGCCGCGGGTGCGGCGGCCCCGGCGGCTCACTCGTCCCCACCCTCACGCTCGCGCAAGCGCCGGCGACCCACCCGGATGACCTCGGACAGGCTCTGGAAGATCGGGTACCCCGCGAGCCCGCCCCCAACGAGCACGAGCACGAGCCCGATCACGATCTGATCCCGGGGACTGTACACGTCGGGGTTCGAGCGCCCAACCTCAAGGGTGTCCCCGTACTGCCAAGCGCTCACGACCGTGAGGAGCCCGAGGAGGAACATGAGGCCGCCGAAGAAGACGCCGATCGTCTTGAGGGCAAGCCAGTTGATGCGAGGCACGAAAAAGAGAGATACGGCCCGGGCTTAAAGGTAACCCGCGGCGGCTACGGCTCATACTCATCGTACAACGTCTCACGTGAACGGGAGCGTGAACGGGAGCGTGAACGGGAGCGTGAACGGGAGCGTGAACGGGATTGAGCGAGCCATACAATCAGAGCCGTTCCTGCCTCAAAACAAGCCTCGTGAGCATCGCCGCGAGGCGATACGTCATCTGCCGCCCCCGGTCCTCTTGCTCAGGAGAAATCAGTCCGAGGCGGCCCGAGACGGCGAGGACTGCCGCGCACTCTGCCGAGGACCTTAGTGCCATCCGGAAGAAACGTGCCTTCTCCTTCCGGCTAAACTCTCCCGCTCCCTCAGCTGTATTCAAGACGATGGAAGCGGCGGCCCGCTCAAGCTGGTCCGCAAGGCCCGCATGGCCCCGCGGGAGGGCGGAGGCCGTCTCGTGGGCAAACGAGGTAAATTCAAGAGCGAGGCGGTAAACGTCCAAGCGTTCGAACTGGAAGCCCTGCTCCCTCGGCCCGAGGGGTGTGTTAGGCACGGGCCCTGGTCCATCACGGGTGCGAAAAGGGTTGTCCCGAGATCGCACGACTAGACGAGCCAAGAGCGCGGGCACGGCGGACGCTCACGCTAACGCTCACGCTAACGCTCACGCTAACGCTCACGCTCACGACGGACGTCCAACGTTTCACGGGAGCGTGAACGGGAGCGTGAACGGGAGCGCGGCTGGTCTCCTTACTCCGCCACGTTCGCGTTCGCGTACAGGCCTTCGATCTCGTCCTTGAAGTGAGCGTCGATGACCTTGCGCTTGAGGCTCATCTTCACGGAGATTTCGTCCTGGTCCTGCAGGAGGTCGCGGGGCAGGATGGCGAAGGTCTTCACCTGCTCGAAGCGGCTGAGCTTGGCGTTGACCTTGGCGACCTCGCCCTCGTAGAGCGCGCGCACCTTGGGGTTCTTCACGAGCTCGGCGTGGGAGCTGTAGGTGATGCCTTCGGCCTTCGCCCACTTCTCGAGCTCCTCGAAGTTGGGGCAGAGGAGGGCCGCGATGAACTTGCGGTTGTTGCCGATGGCGACCGCGTTCGCGACGTACCGGCCCACGGTCTTCAGGTCGTTCTCGACGGCCTGGGGCGCCACCTTCTTGCCGTTGCTCATCACGAGCAGCTCCTTCTTGCGGTCGGTGATGAAGACGTAGCCGTCGGCGTCCATGTAGCCGATGTCGCCGGTCTTGAACCACCCCTCGGGAGTCAGCACCTCGGCCGTCTCCTTGGGGAGGTTGTAGTAGCCCTTCATGACGTTGGGGCCGCGGACCGTGATCTCGCCCTGGTGCTCCTTGCCGCGGGGCAGGGGCTTGCCGGTCTCGTCCCAAATCTGCACCTCGACGCCGGGGACGGCCTTGCCGATGCTCCCGAAGCGCATGTTCTCGAAGGTGTTGAGGTTCGTGACGGGGCTCGTCTCCGTGAGGCCGTAGCCCTGGAGGATCCAGAGGCCCGCGGCCGCGAAGAACTCCTGCAGGTGGGGGGCGAGGGCGGCGCCGCCGCTCACAAAGAACTTGAGGCGGCCGCCGGTGCGCTCCTTCAGCTTGCTGAAGACGAGCTTGTTGGCGATGTTGTACTTGATCTGGAGGGAGGCCGGGATGGGCTTCTTGTCGGCCTTGCGGTGGGCGTATTCGCGGCCCACGCCGTGGGCCCACTGGAAGATGGCCTTCTTGGCGTTGCTGCCGTCCTCCACCGTGGAGAGGATGCGGTTGTACATCTTCTCGTAGAGGCGGGGGACGCTGAGGACCACCGTGGGGCGGACCTCCAGGAGGTTCTGGGGCACCTTCTCGACGGACTCCGCGTAGGCGACGCAGCAGCCCGCCGTGGTGGCGGTGAAGTGGCCGCCGAGGCGCTCGAACACGTGGCTGAGCGGGAGGAAGGAGAGGAGGATGTCGTCCTTGGACATCTTGATGAGGCTCAGGGCAGCCTCGACGTTGGAGGCGAAGTTCCAGTGGGAGAGCATGACGCCCTTCTGGTTGCCCGTGGTGCCAGAGGTGTAGACGATGCTCGCGAGGTCGTCGGGGCGGACGGCCATGAAGCCGTTCTTGAAGTCCTCGGGGTGGCCCTTCGCGTAGTCCTCGCCCATCTTCTGGAGCTCGGCGAGGGTGATGGCGTTCTTCGGGCGCTGGTTGGCGGGGAGGTCCTCGATGACCACGAAGTGGGTGACGGAAGTGAGGGATTCCTCGACCGACAGGAGCTTCTGGAGGTAGGCCTGGTTGCGGACGATGGCCACCTTGGAGCCCGAGTCGTTGAGGACGTAGGCGGCCTTCTCGGGTGTGACCGTGTCGTAGATGGGGACTGTCACGGCACCGAGGTGCAGGATGCCCCAGTCGCTCACGGCCCAACCGATGCAGTTGTTGGAGAAGATGGCCACGCGGTCACCCTTCTGGATGCCGAGGGCGCGAAGCCCCATGGCCGTGTCTTGGACGTACTTGCCGTAGCCCGCGAAGGTCACGGTCCGCCAGGTTCCGTTCACCTTCTCCTGGAGGGCCGCCTTGTTGCCGCCCTGGACGACGGCGTTCTGGAAGAGTTCACACAGGGTTCTGGGCATTTTTCCTCACACCACCCTATACCGAGAAGGAAGGGTGAGGGCCACCTATAAACGTGTTGCCACTTGACACAGGGGTGCACCAGGGGACACTATGGCCCGGGAGCGGGTGCACGCAACCCTTATGGCCTCCCGTCCGGATGGCGGCGCCATGCCGGGGAAGTTCTTCGAGGAGTTCCAGGTGGGCGAGGTCATCGAGCACCGCGTGGGCCGCACCATCACCGAGGCCGACAACGTCCTCTTCTGCGCCCTCACCATGAACAACCAGCCCCTCCACCTCGACGAGGAGTACGCGAAAACCACCCAGTTCGGGCAGCGCGTCGTGAACGGCCTCCTCACCCTGTCCCTCAGCGTCGGGATGAGCGTCGAGGACCTCACCGCCGGCACCCTGGTGGCGAACCTTGGGTACTACGACGTGGAGCACACGAAGCCCGTGTTCCACGGCGACACCATCCGGGTGAAGAGCATCGTCACCGACAAGCGCCCCACGAGCCGCCCCGAGCGCGGCCTCGTGGAGGTGAAGCACGTGGTGACGAACCAGCGCGGCGAAGAGGTGCTCACCTACAAGCGGCGCGCCCTTATCCGAGCACTGGAGAAGGCATGAATCTTTTCGATATTTTCGGCGTCCGAGGTCGGGAGGACCCGGTTACAAACGTGATTGCGGCCGCATGCAGTAGCTCGGCTGAGTTCCAAACGGCCTTCCTCATCGATGTTGGCTGTCCAAGTCAACAAGCGCCCCCGCAGGTGAGGAAAGGCCATGACGAGGCAGGCCATCCTGACCTTACGTTTTCCTCTTCCCTCATCGAGGTCAAGTGGGGAGCCTCGCAAGGGGCAGGTCAGTTAGACCGGTACGCTCACCTACCCCAGTTTATGGAATACCGGCTTCTCTCGTTAGAAGCCCAACTCCCTGACTCCCCGCAGTTCATTCCCGTCAGGTTCGAAAATATTCTGCCAGCGCTCAGAATGAGGTACAAGATCGAGGATCCAAGAACGAAATTCGCACTTGAGGATCTAGAAGAGATCATCCGCAACTACTCGGCCATTCCTTCCTATGAGGAAGGGCAGTCGTTAACGGCATACCTCGAACTCGCTACGGACGAGCGGAGAAGGAGGCGCCTGATAGAGGCGCTAATGAAACAGAACCTACCGGCAGGGTGGTGGTTCAACGCCTCCCGTGAGGGGCGGGGCAGGAAGGAACAATTTGACCACCTTAATGCACGACCCCCACACTGGCTTGTCACCGATGGGCAGGGTCAGGTTCACACGGACGTCCATATCGAGGTGTCTGTGGCCGTCGGCCCGTCAACCCCAAGGTCCAGCCTTCGGGTGAGCTTGGACTGTGAGCCGTACCCCTATCCTCGCGGGGGCCGAAGGTTGGCTGGTGAAAGGCTTAGTGCACACACGCGGTTTCGGACTCACCTGGCGCCTCGCCTGAAACGAGCGGTAGAGGCAGCACTTCAGAGCGGGCTTTTTCCGGGTTGGAGAACGAATAGCCGGGGCCGACTGAATGTCATCGCGCCGATCCGGCCACCTACGGACCCAACTGTGGGGGAGTTCAACAAAAAACTAAGGGCGTTTGCTGACGTCGTCGTACCAGTTGTCGACGAGGTAATCCGCGCCGAGGTGCAGTGAAGGCATCTCGATCGCCCAGTCCCCGGGAACTGTTGAACGGCTTCCGCTCGGGGGCCATGTTGGCGTTGTAGACGATCCCGCACTCGAGATGGAGGTAGCCACAGGGCTGACACTCATCTCCCTGCCCGAGGCGACTGTTGTGGCGAGGGGATGATTGGCCTACGCTCGCCCATACTTCCGCCGCAGCTTCTCCTCCTCGCGGGCTTCCCAGCTCTTGCCGGGCCCGTACACCCCGAAGGCGTGGAAGGCGAGGCCGAGGCCCCACCCGAGGTGGGACCAAACAGGCCAGTAGAAGCCGCCGCCGTCCGCGTCCATGCCACGGGTGAAGAACCAGATGCCCGCGAGGAGCAGGTTCACGAGGACGTAGATGAGCGCATGGCGCTTGAAGCCCACCCGGGCCTCGGCCATCTCGCGGATCTCCTGATCGGTCGGGGCGGTCTGCGTCATCGCGCCCGGAACCCCGGGTGATAGCTTGAGCCTTCCGTGCCCCTTGAGGGAGCGACCGCGCAAGCGGCGGGAAGCTACTTGGGGAGGTTCCGGCAGAGTCGCGGGCATGGTCGACAAACTGAAGATCGATCGCCGAGGCGTCCACCTCCGCCGCACCGCGAAGCTTGCCGCCGGGTTCTGGATGCTCCGCCGCGCCCGCCGCATGTCGAGCCTCAATCCCGTGGCGCTCGGCGTGCGCTTCCTCGGGGTCCGCATGCTCCGGGGCACCATGGCCGCGCCGCGGTTCCTCCGCCGCGTCCGAACCTGAGCCGCTGCGGCCGTCAAAACGGGCCGTCATCTTTTTTGCCAAGCCGGGAGGTTGGGGTTCGTCATGTCCCTCACCCACCTCGAGGAGGTCCTCACGCGGGCAAACGACGTCGGCGTGAAGACGCTCCAGCCGCTTGCCGAGGAGACCGACCGGGCAGCACGCTGGCCCGCCGAGGGGCTGCGGGCGCTCCAGGCAGCGGGGCTCGGGGGCCTCTCCGTCCCGACGGCCCACGGGGGCCTCGGCCTGGGGCTTCAGGGAGTGGTCCGCGTGACCGAAACCCTGGGGCAGTACTGCGCCTCCACGGCCATGTGCTTCGGGATGCACCTCGTGGGGTCCGCCGTCATCGCGGCCCGCGCCACCCCGCACCAGACCGAGAACCTGCTGCGCCCCATCTGTCGGGGAGAGCACCTCACCACCCTCGCCCTCAGCGAGCCGGGGACCGGGTCCCACTTCTACCTGCCCCAGACCACCGTCCACCGCGAGGGGGACGCGTACGTCCTCAACGGGGCGAAGTCCTTCGTCACGAACGGCGGCCACGCCGACTCCTACGTGATGAGCGTGGTGGATGCGAGCGAGGCCGCGCCGCCCGGCCAGTTCAGTTGCGTCGTCGTCCCCGGCGATGCCCCCGGCCTTGCCTGGCAGCAGCCGTGGGACGGCATCGGGATGCGGGGCAACAGCAGCCGCAGCGTGGCCCTCCGGGGCGTCCGTATTCCTCACACGAACCTCTTGGGGGAGGAGGGCACGCAGACGTGGTACGTGTTCAACGTCGTCGCGCCCTTCTTCGTCACCGCCATGGCCGGCACCTACCTCGGTGTCGCCCAGGCGGCCCTCGACGAGGTCCGCGTGCACCTGAAGAGCCGCGTGCACGCCCACACGGGCCAGAGCCTCAGCCGCGAGCCCCTGGTCCAGCACCGCGTGGCCGCCCTGTGGACGGAGCTCGAGAAGGCCCGCCGCCTCAGCTATTACGCCGCGGAGCAGGGGGACCTTGGAGGCCCCGACGCGATGCCTGCGATCCTCAGCGCCAAGGTGGAGGCCACGGAGACGGCCGTGCGCGTCACCGGCGAGGCCCTCGCGCTTCTCGGAGGCATCGGGTACGGCCGCGGCTCCCGGGCGGACCGGTTCCATCGCGACGCGCGGGCCGGCCCAGTGATGGCCCCCACCTCCGACATGCTCCGGTCCTGGCATGGCCGCTGGCTCCTGGGCGTCCCCCTCCTTTCGGGGTAAACCATGATCGTGATCCTCGGCGTGGACGACACCCTGCACGCGGGCCTGGCGGCCTCGCAGCGGCGGCTGGGCCGAGGACCCCCCCTCCACTGCCGTACCGAGGCAGACCTCATGGACGCCATCGACCACGCGCCCCCGGACCTGAACGCGGTCCTCCTCGGGGAAGCCGTGGAGGAACCCCTGGAGGTGGCCCGCCGCGTCAAGGCGGTACGGCCCGACCTCCCGATCCTCGTCCTCGGCACCGGAGCCACGCTTCCCTGGCTCGAGCACAGCCTCCTGCTCACGCCGCTCCCCGGGGAGCCGGTGCGAGCGATCCCCGCGGGAGATGGCTCCGTCCGCGCCATCGAGGCCCACCTCGCCCGCTTCCGCCTGCAGGCCCACCAGCGCACCGTGCTCGCCGCCCTCGACGCGAAGCTTGCGGAACCCCAGGCGGCGGCGCCGCGGCCCCCCGAGTTCCAGCACCACATCCTCGAGGTTGCCCCCATCGGGATCGTCCTCCTGGACCCCGCGGGACGGATCGTTCGCGCAAGCCGCGCCGCGCGCCACACCTTTGGCCTCCCCGCCGAGGGCACGGGCGCGCCGCGCTTTCTCGATCTCTTCCCGGAGGAGGAGCGGCCGCGCCTGGCCACGCTCCTCCAGCAGGCGGACGCCACAGCCGTCCTGCGCGTGAAGCGGCCGGGCAGCGACGGCGCCGCCCAGGTGTTCGACGTCCTCGCGAGTCCCGTGATGCTCATGCCGTTGCGGCCGGGCGCCATGGTGGTGCTGCAGGATGTGACGGATCTCGTCCGCTCCCACGAGGCCCTGCGCGCGCAAACGACCCGCTACGAGACGCTGCTGAGGGCGCAGAGCGACCTCGGCGAGGGCATCCTGCTCGTGGAACGCGACCAAGTCATCTACGCCAACGACGCGGCGGGCCACCTCGTTGGCCGCTCGGCCGAGGCGCTCCATGGACTCACCATCTACGATTTCATCGCGCCCCAAGACCTCGAGCGAGTGCGCGCGCTCCATGAGCGCCGCGTCCGCGGCGAGCCCGTGGAGACCTTTCTCGAGCTCCAGTTCCGGCACCAGGCGGGGCACACCTTCCCCGTGGAGGTGAGCGTGCGCACGCTCCCCGGCCGCCCCGTGCCCACCTTTGTGGCGATCCTGCGGGACGTGACGGCGCGCAAGGAGGCGGAACGCGCCCTCGAGCAGGCCCGCCTGGAGCTTGCGCGCGGCGAGAAGCTTGCTGCCCTCGGCGGCCTCGTGGGCGGCCTCGCGCACGAGATCCGGACGCCCCTCACCGTCCTCTCGAACCACCTCGCCATCCTCCGCGTCACCCTCCGGCAGGCGGGGGAGGATCCGGCGGTGGCCGCCCTTGCGGGCCGGCTCCTTCCGCACCTGGAGGCAAGCGAGGAGAACGTGGCGCGCATCAACCACCTCGTCCGCGACCTGCGCCGCTTCATCCAGGCAAAGCGCGGACCCCTCGAGCGCGGCGACCTCTCGCGCCCGGTGGCCGAAGCGGTGCGCCTCTTCCAGCAGGCCTTCCAGGGGGCCATCACGATCCATGAGCACCTGGAGGCGCGCGGCACCGTGGAGCGGGACCCCCTCCAGGTCCAGCAGCTCGTGCTGAACTTCCTCCAGAACGCGGTGGAGGCCGCGCCCGGCGGCGTCACAGTCACCGTGGCCACGCGGGACCTTCCGGGGTGCGTCGAGGTGGAGGTGGCCGATGACGGCCCCGGCATCGCGCCCGAGGTGGCCGAGCGCATGTTCGAGCCCTTTGTCACCACGAAACCCGACGGCACCGGTCTCGGGCTCAGCATCATCCGACGCATCGTGGAGGGCCACAACGCCACCCTCGACTACGACACGGCCCCCGACAAGGGCACTCGGTTCCGCGTTCGCTTCCCTGCCCCGCCCCCCGCCTGAAGGAAATCGACGGGTGCGCGGCAACCTTGAAGGCCACCCTCTCCGAGCCCCGCTCATGTTTGGCATTCCACGACGCAGGATCGGTGGCGGCAGCGACCTCGGACGCATGGCACGTTCCGGAGCAGGGCTCGGGCTTGGTCGCCGGGCAGGACGGCGGGGCATGGGGGG
>DATMKA010000176.1:0-6293 GCA_035553595.1 Thermoplasmatota archaeon | reverse complement strand
GTCGCGCGCCTCGTCACGGACGCGCGCCCGGACGGCCGCAAGTCCGCCGCGGGCAACCGGGACGACCCCCGCGACGAGCCCGTCACCGGCTACCTCGACGCGCGCTACGAGACCCTTCCCGCCCAAGCCCCGTTCGACGAGGTGCGGGAGGCGCTCCGCCGCGCCGGGTTCGTCATCGTCCTCAGCCGCGAGGGCGAGCGGCCCCTCGGCGTGGTCACGCCCGAGGGCGCGCTCCAGCGCGTGAGCGCCACGTGAGCGCCGGCCAGTAACCTATTTAGCCGGGTCCGGGCTCTCCCAGCGCCGGTGAACCGAGCGCGACCGAGACCCCTCCCGCACCCCCGCCGACGACGAAGAAGTTCGAGGGTCCCATCACCATCGAGCAGAGCTTCAAGGTGGACGGGAAGAAGCTCACCGTCCTCGTCACCTTCCCCGGCGCCACGGTGCAGGAGGTCGGCATGGAGAAGCTCCTCCTGGCGGCCAACCGCGCCATCGTGACCCTCGAGACGAAGAACCACCAGGTCGACAAGGTGCGGTAAGGTGCACCCGGCGGGGCCCCCTCCGAGCCTGCGCGTGGGCGCCGGCACGGTCCACGTGGTCGGGACGGCGAGCGGCCTCGCCGACGAGGGCCCCCGCGTTACCGACTTCCTGAGCACGCTCCAACCCACCGTGGTGGCCCTGGGCGTGAGCCCCGACGAGGTGGAGGCCCTCCGCCAGTTCATGGCCACCCCCGAGGAGGAGCTGGAGGACGTCGAGGAGGCGGAATACGATCCCGGGTACGCGCAGGGGCTGCTCCAGTTCGGGGAGATCCTGCTCCCGCCCCCTGACCTCACGAGCGCCCTCGAGTGGGCCTCGGCCGCGAACGCTCGCGTGGAAGGAATTGACCTCCCGCAGCACGAGTACGATCAAGCCTTCGCGAGCAACGTCGGCACCCTGGAGGTGCTGTTCTACGGCCGGAAGACGCGCAAGCTCGGGAAGCGGCCCCCGAAGGCCGCGACGGCGCGTGACTTCGTCATCGCGTGGGACCGCAAGCTGCGCGAATCCCGCGGCGTGGCCCGCGTGGAGGCCCTCCGCGAGCAGCACATGGCGGACCGCCTTGCCGCCCTCGCCGAGGGAGGCGCCAGCGTGGTGGCCGTGGTGGCCGCTTCCCGCGAGGAGGGCATCCTGCAGGCCCTTGCTCAGAAGACGGGGAAGAGCCAGAAGTAGAGGACGGGGCCGAGGGTCCCGAGGGTGACGCCCGCGAGAATCTCCGCGGGCGTGTGCGCCTTCAGGTGGAGGCGCGCCCACGCCACGGGCCCGTGCAGGAGAAGGAACAGGGTCGCGGGCGGGAACAGGAGCGCGAGCTGCGTGAGGGCCACGGCGTTGCCGCTCATGTGGATGCTGATCTTGAAGCGGAGCGTGATGAGGCCCACGAGGATGCCGACCCACAGGGCGGCGGCGATGAGGTGGGCGAAGAGGTCCAGATCCAGCACGAAGGCCTCGACGGCCCAGAATAGAACGTAGCCGCTGAAGGCCACCGCAAGGGGGAGCGCGCGGTTCTCGCGCTTCGAGACGTGGATGGTGTCGATGCCCTTCACCATGTAGTAGTACGGGATGGCGAGGGGGACAGCCACCATGAACACGAAGCCGAGGAGGCTGTTGGCTGCCGCGAGGGCCGCGTTGTCGAGGAAGTAGAAGCTGAGGAAGGCCCAGGTGGCGGCCTGCACGAAGAGGGGCGCGAGGGCGTCGCTCAGCCGGTGGGCGGCCCAGTCGAGGAGCGGCGTCGGTTTCCTCGACACCGTCACGGGGACGCTCACGGGACCCGGGGTGGCCACCGGCTCCTGGGGCTGCACCGCGAGGGGGACCGGGTCCTGCATGACAAGGGAGGAAGCCCGGTGGCTCCCCTTGACCCTTTCGAAGGCGGCAGCCCCCCGTCAGGGGGTGGAACGGCCAGCCGAACGGCCGATAGATATAACATCGGAGTCGTAGTGACCTGTTCAGAGGCGTCCCATGGTGAAGATCCGCGAGGTGAGCTCGACCGTCATCAACGCGCCGCGCGAGACCGTGTTCCAGATCCTCACCCAGGGGGACCGCGTCGCAACCGCCGGTACCGTGTGGGAGAAGCGCCCCCTCGTCCAAGAGGGCCCGGAACGCGTGGGCACGCTTCGCGGCAGCTTCCAGGGCTTCCGCTTCAGCCAGGAGAGCCTCCTCTCCGTGAAGCCTCTCGAACGCGTGGAGGTCAAGCCCGCGCGCCGGAGCGCCGGCGGCCACGAGGCCTGGTACGTCCTCACGCCCGTGAACGGCGGCCGCGAGACGCGCCTCACCCACGGCGCCGCCTGGGGCCCTCAGAACCTCGTGGAGGAAGTGGTGGGCCGCCTCCGGGGGAGGAACGAGCTGCGCCGCGCCGTGGAGCAGGAGCTCGCCACCATCAAGACGCTCGCCGAGAAGGTGGAGCGGCCGCCGGAGTTCTGACTACTCCACGCTGAGCGTCACGGGCAGCACGGCGTTGTTCTGGTACCCCAGGGTGTTCCACTCGGGCACGAGGGGCTGCGCGTTGCCGGCCTCATCGATAGCCTGACAGAGCACGGTGTAGTCGCCGCGAGCCTCGGGCGTCCAGGCGAGCTCGAACTCGCGCCACGCGTAGGGTCCCGCGCTTGCGCGGAGGGTGGCGTCCCGCCAGGTCCGGCCCGCGTCCACGCTCACGCGAACGCGGGCCACGGGGTGCTCCCCCGACCAGGCCTTGCCCGTGAGGAGGACGGGCTCGCCCGTGTTCAGGAGGTCGCTCGGGGCCGGGCTCGTGAGGAGGCTCTTGAGGCGCATCCGGGTCACGGGGACGCCCGGGGCGCTCTCGCTGGGGCGCGTCACGTAGTGCTCGGCTTGGAAGAAGCCCTGGAAGGGCTCGGTGATGGCGGTGATCTTCGTCAGCCACTTCACGGAAGCCATCCCGTACCAGCCGGGAACGAGGAGGCGCACGGGGGCGCCGTGGTCGGGCGTGAGGGGCTCCCCGTTCATCTCGTACACGAGCAGGGTGTCGGGGTGGAGGGCCGCCGCGACGGGGAGGCTGCGCTCGTAGCTCATGGCATGCCCGTGGGCCACGCCGCGGTCGGCGCCCTCGAACAGGAGCTCCACCGCCTCGGGCTTGAGGCCGGCCTCCTGCAGGAGCGGCGCGAGGGGGGTGCCGCGGAAGCTCGCGCAACCGACGGCATTCTCGCCCCAGGGCGTGCCGGGGGGCTGGGGGCGCAGGCGGGTGCGCCCGTTCCCCGCGCACTCCATCACGACGTCGAGCGTGCGGGCAGGGAGCGAGCGGAGGCGCTCCAGGGTGATCGTGAGGGGACGGCTGAGGGCGCCGCCGAGGGTCAGGGACCAGGCGCGGCCGTCGAGGCGGGGCACGGGGAAGTGGTTCCGGACGTAGAACGCCTCGGTGGGCGTCGTGGGCTCCGCGAGGGCCTCGAGGGGGGTTTCCGCGTTGTAGGGTTCTCGCGTGACGAGCTGGGGCTCGAGCGTCATGGAGGTCACCGGCACCGGGAGCGCGCGCGTCCCGCGCGGCCATGTATCGAAGGGAGGGCAAATAGGCTTCCTCAAGGTTGAGGGAGCCGTCCACGACCGAGGCCCTCGCGGGGGAGGACCCACCAGGGGTGGAGAACACCCTTCAAGCCCCGCCGCCGTGGAGGATCCTTGGATTCCCGTGACGGATCCTGCGCCTTCTCCCGGCCCTCTCGGCCCCCCGCCGGCGGGCCCCCGGCCCGACGAGGTCCGCCTCAGCCAGGACCTTGGGCTGCGGGATGCGACGCTCCTTGGCGTCGGCGCCCTCCTCGGCGGCGGCGTCTTTGTTCTCGTGGGCATCGCCGCGGGCGTCGCGGGCCCCGCCGTCCTCCTTGCCTTCGCGCTCAACGGCCTCATCACCATTCCCACCCTGATGGTGTACGCCGAACTCGGCTCCGCCTACCATGACGCGGGCGGCGGCTACCTGTGGGTGAAGGACGGCCTCGGCCAACCGTGGGGGTTCCTCGGCGGGTGGATGGGGTGGTTCAGCCACGCCGTCGCGTGCGCGGTCTATGCCCTCGCTTCAGCGGCGTTCTTCGTGTGGCTTCTCGGGACGATAGGGATAGCGCTACCCGGCCTGCTCGCGGACGACGCCATCGCCATGAAGGCCTTCGCCGCGCTCTTCCTCGCGGGCTTCGTCGGCCTCAACTACGTGGGGGTGCACCAGTCGGCGAAGACGGAGAACGCCATCACCTACGTGGTGCTCCTCGTCACCTTCCTGTTCATCTGCTTTGGTCTCTACGCCGCCTTCACGAACCCGGCCCGGGTGAGCGCGAACTTCACGGAAAGCTTCCCCCACGGCGCCGAGGGCCTCTTCCTCGCCATGGGCCTCACCTTCATCGCCTTCGAGGGGTACGAGGTGATTGCGCAGGCCTCCGAGGAGGTGCGCAACGCGAAGTACAACATCCCGAAGGCCATCTGGCTGAGCCTTGCGATCGTGGTGCCTATCTACCTGCTCGTGGTGTTCGTCACCATCGGCGCGACCCTGAACCCGGAGGGGGGCCCCAGTTGGCTGTTCCTGTCGGGCCACGCGGAGGTGGCCATCGTCGAGGCCGCTGCGCAGTTCATGCCCTACGGTGGCCTCGTGGTGGTGTCGGCGGGGCTCCTCATGCAGCTGACGGCCCTCAATGCCACCATCTACAGCAGCAGCCGCGTCAGCTTCGCCATGGGCCGCGACCGGAACCTCCCGAAGGCCTTCGCATCGGTCCACCCGCGCCGCCGCACGCCCCACGTGAGCGTCTTCGTGAGCGGCGCCATCGTTCTCGCGGCCGTCCTCACGCTGCCCATCCACGCCGTCGCGGCCGCCGCCGACATCATGTTCCTGCTCCTGTTCTTCCTCGTGGACCTCAGCTACATCAAGCTCCGCAAGACCACGAAGCACCTCGACTTCGGCTACCGCGCGAAGGGCTTCCCCGTGCTCCCGCTCCTGGGTCTTGCGGGGCAGGTGTTTCTTGCGGTCTACCTGTTCCGGTACAGCCCCACCGCGTGGTACACGGCCCTCGTGTGGCTTGGGGTGGGCGCCCTCGTGTACTACGCTTACGCCAGGCGGAACGAGCGCCCCGTGGTGCCGCGCATCCCCGTGGACACGACGACGGTGTTCGCAGCCCGCGGCGCGGAGCGGCGACCCTACCGCGTCCTCGTGCCCGTCGCGAACCCCGCCACCGTGGAGGCCCTCATGCGCATCGCAGTGCCGCTTGCGCGCGAGAACGACGGCGAGGTCGTGATCCTGAACGTGATCACGGTGCCGCCCACGACGCTCCCCTCAGCGGCGCGAGACCTGTGGCGGGAGGGCGAGCCCCTCCTCGAGCAGGCCCGCGCGGCCGCGGGGGACGTGCCCACGCACACGATCGTGAAGATCGGCCACGACACCGCCCACGCCATTCTCGAAACCATCGAGGAGGAGGAGGCGGACGTGATGGTGCTCGGGTGGCGCGGTCACCGCCGCGCGAAGGACTTCGTGTTCGGCAGCACCCTCGACCCCATCCTGCGCCGTGCGCCCTGTCGCCTCCTCCTCGTGCGCCTCACGGGGTCGGGCCGTTTCGAGAAGGTGCTTGTGCCCACCCGCCTCGGCCGCCAGGCGCCCCTCGCGCTCTCCGTGGCGACCACGCTTGCCCATCAGCACGGCGGCGAGGTGGACGTCCTCCACGTCATCACCCCCGCGAGCGCGGAGGAGGTGGCGCCCTCCTTGCGGGAGCCCCTCATCCGGCGCCTCCTGCAGGAGGAGGTGCGGCCCCCCGTGGAGCCCAACATCCTGCTCCGGGAGAGCGAGGACGTCGTGGGCACCGTGGTGGCGGAGAGCAGCGAGCACGACGTGCTCGTCGTGGGCGCAAGCGGCGAGACCGCGTGGCGCCTCTACCTGCTCGGCGATCCCATCGAGCGAATCGCTCGCGAAGCCAAGGGGACCGTTATCGTGGTGAAGGAGCCGGGACTGCTCCGCCGGGCCGTGGCCTACCGCATGGCGGACGCGGTGGTGAAATGGGCGGGCTATCTGCGGCGCGACCGGGATGTGGCCGAGCGCGCTTCCATCCTGCCGCGCACGCCGCGTCGGCGTTAGATTATGCCGCCCTGGGCCTGCTGGAGGAGCCACACCTCAAGGCGGGCCTTCTTGCCCATGAGGTCCGCGGTGGTGCTGCGGTAGCCTTCGCTGCTCAGGCGGCCGAGGCCGAACTGGACCCGCAGGTGGCGGAGCGCGTGGTCGATGCGCACAATCTCCTCGCGCGCGTCGGCGGCGTTGAGCGCGGGCTCCTTCGGGGAGGGTGGCGGGGACGCCGCCG
>DATMKA010000175.1:0-3521 GCA_035553595.1 Thermoplasmatota archaeon | reverse complement strand
TTCACGGGCCTCTGGGCCCTCACCTGGCTTGGCGCGCAGGCCATGAACCCGAGCACCGCCATCCAGGGCGGCTTCGCCGTGGGCGGCGTCATGGCCTCCTCGGGCCTCACCGCCCTCTGGTGGAAGACCCGCATGACGGTGGCCCTCGGGGAAGAGTCGGAGGCCCAGGAGGAGGCCGACAAGGCCGACCAGGAGGAAACGGCCACCCGGGCCGGGTAGCGGCCTATCGATGAGCCAGCTGCAAGCGCTAAGCCCCCAAGCACCCAGCACAGGGCAGTGAGCTTTTCCCTGGGGCCCTCACGCGGCGACGCCCTCACCCAGGGTCCTCTCCAGCGAGAAGAGGACGAGGTTGTCACGTCCCTGATGGCGACCCGGGTGGCGCTCGCACGCGGCGAATCCCCCCTGCCTGGCCTCCAGCCCGAGCCCCGCTACTGGGACAATCTCGTGGAGGAAGCCTGCGCGCGCTCCCCCTACGCGGCCGGCCGCCGCTACGTC
The DNA here is from genome assembly GCA_035553595.1 of Thermoplasmatota archaeon. Taxonomy (GTDB): domain Archaea; phylum Thermoplasmatota; class SW-10-69-26; order JACQPN01; family JAJPHT01; genus DATMKA01. Next base: position 3,026 of record DATMKA010000175.1, on the reverse strand, counting down.
GTCAAAGGCCCCGAGATCACCGAGGGAGGCCTCCGCATCGGCTTTGATCTCCTGGTGGGCATCCTCGACGAAACCGACGAGACCCTCTCCTGCATTGAGGTGGAGGACCGCGTGAGCGTCGCCACGAGAGCCCTTGCCGGGGCCATCGAGGCCGAGCGCGCAAGCGTGGGGCGGTTCGTGGCGCGAGCGCGCCGCCGCGGCGACCGCGTCTTCCGCGCCCACCAGCGCCGCGCGCGGCGCCTCCGCGCCGAAGGGGGCCCCAAGACCGCCCTCGGGAACCTGCTGCAGAACGTGGTCCTTCTCGAGCGGCGCGTGTGGCACGCCACCCTCACGGGCGTCCGCAAGACAACGAAGACGGCGACCGGGTTCCCTGACGCGGTGCGCGCGCGCCTGCGCATGGCGGGCGCGCTCCTTGCCACCGAGGACGGTCGCCGCCGCGTACGCTACGGCCTCACCCACCCGCAGGACCTGGCCACCCACGAGAAGGCGGTCGTCCTGTTCCTCGGCACCCTCACCCTCCTCTTCACCCTCATCGTGGCGCACTTTGCCGTCACCCTCGCGGTGCCCTCCTTCGCCGAGACCTGGCGCACCGGCTTCCTCCTGTTCCTCTACGCCTACATCCAGTCCCTGGGGCTCCCCCTCCCCATCGAGCCCCTCATCATCTACTCGGGCACGGTCCTTGGCATCATCCCCACCGTGGCCACGGCGGTGGCCGCCAAGATCGCTGCCGGATGGATGGCCTTCTTCCTCGGGGACGAGGTGAACGACCGCCTCCACGCGAAAAAGGACCAGAGCCCCCGGTACGCCAAGTTTCTCGCCTGGAGCGAGCGCTTCGCCAACAAGTACGGCCTCCTCGCCATGGCCGTCTTCATCGCCATCCCCGGCTTCCCCGACGCCGTGGCGCTCTACGTGTTCGGGAGCCTCGGGATGTCGCTGCGGCGCTACCTCCTCGGCATCGCCCTCGGAGCGACCGCCCTCTACACGGCGGTGCTCCTGGGGGTTGCCGCCCTTTTCGGGCTCCACTGACGCGGTCAGGCGCCGAGGCTACCGACGGTGACGCGGCCCGAGAGCAGGTCGAGCACGACGCGCCACAGCTGGTCCACCTTCACGGTCACCTGGGCGGCGGTGTCGCGGTCGCGGATGGTGACGGTCCCCTTCTCAAGGGTGTCGTAGTCCACGGTCACGCAGAAGGGGACGCCGATCTCGTCGGCGCGAGCATAGCGCTTGCCGATGCTGCCGGAGTCATCGTACAGGGAGGCCACGCCCGACTCGCGGAAGACACGGTCGATGTCGCGAGCGGCCTGGTCGAGCCCGTCCTTTGCCATGAGGGGGAAGACGCCCACCTTCACGGGCGCCACCTGGGGACGGAGCGCGAGGGTGGCCCACTCCTTCTCCATGTAGCTCATCTCAAGGACGGCATAGAAGATGCGGTCGATACCGTAGGAGGGCTCCACCACGTGGGGCACGAAGCTCTCCGTGGTCACGGTCTTCGCGAAGGGCTTCACGGTGTAGAACTCGGGCCCCACGCGCACGCTCTCCCCATCCACCGTCACGGTCACGCCCTCAGCGTGGTCCACGGTGTCGGGGTTGAGGGCCTGCAGGGCCTCGCTCACGGCCTTCGCCTTCTGGCGGAAGGCGGGACCGAGCTTCGCGGCGTTGGGCTCGAACATCTTGCCCGTGACCTCCCGGGGGGTGGGGAGCTGGCGGTTCGCGGTGAGCTCCTTGCCGCTCACGCGCATGTGGGCCTTGAGATCGTAGTCGGTGCGGTCGGCGATGCCCACGATCTCCACCCAACCGAAGCGGGGCGAGAGGAACTCGGCGTCCCAGGTGTCCGTGCTGTAGTGCGCCTTCTCCGTGAGGAGGTGCTGGCGGAAGCGCACGTGCTCTCCCTTGAGGCCCACGGACTCGAGGAACTCGTCGGTGAGGGCGATGAAGTAGCCGAGAGCGCCGTTCGCGATGACGCCCTTCTCCACGGCATCCGCCATGCGCATCTTCACGGTGACCTCGTCGCCGCCCGTCTGGGCCGTGTGGGGCAGGAGGTTCAGCTCGCGGTCGGCGAGGCGCTCGAAGCGGCTCCACGTCTTGTCGGCGGGGTCGAAGAACACCTCGGCCTCCATCTGGTGGAACTCGCGCAGACGCAGGAGGCCCTGGCGGGGGCTGATCTCGTTGCGGTAGGCCTTCCCGATCTGGACGGCGCCGAAGGGCAGCTGCTCGCGGAAGTAGCGGTAGAGCCAGTCGAAGTCCATGAACATGCCCTGCGCCGTCTCAGGCCGCAGGTACCCGACGCGGCCGGCGCCGGGGCCCACGTTCGTCTTGAACATGAGGTTGAAGGCCTCGATGCGGGCCTTCTGCACGTCCAGGGGCTTGTTGCAGGAGGGGCAGTGGATGACGCCCTTGTAGAGATCCTTGCCGCCCTTGGTGAGCGTGAGGCCGCCCGCGGTCGCGGCCACCGTGGCGTCGCCGGCCGTGTGCGTGAAGAACGTCCCCCTGGTGAGCGTGTGGCTGCCATCGAGAAGCGCCCGCAGGTTCGCGGGGCTCGGGTCCTTGTCCGCGTTCGCGCGAACCTCGTCCACCTTCGCGGAGAGCCCCACGAGAAGATCGGCGGCCTTCGCCTTCTGCGCGGCCTTCTCGGCCTCCTCCACGAGGCGCTTCCACTCGTTGCGCACGAGGTGGTCGCCGCGGTTACCCGCGCCGCAGGCAGGGCAGTCGATGACGGTGTCGGCGAACTTCTCCAGGTGGCCCGAGGCGCGGAAGACCTCGGCGGGGCTGATGGTGGGGCACTGGATCTCGGCCATGCCCTCCTGGAGGACGTAGAAGCGGCGCCACTGGTTCTCGATGTTGGTCTTGAGGGCCGCGCCGAGGGGACCGTAGTCGTAGAAGCCGGCCACGCCGCCGTAAATCTCGTAGGAGGGCTGGAGGTAGCCGCGGCGCTTCAGCAGGCCCATGAGCTTCTCGTGAACGTCCGTCTTCTCGTCGGCCAAGGGGGGCACCTTGGCGGCTCATAAGGCGGGGGGCTATAAAAGGGG
>DATMKA010000174.1:0-5794 GCA_035553595.1 Thermoplasmatota archaeon | reverse complement strand
GCCCAAGGAATCCCCCGCGCCCGCCCCCAAGGCCGCGGCCGGCTCCGACTGGCTCGCCGCCCTTGGCGGAAAGAGCGCCTAATCCCCTGTCTTTTTGGGGCGCGCCCTGCGCCCCGCGCCTCCCTTTTTCCCCAGGTCCCTTTTCCAAAAACTCATATCCCCTTGAACCGTCGTAGCCCACGGAGCCTCCGGCTCCATGGATGGGATGGACAGTGAAGGGTTACACCGAAGTGAGCCTGCGGCTTACGCCGACGCTCCCCGAGAAGCTCATGCTCCAGATCGCGGAATTCCACGCCCGCGTCGCGCTCGAAAGCGAGCTTGGCGCCGCGGCTGCCTGGATCGCCCGCGCGACTTGACCCGTCCGTCCCGCGCCCTGCGCGAGACGGCAACCTTCATTGCGCGCCCGGGCCTTGACCGCGGCGTGACCGGCACCGCGGTCCGAGCGCGCAATCTTGTTTTCACCTACAAGCCCAGCGGCTTTAGCGGGAAGAAGCTCCCGCCGAGCCTCACCGACGTGAGCCTCGACATCCGCGAGGGCGAGGTTTACGGCCTCCTCGGCCCCAACGGCGCCGGGAAGACCACCCTCATCAAGATTCTCGCCACCCTCCTCCTCCCCGACGAGGGGGACCTGGAGATCCTTGGCGCGAGCCTCCCGGGAGGGGAGGACCTGGTGCGGCCCCACCTCGGTGTGGCCCTCGCCGAGTACGAGCGGACCTTCCACTTCCGCCTCACGGGCCGCGAGAACCTGCGCTTCTTCGCGAGCTTCCTCGACGTGCCCCGCCACGAGGTCGCGCCGCGCGTTGCGGAAGTCCTCGAGCAGGTGGGCCTCACGGAGGCCGCGGACAAGATGTTCCTCACCTACTCCACGGGCATGAAGCACCGCCTTGCCGTCGCCCGCGCGCTCCTCGGGAAGCCCCGGCTCCTCATCTTCGACGAGCCCACGGCGGGCCTCGACGCCGCCACGAGCCGCGCCCTCGGCGACCTCATCCTCCGCCTCGCGAAGGAGGAGAAGGCCACCGTGCTCTACACGACGCACCGCCTGGAGGAGGCGGGCCGCCTCTGCGACCGCATCGCCATCCTCCGCAAGGGCCGCGTCATCGCCGAGGAGGCTCCCGCGGCCCTCCGTCGGCTCTCCACGAGCGTCTCCGTGATCCGCCTCCGCCTCGACGCCGTCCCCGACACCACCGTGGCCGCCCTCCGGAGCGTGCCCCAGGTGACGGGCGTGTACGTGGACGGCGCGGACACGGTGCGCCTGCACGTGACGAGCGTGGAGGAAGCCCTCAAGCCCGTCCTCGGGGCGGCGGAGCGCGAGAGGCGCCGCGTCCTCGGCCTCGTGACCACCGAGCCCAGCGTGGAGGACGTCTTCCTACAGCTCACCCGCGACGAGAAGGAGGTGGCGGCCCCTGCCCGTTGATCGCCGCACCGCGCTCCACGTGGGCGCCCTGGCCGTCCTCAGCGCCCTCCTCCTCACGCTCGCGTGGGGCCTTGGCGAAAACTGGAGCCCCCTCCTTGACGGGCTCCTCGCCGCAGGCCTCCTCGTGACCTCGGGCCTCCACGTGTATCTCCTCGCAGGCGGCCGTCACGGGCCCCGCGTGGCCCGGGCGCTCGCAAAGCGCGGCTGGCGCACCTTCCTGAGCTACAAGTTCCAGCTCATCATGGTGTTCGTCCAGATTGGGCTCTTCATCGCCGTCATCTACCTCCTGGGCGCGCCCCTCGTGGACGCCCTGTTCCGCCCCGTGGGCGAGGCCATGGCACGGTACACGCAGACGAACTACGTCGTATTCCTCCTGCTCGGCATTGCGGCCTGGCCGCTCCTTTGGGGCGTGTACGAGGTGAGCGCGGGGCGGCTGCGGCAGGAGCAGATGACGGGCATGTTCGAGAGCCTCGTGCCGACAGCGGCGGGAGTGGAGAGCCTTCCCTTCGCGTACCTCCTCTCGCGCCTCGGGATGAGCGTCGTCACCCTCACGGCCACCCTCCTCGTGTTCGCCTACCTGCTCCCTGAGGGCGCCATCACGCTCTCGAGCCCGCTGAGCGTCCTCGCCTTCGCCACCGTCATCGCGCTTGCCATCGTGACGATGTGGGGGCTCGGCCTCATCATGACGGGCCTCACGGCCCTCTTCAAGCAGGCGGGAGCCGCCTCGAGCCTGCTGCGCTTCCTGCTCATCGCCTTCGCGGGCATCTACGTCCCCGTGGAGCTGCTGCCCGGCTGGGCCGCGCCCCTCTCCGAGGCTCTCCCCCTCACGCATGCCTTCCGGGCGGTGCGCGAAATCCTGGGTCACGGCGCGACCCTCGTGGACGTCCTCCCCGAGGTGGCGGCCCTCGCGCTCTTCGCGCTCTACTCGAGCTTTGGCGGCATGTGGGTGTTCCGGAAGCTCCTTGATCGGGCCAGGCGGGCTGGGACCCTGTACGGGTACTAGGGAGAGCGTAATTTCTTCCACAACCCTCCCCTGGGTCGTGGTAACGCTTATCCCGCCCTAGGAATTTTCGCGGCCGGAGTGTTTGAGTAATGGACCCCTTCGAGCCCGTGAACCCCCCTGTCGGCGGCAGCCTCTACACCACGATCAAGAGCGGCCTGGACGCTGAGTTCGACACGACCCAGAGCTGCGCTGAGACCGGTTGCGGCGGCGGCCCCCTCGACTTCGACATCGCGTAACTAGAATCAGGAGGAAACAAGAATGGACCCCTTCGAACCCCTCGGCGGCGGCCTCAAGGACACCGTTGCCACCCTCAAGGGCGACTACGACGCTGAATTCCACACGACAGAGAGCTGCGCCGAGACCGGCTGCGGTGGCGGCCCCGGCGACCTCTGGTAACCCAAGGAGGAGAACGAGATGGACCCCTTCGAGCCCATCACTGAGACCGTGAACGACACCGTTGCCACCCTCAAGGGCGACTTTGACGCCGAGTTCCTGATGACCACCTACGCCTGCGGCGAGGAAGGCAACTGGTGCGGCGGCGGCCCCGTCGAGTGGTAATCCAATCGCGCTGCCGCAGGTCTCCTGCGGCCCTCTTCTCTTTTTCCCGAATTCTGCCCCCGCCTGGGGAAACCCTTATCCCGTGACAGTGGGTTGCACGGCCGGAGGTTTGATCAATGGACCCCTTTGCGCCCCTTGACCCCTACACAAGCCCCGCGATGGAAGCGACCCTTGCCGGCGACCTCAACGCCGAGTTCAGCAAGGACCCCCCGCCCACCACGCAGAGCTGCGCCGAGACCGGCTGCGGCGGCCCCGTCCTCGACTGGGCCTGAGAACCTGCCCGCCGCGGGACCTCCGCGGCGTCCCACTCTTTTATTCTCCCCACCTGGTGCTCCCCAATGCGAATCGGCCTCCTCGGCGAACCGGAAGACGCTGAGATCCTCTCCGTCCAGAAGCACGTGAATGCCCTCGGCGTCGACACCGTCGTCGTGAACCTCCGCGACTTCCCCAAGACCACCCGCGTGAGCTACGAGGTGGAGAAGGGGCTCCGCTTCCAAGTGAACGGCGAGGACCTGAGCGACGTGGGCGCCTGGTACGTTCGCCGCTACGGCTTCACGGACCCCATCCTGAGCGCGAAGGACGTCACCGAGGAGAAGTGGGGCGAAATCTACGGCAAATTCCGCGAATGGCAGGCCGTCGAAGGGGAGAAGAACGTCCACGTCTCCGCCCTCCTCCGCTTCCTCGCCGAGAGCGCCCCCGTCATCAATCCCCCCGAGGCCTTCATCGGCCACAACCGCAAGCCCCACCAGGTGTACCTCATCCGGAAGGCGGGCCTTCCCATCCCCGATTTCATCCTGAGCAACGACCTCAACGACCTGCGCGCCTTCCTGCAGCGCCACGGCCGCTGCGTGTACAAGCCCCTCGCGGGGCTGCGGCACGTCCGCGAGGTCACCCTGGACCTCCTGGAGTCGCGCCAGGCCTCCCTCCAGTCCGAGCCCATCATGCTGCAGGCCCTCGCCGAGGGCCGCCACATCCGCGCCTACGTGGTGGGCGACACCGTGGTGGGCGCGGGCGAGATCCAGTTCGACCGCGAAAAGAGCATCGACTACCGCGTCACCCAGCGCGGCGTCGAGCTCCTCGACCTTCCCGACCAGGTGAAGCGCGACTGCATCGCCGCCGCCCGAGCCTGCAGCATGCCCTTCACGGGCCTCGACGTCATCTGGGACGACGCGACGGGGACCCACAAGTTCCTGGAATGCAACCCCTCGCCCATGTTCGCGAACTTCGAGCGCTACACCGGCGCGCCCGTGGCCAGCAGCCTCGCCCGCCTCCTCGTGGAGGCCGCGAAAGGCCAGGGCTGACCCCGGCAGGGGGAAAACGACCCATTATATAGGATGACCCCCTCCGGGAGAAGGTCAACGCTCCGCATTTTTCGCTCGAGCGCGCACGCGGTCGCCACTGAGCCCCCTGGGCTCCCCTCCGTGCCGTTCCAAGGGCGCCCCGCCGTTGGGGGGCGCAGGGCGCCGGCGACGGGAGAATGCTCTGGAACCGTCGGCAACGACCGGACGCTGCAACGGCGCGTCCTCCCAGAGACACAACCCCATGGAAACACAGACCTTTTCCAGCCTCGGGCTCAGCCCCAGCATGCTCCGCAGCCTCAACCGCCGCGGCTACGAGACACCCACCCCCATCCAGGCCGCCACCATCCCCCTCATAATCCAGGGCGAGGACGTGGTTGCCCAGGCCCGCACGGGCACGGGCAAGACCGCCGCCTTCGGCATCCCCCTCGTGGAGGGCCGCAAGGGAGACAGCCTCCAGGCCCTCGTGCTCGCGCCCACCCGTGAGCTTGCGAACCAGATCACGGAGGAGCTCAACCTCCTTGGGAACGGCACGCCCTTCCGCGCCTTCGCGGCCTACGGCGGCGTCGGCTTCGGCAAGCAGACGGAGGCCCTCACGGCCCGCACGAACCGCGTCACCTGCCTCGTGGCCTGCCCCGGCCGCCTCCTCGACATGATCGACCGCGGCATGGTGGACCTCCGCGGCGTGCGCACTGTCATCCTCGACGAGGCGGACCGCATGCTCGACATGGGGTTCATCCGCGACATCGAGAAGATCTTCCGCCACCTCCCCAAGGAGCGCCAGACCGCCCTCTTCAGCGCGACGCTTCCCGAGGAGATTAAGAAGCTCTGCACGAAGTACCTCTCGAGCCCCGAGTGGGTGAAGACGGAGAACGGGCCCCTCAGCACGCCCCTCGCGGAGCAGTTCCAGATCAAGGTCCCCCAGGACAAGCTCCCCCACCTCCTGACGCTTCTTGCGCTCGAGAAGCCCGAGCGCGCCGTGGTGTTCACCCGCACGAAGCACGGCGCCAAGCGCCTCGGGAAGAAACTCCAGGCCGCCGGGTACCAGGCGGACGCCCTCCACGGCAACCTCAGCCAGACCGCGCGCGACCGCGTGATGCAGCAGTTCCGCGACGGCGAGGTCAAGATCCTCGTCGCCACGGACGTGGCGGCACGCGGCATCGACGTGGCGGAGCTCACCCACGTCATCCAGGTGGACGTCCCCACCGTCGCGGAAGACTACATGCACCGCACCGGGCGCACGGGCCGCGCCGGGCGCGAGGGCCGCGCTTTCCTGTTCGTGGGCCCCGAGGAGGAGCGCGAGGCGAAGGCCATCGAGCGCCTCGCCGGCGTCCCCATCCGCCCCTTCGACCTCGGGCCCCTCGTGAAGGTGCCCCAGACCGTGGCGAACGCGGGCCCCGCGGCCCGCGCCTACGAGTTCCTGCCCGCCTCCAAGGCCGGCATGGGCAGCCGCGGCGCGCGCCACAATGGGCCCCGCGGCTGCCCATGCCGGCCTTGGAGGCGGGCAGGAACTCGTAGGCG
>DATMKA010000173.1:0-24258 GCA_035553595.1 Thermoplasmatota archaeon | reverse complement strand
AGCTTGCCGTTCTCGTACTCCTTGATGATCTTGCGGCCGCCGGAGACTTCTTCCACCGTGGTCATCGCGTCACCGAAGGCAGGACACCTGGAAAACCGGGCCTGCCAGATGTCGGTTGAAGCCCCCGGGCCGTCATAAGGGTATCGGGCCCGTCGGGGGCGCAGGCTGCGAAGCGCCCAACCACCACCAGTACTGAGGCTGTACCTGTATCGCTTAGCCGAAGATTTATTGGAAGATAGGGCTTTGCGGCTTTGCAGGAGCCCCACCCGTTCGCTTTGCGGCTGGCTGGATCAAGCGTGCGTCCCCCTGAGGCGCGCTCCCGCTCCAACCTCGTATACCTCGCGGGGCCCCTGCTCCGTCCCCGGGACCACCTGGCTGGTGAAAGGGGGTTACGTCCCGGGGACCCCCTCTCGGCCCACCCGTCAGGCGGGGTCCTCGCCCTCGTCGGCCACGAGCCGGTCGAGGAACTGGCGGAGGCGGCCTTCGGCCACCTCGCGCTTGGCGGGATAGGCGGCGACCTTTGCCGCCACCTGGATGCAGTCGTCGCTCGAAGTGAGGACGAGGCGGCCGAGGAAGGCCTCCTGCTTGTCGAGGCGGAAGTAGAAGGTGCCATCGTCCCCGAGGCGTGCCTCGAGCTGGGAGCGGAGGCGCTGCAACGTGCCCGGAGCTTCCTCATGGAGGCGTTTCCAGAAGCGCGTGATCTCCCCGCTCTTCTTGATCTCGCCCCGCATCATCACGATGGGGTTCTTGTGGTGGCCCTCGAGCTCGATACCTTCCACTTCGACCTCGCCCGCGACGGTGTGGAAGGCCTCGCGCACGCGCTCCTCCACCTCCGTGGCGTGGGCGCTCGTGCGGAACTCGACGTAGTGGAAGGTCGGGCCGGGCATCTTGGGGGCCAGTAAGCGGCAGGATCGCTTAAGCCATCTGGCGGGGAGCGGGGCGGTTGCCGAGGAGGGCCGCAACCACCGCGACAAGGCTTCCTCCAAGAGCGAGGGGAAGGCCCCAACTGAGGCCGACGTCGGGAGGAAGGTCGAGGGTCATGAGCTTCCACGCCGCGAGGGCCGCCAGGAGCCCCATGGCCGTGACGACGCCCCGGGTTCGGGCGGACGGCGTGAGGCGGCGCAGGGAGAGCACCGTGAAGGAGGCGATGGCGCAGGCCGCCATGGCCCATCCAGCGGGCTCCATGAACCCGAGGGTGCGCGGGAAGCCGAGAAGGAAAGGGATGATCGTGACCGAGTCCCAGAACCCCCAGGCGCCGAGAAGGGCCGCACAGCTGCCGAGGTAGGCGATGCGGTGTCCCCACGACAGCCGTGACCAGAACGGCTCGGAGTCGTCAGCCTCGACCGACAGCGATGCGAGCGCGTCCAAGAGGTCCATGGGAGGCGGACGGGCGGGGCGCGCGATGAGCCTTGCGGGGCCGGGCCCGCAAGGAGGACAAGGAAAGAGGGGGCCCTGGAGGGCCCCGGGTGGTGCCGCCGGTAGGTCAGGCGCGTGTGGCGCGGGTCACGAGATATTCGCGGCCCCAGCGCACCTTCCCGTCCACGGCCTGGTAGCCCTTGAGGAAGGCGAGGGCATCGCGGCGGAAGGCCTCCCGTTTTGCCTCGTCGAGGGTGGAGAGGGCCCGCACGGTGGGACCGTAGGCCGTGGCGAAGAGCTCGAACACGTCTTCAGGCGAAGCCCCGATCTGGGGGCAGTCGCCGTGCTCGAACCGGAGGTCCCGGGTCCCGCGGCCAAGCAGCTCCCGCACCTTGTCCGGGTTGCCCCAGTTGAAGGGCGGCGGAACCCCGGCTGGCGGGGGCGCGTACTGGTTGGTGATGCGGAACCACCCGGCGAGGCCACCGTCGGGACTCCAGGCCTGGAAGACGATGCGGCCACCGGGTTTCGTGACGCGGAGGAGTTCAGCGCCGACCTTTGCCTGGTCGGGCGCGAACATGTGGCCGCAGGTGGAGAGGACGACGTCGAAGCTCGCGTCGGGGAAGGGCATGGCCTCCGCGTCGCCTTCCTTGAACTCGATGTCGGTGTAGCCCTCGGCTTCGGCCTTCTTGCGCGCCACGTTCAGGAGCTCCGGGGTGAGGTCGAGGGCGGTGACCTTCGCGCCGCGGGCGCGCGCGTTGAGGGCGGTGATGCCGGTGCCGGTGGCCACATCGAGCACGCGCTCCCCGGGCCGGAGGCGCGCCACCCGCATCACGTGATCGGAGACGGAGTGGAGCCCCTCCGCGATGCGGTCGTATTCGCCGAGGGCCCAGGTGGCCCGCTGCTTCTTCTTGAGTTCCGTGAAATCCGCCATGGTCCCCACCTCCGGGTGGGTAGGGGACACAAGGTGGAGGGGTGCATCCCCTTTGGCCTCCTCGGCGAAGGCCCTGGACGGGCGCTTGCTTACGGGGCTTGCGCTGGGGGATAGGACTGAAAGAAAAAAGAGGAAGGGGCCGAAGCGGCCCCGAGGACGTTTACTGGCGCTTGTTGCCGGCCGCGCGGAGGGAGGGGCGGACCTTCTCGGAGCCCTTGCCCTTGTAGCGGAGGCCACGGCCCTTCTTGCCGGCGGAGGTGCGGCCGCGGAGGACGCGGTTGGTGTTGCCGGGGTGGCAGATCCAGTTGATCTTGGGGTCCGCCATGATGACGGGGTGGCTGGGGTCCACGAGGATGACCTCGTAGTACTTGTGCTTGCCATCCTCGCCGACCCAGTAGGAGTTGAGGACCTCCATGTTGGGGAACTTCTTGCTCACGCGCTCTTCCGCGATGCGCTTGATGCTCTTGGAGGCGGTGATCTTGTTGATACCGGTACCGCTGGGCTTGTGACCGGTGAAGCGGGTCATGTACTTGCGGAGGCCACCGCGGCGGACGCGGGTGCGCACCATGACGTAGCCCTGCTTGGCCTTGTAGCCGAGGTTGCGGGCGCGGTCGAGGCGGGTGGGGCCGTCGAGGCGGGTGACGACGGGCTCGCGGCGCCAGGCGAAGAGACGGGCCTGGCGGATGGCGAGGTGTTCGTGGTCCTTGTAGCCCTTCCAGGCGTCTCCCATGTAGGAGTAGAAGCTCTTGCTCATTGGAATCACTCTCTGACTTTCGGATTCAGCCCAAGGTCGGCACCGGGTGCCGGGAAAGGGGCCACAACTCCATGGCGCGACGGATCGCGCGTGAAAGTGCAGGCCCAAGCAAGTCGGACGCCATATATATGCGTTACGCGGGGTGCCGGGCGGGCCGGGGAGCCGTCGTGAGGGAACGCTCTTGTGCCATGAGAGCTACTCGCCCGCCATGTCTGCCCGAGCCCTCGCTCTCCTGCTCGTGATCCTCCCCGCGGCGGGCCTTGCCGGCTGCCTCGCGGGGGAGGAGGCGACCACCCCCTCCGCGAACAACGCCGAGGAGAACACCACCCCAGTCGCCCCGGGGGCCCTCCCCGACAACCGGTCGGGGGAGTTCTCCGCCTTCAAGGAGACCAACGCCACGGAGGACGGCAAGGGCGGTCTCGAGCACCACCATGACAACTGGGGCGGCCAGACCCGTATCGACCTCTTCGTGCTGCGGGCCATGATGTGGCCCCGCCCCTCGGCCTCCGGGACGAGCGCCGTCTTCCACATGCCCCCCGGCGCCCTCGTTTACGAGGGCACCTCCCAGGTGGAGTTCACGGTGTCGAACCCCCAGCGCCACGTGTGCGACCCGAGCGCCGCCACCTTCGGGGGCGAGCACACCTGCACCTCCGGGTCCGGTTTTGGTACCCCCGAGGTGCCCACGGTGCCCGACCCCAACCCGCCCACGCTGAAGCTCGAGTACATGCACGCGGCCGCGTCCGAGTGGATTCCCCTCGGGGACCTCGCCTGGGGAACGCCCTTCATCATCCCCATCTCGAACCCGGCGGAGACGGACATGCCCCACGCGACCACGAGCCTGTGGCAGTTCCGGGTGCTCTCCTCCTCCCCCGCGGACGTCACCCTCACCTTCGACGTGTCCGCCACCATCATCCGCGGACCCGCGGGCATCCCCCTCTGGCCCGGCCACCCCGACTTCTACAAGGAGACGCGGTTCCGCACGGTCTACGACGGGACCGTGGCGATCCGCGAGGGCGGCCAGCTCACGGCCCTTCTCGGCCGCCAGTTCGAGCCCGCCAAGCCCGAGAAGCTCATCAGCTACGGCACGAAGACGCTGTACGTGTACGCGAACATCACCGGCTACGAGGGAACCCCCGGCTTCGCGCCCACGAACTGGTACCTGTACTACAAGAACGCCACGGGCGACTGGAACATCACCGACATCTACGACGCCAACAACGCCGTGGAGTCCGCCAAGAGCCTCAAGTTCGTCCTCAAGGTGGACGATGCCGGCATGGACACGCCCTACGCGCCCTCGAGCCGCTGGGAATTCCTCGTGCGCGGCGCCCTCGCGAACTGCTACTCCGGGTGCGCGGCCTACTCCGCCGAGTACACGCTCACGGTCATCGCGACCGACCTCCTTGCCGACGAGTACACCTGCGGCGGCATCGCCGAGACGGTGTGCCCCACCGGGGCGAAGGAAGAGGGCAGGAAGCGCTAGGCGGCCTCAGGCGTTCCGGGAAGCCTCTTCCACGGGCTCCTCCACCGATTCCGACGTGCGGCGGGAACCGCGGTGGAGGCGCCCGAGGAGCTCGTCCTTGAGGACGCGCTTCTCGATCTCGCGGCGGCCAGCGGACTCGCGGGCGATGAGGCACACAATCTCCTCATCCGTGAGCTCCTCGGCCACGCGCGTGAGGCGGCCAACCTGGAAAACGCGTTCATCCCACACGTCCCACGGGTCGGTCATGGGTCACCGGCGCCTTACCGGCTCCGGCGACCCATGAGGCTTCTAGTACAATTATCGGTCTTTCCGCCCGCCTAACGGGTGAGGAAGCGGTCGCTTGCGGCTGGCGTGCTCGCGGGCCGGGGACCGAGCTCCTCCTTCACTTCGCGGACGCGTTGGACGGCGGCCCGGATGTCGTCCGCCTGCACCACCACGAGGTCCCCGTCCCGGGCTTCGGCGAGGGCAGCGTCGATGGCGTCGAGCTCGTCCTCGTACACGAAGAGCCGGGAGGCGGGGAAATCGGTGCTGAGGATGCCACGCTCGATCACCTGCGCCGTCTCACCGGGCGCGCGGCCGCGGGGGTCGGGGTCGCAGAGGAAGATCATGTCGTACATGCCCGCGAGGGTGCGCCCGAAGGCCTCGAGGTCCTGGTCGCGGCGGTTGCCCGAGGCGGAGCCCACGTTGATGCGCCGCCCATGGCTGAGGTAGGGCAGCACCTTCGCGAGCGCCTGGAGGGCCGCGACGTTGTGGCCGTAGTCGATGAGGACCTTGAAGCCGCCCACGTCGAAGAGGTTCATGCGGCCCGGGATCTGGCCGTAGCTTGGCGTGAAGGTCGCAAGGGCGCCGCGAAGGACGTCCTCGGGGACGCCGAGGGCATGGGCGGCGGCCACGGCGGCCATCACGTTCTGGATGTTGAACGTCGCCTTCCCGTTGAGGGTGAGGGGAATGTCGCGCACGTCCGCCACGTCGAACTCCGCAAGGCCCTGCCGCAGCACGATGCTGTTCCCGACAACCGTGACGACGCAGCCGCCGCTGTCGAGGTGGTCCTCGAGGACGGGGTTGTCGGGGTCTAGGGAGAAGAGGGCGATGTTGCAGCGGAGGCGCTCCCGGAAGGCGAGCACGAGGGGGTCGTCCGCATTGAGGACGGCGGTGCCCGACCGCTTCACGGCCTCCACGACCGTGCCCTTGAGGCGCGAGAGGTCCTCGAGGGTGTCGATGCCGCCCTCGCCGAGGTGGTCGGTGGAGACGTTGAGGAGGATGCCCACGTCGCACTCCTCGAAGCCGAGGCCGCGCCGCAGGATGCCGCCGCGGGCCACCTCGAGGACGGCATGGTCCACGGTGGGTTCGCGGAGCACGAACTGGGCGCCGCTGGGGCCCGAGTAGTCGCCCTCCACCACGACCTGGCCCTGCAGCTCCACGCCCGTGGTGGTGGCGGTGCCGACCCGGGCGCCGTTGCGGGTGAGGATGTGGCTGATGAGGCTCACGGTGGTGGTTTTCCCGTTCGTGCCCGTGACGGCCACGATGGGGATGGTGCCCTTGCTGCCGTTGGGGAAAAGCATGTCGAGGACGGGAGCGGCCACGTTGCGGCGCGTTCCAGTGGTGGGCTCGAGGTGCATGCGGAAGCCTGGCGCCGCGTTCACTTCCACGACGCCGCCGCCCGTCTCGTGGAGGGGCTTGCGGAGGTGAGGTGCCACGACGTCGATGCCCATGATGTCGAGGTCCACGATGCGGGCGATGCGCTCCGCCATGAGGCGCACGGCAGGGTGCACCTCGTCGGTGACGTCGGTGGCGGTGCCGCCGCTGCTGAGGTTGGCGGTGGTCTTCAGGACCACGACCTCGCCTTCGGGAACTACGGAGTCGAGGGTGAGCCCGCGCTGGGCGAGAAGCCACTCGGTCACCTTGTCCACGCGGATGCGCGTGAGGGCGCGCTCGTGCCCTTCCCCGCGGCGGGGGTCGGCGTTCACCGCATCGATGAGCTCGCGGACGGTGGAACGCCCGTTGCCCACCACGTGGGCAGGGTCGCGGCGGGCGGCGGCCACGAACTTGTAGTTGATGACGAGGAGACGGAAGTCGCACCCCTGCAGGTAGCGCTCGATGATGACTTCCGGGCTCACCTTCTGCGCCGTCTCGAAGGCCGCTTCCAGGTCCTGGGGGGTGCGGATGTTGGTGGTGATGCCGCGCCCATGGTTGCCGTTGAGGGGCTTCACCACGACGGGGTACCCGAGCTCCTCGGCCACTTCGAGGGCGCCGCGGAGGGTGCGCACGGCCTCGCCCTTGGGGACGGGGATGCCGGCGTCGGCGAGGACGCGTTTCGTGCGGTCCTTGTCGCCCGCAATCTCAACGCCGATGCCGCTCGTGCGGCCCGTCATGGTGGCCTGGATGCGCTGCTGCCTCGCGCCGTACCCGAGCTGGACGTAGCTGCCTTCGTTGAGGCGGAGCACGGGGATGCCGCGGCGGCGCGCCTCCTCCACGAGGGCACCCGTGGAGGGGCCGAAGGCGTTGGCGTCCTTGGTTTCGTGGAGGCGGCGGAGGATGGGCTGGAGCTCCACGACGCGGCCCGCGGCCACAGCCTCCACGAGGTCCACGGCCTCGCGCCCGGCCTGGAGGCCGGACTCCTCGTCGAGGTAGCGGTAGACGATGGTGTAGACACCGCGCTGCTTCGTGGTGCGGGTCTTCCCGAAACCCACCTCCATGCCGGCAAGGCTCTGGAGCTCGATGGCCACGTGCTCCACGATGTGGGCGGCCCAGGTGCCGCGGCGCAGGCGCTCCACGAAGCCGCCGGGGTAGCCGGGGGAGCAGCGGTGCTCACGCAGGGAGGGCATGACCTCGAGGAGGCGGTCCGTGAAGCCAGGAATCTCGTCCGAGGGCGTCTTCTCGAGGTCGCCGATGTCGAGGCGCATGAAGATGACGGGGTCGTGGGCGTGGTAGTTGGGGCCTCGGAGGGCGCGGTGCTCCAGGATCCTCAAGGCGTGGCCTCCTTCGCTGTCTTCGTGTCCTTCGCGTCCTTTGCCGCCTTCACGGTTTCCTTCGTTCCCTTGGGCGGGATGAAGCGCTGCTCGTCGAGGTCGTACCCGCACCCTTCCACGAGGGTGTGGAGCACGATGTGCTCGGCGGCGATGGGGGCGCCCATCTCGATGGCGGAGATGTTGGAGTATTGGAGGTGGTGGCCGTCGATGATGACGACGACGCCGCCCCCGAACACCTCCAGGAGGTGACCGTCGCGGATGATGACGCCCGTGTCCTCCCCGACTCCCATGCCGACGTAGCCGGGGTTGCCGGCGACGACCTCGATGAGGCGGGTGAAGCGGCCGCGGGCCACGAAGTGGGTGTCCACGACAGCCGTTTCGATGAGGCCGAGGCCGGGGGTCATGCGGACGTTGCCTTTGTGGACGACGCCGGCCTCGCCCTCGAAGATCATGGTGGAGGACATGGCGGCCGCGCCCGCGCTCGTGCCGGCCACGACGCCGCCGTTGTGGTAGTGGCGCTTGATGGCCTCGCACACGGGGGTGCCGCCGAGGAGGTGGGCCAGGCGCAGCTGGTCTCCACCGGTCATGAACACGACGTCGGCTTCGCGGATGCGCTCCACGAGGGCCTCGTCATGGGCCTCGGCGCGGGACTGGATGTTCATGACGCGCACCGTGGGGATGCCGATGCGGCTGAAGGCCTGGAGGTACTGGTCCGCCGTTTCCTTGGGCTCGCTGCTCGCGGTGGGGATGACCTCCACAATCTTTGTGCCCCCGTCGGGGAGGCTGCAGATGCGGCGGAGCACGTGGAGTCCCTTCTGCTTGTCCTCGTTGCCGCCCACGGGCACGAGGGTTCCTTTGGGTTTGGAGCGGAAGCCGAGCGTCATGCGATTACCTCCTTGGCGAGGGCCGACCAGGCCATGTCCCGGTTGGAGCCGCCGCTCCACCCCCGGGGTGAGACGAGGATGACGCCCACGTCCACGTGGCCGGGGAAGCGGGCGATGGCGCGGTCGCGCGCCTCGTCGGGCGAGAGACCGGCCTCGAGGTCGGCGTAGATTCGGGAAGCAAGGAAGGCGCGGGCCAGGTGGTCGCCGTCTCCAGTGACGGCGACGGCGCCCGCGGGGCCCGCGTGGAGGCCGCAGCCGGGGATGGGCACGTCGCCCACGCGGCCGAGAAGGGTGGCCATGGTGCCGCCGGTGCTGAGGGCGGCGGCATAGGTGCGGCCGTCGGTGGCGACGGCGCCCACGGTGTCGGCGTCCAGGATCTCGGAGAGTGAGATGTCGTAGTTCCAGTGTTCCCGAAGCATCTCGGGGTGCCACTCGGACTCGGAGCGGTCGTGCATGCCGTTGCGGAAGCGCTCCATGAAACGGTCGTAGCGGTCCTGGGCGCGCTGCGTCCACGGGTTGTAGGATTCATGGCCGTGGGCGCGCGCGTACCGGAGGGCGCCCTCCCCCGCGAGGAGGTTGTGGGGCGTGGGGAGGAGCTCCCGGGCAACCAGGATCGGATTCTTCACGTCCCGCAGGGCCGCCACGGCGCCAAAGCGCCCGTCCGAGTCCATGCAGGCAGCGTCCATCTCGATGGTTTTTCCGTCGAAGCGGAGGCTCGACCCGGTGCCGGCATTGAAGCGGGGGTCATCCTCGAGGACGCGGCAGGCTTCCACGGCGGCCTCCAGGGGCCCGAGGCCGCGGCGCAAGAAGGCAAGGCCTGCCTCGGCTGCCCGGTCCGTGCCCCCCTTCTCCGAGGGCTTCGAGCCTGTGCCACCGTGTGTCAACACAAGAAACGTCATCGGGAAATCATCCCCGCGCAAGAAGGCCCCCTCGGGGACCGGGAGCAACGGCTAAGCGCATTGGCGCGCGGGGGAAGAAAAAGGAAATCGCCTTTTCGTGATTGAAGACTCAAGGACCAGCCCCCGGGCCGCCTGTCGGGCGCCCCGGGGGCAACGGCCCGCTGGCCCTTCCCGCGTGCAGGGGTGCGCCGCCGACCCCCGCGTCACGGGTTGTGGGGGATTGTACGAGTTGGTGTGAGCGTGGGTGGAAAAACCCTATCCCCGAGGGGGGCCCACTCCCCCTTCATGGCCCTCAGCCTCCGCAAGCTGCTTCCCGAATGGCTCGACTTCAGCACCCTTGAGGTTTTCCCCGCGCTCCACGCCGACGACGCGTGATCAGGGAAGGAAGGAGCGGATTCGGGCCGCGAGGCCCTCCACGTCCTCCCCTGGGGGAACGGCCACCGTCACCCGGTCGTAGGTGTGCCCTTCCAGAATGAGGTAGAGGCAGCGGTCGTTGCGCCCGTACAGGTGGAAGGTGCGCTCCCCTTCCTCCCACACGGTGCCCGCGAGAAACAGGCCCGGCATGTTGGTGCCAAGGCGCCGCAGCGCGAAACCCACCTTGGGGGAGTCCACGACGCTCACGCGGCGCAGCGTGCTCCAGGGGATGATGAGGGAGCGCTTGAGCGCGAGCGCGCCCATCCAGGGCGAGGGGGTGATGAGGAGGTGATCCTGCCGCGTCTCGAAAGTGACGGCGCCGGGGGAGACGGTCATGGGAACGGCCCCGCATGCCCCCGGGTCGGCTTGGGCTTTTCGCCGCGGCATGCCCTTATGGCCGGTTCCACCCATCCCGGGGCATGGCCCCCATCACCTGGCGCCACACCGCCACGGTTGCCGCCCCCGCCGACCGCGTGTACCAGTGGCTCTCCGACTTCCGAGAGGACGACCACTCCCGGCCCGCGTACCTGGCAGCCACCGGGGGCGCCCCGAAGCCGGGAAAGGAGGCGCGACGGCACATCCTCAGCCGCGACGCAGACGCCGTCGTCATCGAGGACCACTGGGGAGGCCGCACCTTCCTCGTCACCGCGTACCTGGACCCCGTGGGCCGGGAAGTGCGCCTTGAAGGCGGTCTCGGGTACCACGCCGTGTGGCGCGCCGTCTCCGAGGGTCCGCTCACCCGCATCGAGCTCGAGGGCCGGATGGCGCCGCGGGGGCTCCTCGGCTTCGTGCTCCCCCTGTTCAAGCGCAGCTTCCTCAAGCAGATAGCGCAGGACTTCCGGGGCCACGTCGCGGACCTGGAGAGCGAGCTCGTGGCGGCCGCCGAGATCCGGTGAGAGGAACGCAGTCAGGCAAAGAGAATAAGAAAAAGAAGAAGAAAAGAGAGCCTGCCCGGGGGAAAGGGTCCGGGCAGGCGCGGTTCGGGCTTAGAAGACCTGGTACCAGCTGCCGTTGTGGGCAACGTAGAGCACGGTGCCCGACGAGATGCTGAGGGTGCCAGTCTTGCTGAAGCGCGGAGGCCAGAGGCTCCAGCTCACCTTCCACTGGTTCGCGGAGAAGCCCCCATCGAGGTAGATTCCGTTCTCGATGGAGCCGCCGGGAGGCGCGATGACGTAGTAGATGTAGCCCACCACGGTCGTGGGGGAGCCGCAGCTGCTGCCGTCACAGTAGCGGGTGTCGAGCTCGACATGGCCCGCGCTTCCGAACTTCCAAGCGGCGCGCACCGCCTGGAGGCAGAGGCTCGCCTGAGCGCTGTTGTCCTTGTTGTTCAGGTAGAGGTTGCCCTGGAGGTAGAGGCACATGCGCTCGTTGGCCTTGAAGGAGAAGCTCCCCTCGCCACCGAAGTTCCAAGTGCCGCTCATGCTCCGCGGGATGGGGGAAACCTGAAGCAGGGCGTAGTCGCGCGTGTTGGACTGGATCTCGTTCGTGAAGACTTCCACGAAGTTGACCCGCTGATCCGCCGTCCAAGTGAAACCACCCGGGTTCGCCACGGTCACCGTGGCGGTGGCGGTGCCAGCGGTGAAGCTGCTGCCGGGGAGGTTGCTCACGTAGACGTAGCTCGCGTCGGGGTTCGAGAGCGCCTTGTACTTGATGGCGATGAACTCGCCGCCGTTCTTCGCGCGCACCGAGGCCG
Organism: Thermoplasmatota archaeon; assembly: GCA_035553595.1. GTDB lineage: Archaea > Thermoplasmatota > SW-10-69-26 > JACQPN01 > JAJPHT01 > DATMKA01. The sequence goes on along the minus strand of DATMKA010000173.1, from coordinate 12,878 downwards.
TCTTCTGGGAGCCCGAGTCCTTGAACTGGACCTTCTGCATGCCACGCAGCTGGAGGGAGAAGGCGTCGCCGCCGCAGCCCGTGTACCAGCTGAAGAAGTCGTGGCCGAAGAAGAGACCGCACTCGGTCTGGCTCGCCCAGGCAAAGAGTGAGCCCAAGGTGTCGCCGCCGAAGTCGGCAACATAGTCTCCGCTCGTGGGGTCCACCTTGAACTTCATCGTCTTGGGGATGGAGGTGGCGACCACGAGGATGTTGCGGAAGCCCGTGCCGCCGATGCCGCCGGAGCCCGTGTACTTCACGAACACCTCGGCGCGGCTGATGCTCGCGCCCGTGGTCACGCCGATGGTCTTCGCGGGCGGGCTGCCGCTCGTGTCGTACTTCACGTTCACGGAGGTGAGATCCTGCAGGTAGGCGTAGAACTGGTATCCGGCCACCTGCCCGAGGGCGTAGACCCACTGGATGCGGGCAGGGGTGGTGAAGTCCAGGTACGTCTTCAGGTCGCTCTTCAGGGTGAGCTTGCCGCCGGGGAGGTAGCCCACGGAGGCCTCGGCATAGTTCCCGTTCTCGAAATAGATGACCTCGAAGACGGTCTGACCGTTGCCGCGGCTCGTTTCGAAGCTCGCGTCGAGCTGACTGTTCGCGAAGCTCCAGGTGAGCCCGCGGAGACCCTTCACGCGGCCGCCCACGTAGTTGACGGAGTTGTACTTGATGCGGTGCACGCCCGTGTCCGCGGGGAGGCTCGCGCCCGCGCCCGTGAAGTCAATGGCGAACTCGATGGAGCCGATCTCCGAGGAGACGGTCACGCCACCGCTCGTGAGGTCGGCCGCCCAAGAGACGGTCGTGGTGCTCACGGCCGTTGCGTGGGCGTAAACGAGGCGGGGGCTGCCGGAGGCCTTCACGATCCAGAGGGTGGCGCTCGTGAGCTTGCCATCCACCGTGAATTTGGCGTTGCGGTTGGCTCCGTCGTACTTCGTCTCCACGAGCTTGGGCACGCCCGAGAGGCCGACGTAGAACTGGGCGCCGTTGATGGCACCAAGGGCGGTGACCTCCGTGACCTCGGAGGTGGCTTCCCACTTCGCGTAGTCCACGTTGTTCGTCGTGAGCGTCATGCTCGCGGCCGTGTTCAGGATGGTGAAGGCTGCGGAGTTGGCGCCGTTGACCCAGAGGCCGCTGAACACCTTGCCGCCGGTCGACTGGTAGGAGGCCCGCGTCTCGCCGGGAGTCATCTTCACCGAGAGGCCCTTGAAGCCCGTCACCTGGGCGGCGGCGAGGCGGAGGCCATTGGCGCTGTAGACGGCGTAATCGTAGCCCTCGATGCCGGCGCAGCCAGTGTTCACGCCCTCGTAAAGGATGGCGCGGAGGCGCCCCACGCTGAGGCCGTTCTTCACCGTCGCGGAGAGCTCGCTGAGGTCGCTCGACCAGCTCGCGTCGAACCCGTTGAGGCCCTCGATGCACACCGAGACGGACCGCCAGGCGGTGCCCGTGAGGAGGGCGGTGGCGAAGATGCTGTCCACCTGGCCGCCCGTGGTGAGGCTGAGGGTGCGCGCGCCCGTGCCGCTGGACTCCAGGTTCCAGGTGGCGCTCACGGAGGAGGGGATCCCCGCGATGTGGGCATAGTAGAGGAGCCGGGTGCTCGTGTAGGCGATGGCCTCGAAACAGTCCGTCCGGCTGCTGCCGCTGAAGCTGAAGGACTTCACGTTGCTTGCGCCGTCAAAGCTCGCGCTGGCTTCGGCGGGCGCGCGGCAGACGAAGGCGTCGTAGTTCACGTTGCTGCTGCGGTAGGCCGCGGCAAAGTCGAAGGGGGCCCCGACCTTGTAGGAGGCGGCGAAGCGGCTGCTGCCGAAGTCCACCGTGAACTGCTTGAGGCGCTCGACGCGGGCCGACACGAACTGGTTGTCGATGATGACCGCGTAGTTGCCGCCGCCGACGGCGCAGGCGCCGTTCTTGGCGAAACAGCCGGTGACGGCGCCGATCTCGCGGAGGGTGCTCGTGCTGCTGATGGAGTGGGCGACGAAGCTGTATTTCGCGGGGAAGGTCGCCGTGAAGGTGGCTTGGGTGTCGGCGGCCACGTTGTCGACCTGGAGGTAGGCCACCTGGCTGCCCGAGCGGGCGGCCACGAAGATCTGGCTGATGCTCGAGGAGGTCTTGAACACGCCGTTGGTCTTCGCGTCCGTGGTGAGGCTCACCATGCTCGGGATGTTGCTCACGTGGCCGTAGAACTGGTTTTGGCCCACGAGGTAGAAGGCGTCGAAGGTGTTGGAGTTGGCCTCGAAGGTGGCCGTGGCCTCATAGGTGCCGGAGGCCTCACCGACAACGGCGGTCTTGAGGCCGGTGATGCGGCCCGTGACCGACTTGTGGGAGGGATCCTCGTACACGAGCACGAAGTCGCCACCGGAGCCGGGGTCGACGCAGGTGAGGGTCGTGGTGTAGCACGCCCTGATCACGCCGAAGGCGCTGGAGGTGCCCGTGAGGACGAACTTGCGGCCGCGAAGCTCGAAGGTGGCCGTGGCGGGGAGGCCGCGGCCGTTGGCCTGGGCGATGTCCACCTCGACATAGGTCTGGCCGTTGTAGAAGACCAAGTAGAAGGTGTTCAGGGGGGCCCCGAGGTCATACTGGATGCTCGAGAAACCCTGGCCGTTGTGGCAGTCCCCGTACATCTTGAAGCTCTTGAAGGAGGGGATGCTCAAGGAGACGTAGTTCTGGCTGCTCGTCTTCACGAGGGCGAGGTGGTTGGGCGCCGAGATGCTGAGGAAGCCGTTGGTGCCCGACTGGAACGTGATGCCCATGGCGGAGCCGGCCACGACCTCGGTCATGCAGGGCCCCTTCTTCACCGTGAGGCTGGAGGGAACGTTCGTGAAAACACCCTTCATCACGGCCTCGGGCTGGTTGTTGGCGAGGGAGAGGCGGATGAACTCGAGGCGGCTGATGGTGGCGCCGGCGGAGTAGGTGTGGTCCTCGTTGCCGTTCGAGAACCAGTTGCTCGTGACGCTCCAGCTCGCGGGCAGCTTGTTCGCATCGACAAAGGTCTGGTCGAGCTTGTTGCCCGAGGCCACCTGACGCGTGTAGAGCGCGCTCGTCTTCGCGGCAGTCCCGCCGGTGTAGGTGATGGACGTGGACTTCTTGCCGCCGTTGTCGAAGGAGGCCGTCACGTCGATAGGGGACGGAACGACGTCGCTCCAGGTGATGCGGAAGTCCTGCAGCTCCTGGATGACGTTGCTGGCCTTCTTCTGGTACTGGGCGAAGAAGGTGAGGGGGACCTGGGCGCCGCTCACGGCGAGCCCGCCGCGGAAGGAGCTGGAGGTCGTCCCCGTGGTGAAGGTGGAGGCCGTCACCTGGAAGGTGCCGGGGTTGTTCTTGCCGTGCGAGTAGGTGTCGTAGCCGAAGGCCACAATCTCCTCGTTGGTGTCGGCGGTGCTGCCGTCCGTGTCGAAGATGACGTACACCATGGCGGGGGTCTGGAGGGCGCCGGGAACGACGTTGCGGTCGATGTTGCCCTGGAGGCACATGAGGCCGCAGGGGAGGACCGTGACAAGGATGTCGAAGATGCCGTCGTTGTTGAAGTCGCCGCCGAAGGGCACGCCGAAAGCGATGGCGGTGTGGCATTCCTTACCGAACTGGGTGGTCCAGCAGACGCGGTAGGTGAGCTCGGGAAGCCAGTCGGGGAGCGCCTCCGTCACCACAGGGGGCAGGCTCGGGCCGCCGCCGAGGGGGATGTCGAGAAGCTCGTCCACGATGGTGGTGACGTTCGGGTCGAGCGTGGGGACGGTCGCGTTGGTGACGTTGCTCAAGACAGGGAGAGCCTCCGTCAGGGAGGGGAGCGTGACGTTGAGGTCGAGCTCCGAGACGTTGATGGGGAGGAGGTTGGGCTCCGGAAGCTCGCGGGGCGTGAGGCTTCGGGTGAGCCCGAGGACGGTCTCAAGCTGTCCGTTCGTGGCGTCGGTGAGGTTGTGGACGACGCCGCCGCGAAGCGGGTCGGGCACGCTGAGAGGGGGCGCCGGACCCGTCACGGTCGAGAGGATGCCATCGTCCTCACCCTCGGGTACGGGGAGCCACCCGGAGGTGTCGGGCTCCGGGGGAGGATCGAGGGCGAAGGCAGCAGGAGATGCTGAAACCAGGAGGGCGATGGCCATCCCGATGGAGAGGAGAGTTGTTTTTGTTCTGGTCATGGGGGCATTCACCTTGGGTGGAACCCACGGCGCGATGCCTCAAGATTGACTTAACACGTATCCGATTCTCGATCAAACGTCTCCGAAAACAGGTGAAATGGCGGCGCCGCGCGCGAGAGCCCGGTGCAGGTGCAAGGGGACGCGCCTCGCGCGCGCGAGGGACAAAGTGGCCGGGCGACGCACCTGGGCGCGGCGTGAAGCAGGACTGCCGCGTGCCGTTTGGCAGCCTCAACACGGAGCCGGATAGGCCAGGCAGGGGGCAAGCAGGGGAAGCGGCGTCTCCTGGGGCTCAAGGGGCCTCCGGGGATTGAATACGAGCTCGACAAGGCCCTCCGTGAGCACGCCGGGGAAGGGGGCGCAGGTCACGGGGGCGGTGGCGTCCTGCACCACCTTGAGCCGCGCCCAACCCGGGGGCGTGTGGACTGCCACGTCGCCGCAGAAGGGAGGATAATAGTAGGGAGAGGTGTCAGGGTAGAGGGGTTCGCCGGCTTTGTCCTCGAACAGAAGGACGGCGGCTACGGGGAGTCCCGTCTCATCCCGGAGGGAGACGTGGAGGAGATGGGGGAAGGGAGAGGTGCCCGCGTGGTCGATGCAGACGGTGGGGGGGACGGGGACCACCAGCGCCCCTTCGTCGTAGCAGTCGTAGCTCGGCGGGTAGGGCAGTTCGAAGCGGGCTTCGAGGGTGCCGCCGTCCCAGCGGGGCACGCTCGCGTCGGAAGCCCCCGCTTCCGAGGCGCCGCTCGAGGTGGAGGGCGCGGCAAGAAGAAGCGGCGCGAGCACGAGGAACGCGACGGCGGCGCGGGGGAGAGATCGCAAGGCAACACCTTGTGGCAGAGGAGTTTCCCTCCACCCATATCAACCCACGGTTCACCCCCGTCAGTGAAGAAGCCCTGCGCAGCCGCCACGGTTGTCATTTCACAGAAATTAGGAGAACGGCGGGCGGCGGCATGCGATCTACGAGGCGGGGTGCGGGGGTGATTTAACGCATTTTTGGATAAGGGAAAAACCGTCCGAGAGTGGTGGCGGGGGCATGCTCTCCCGGTCGCTGACCTTCGCCGCCGCCGCCCTCTTCGTCCTTCCCGCGCTCCTCGCGGGGGTGCCCACCTCCGTCGAGGCTGGAGCGAACGAGGCTCCTCGTTTCTCGCCGGACCTCGAACGCACGCTGCGGGACCACGGTGAGGCAACGGCGCTCATCACCCTCCGAAGTTGGGAGGCCGCGCCGCGCGAGGCCCTCGCGGCCGCCCTCCGCGCCGCCGGCAGCCCGGAGGTTGTGAACCTCCACCCCTACCGGGCGCTGCTTGCGACCGTGGATGCCCACCTCGTGGATCTCCTGCGGCGCGATGGCCGCGTTGAGGGCCTTGGGTACCCAGGGTTCGCGGAGGCCTTCGGCGCGTGCGAGGCGCCTCCCCTCGCCACGGGAACCCCCGCGCAGCCCCCCTGGGTGCAGGAGCGGACGCGCATCTTGGACGCGCACGCCCTCAACCTCCGCGGCAACGGTCAGGTCGTCGCCATCCTCGACACGGGCGTCTCCATGGCGCCAAAAGCCCTCTCGGAGCAATTCCTCCGGAACCAGAACCCGCAAATCCCCATGAACGAGGCCTGGCGAGACTTCATCGGCAACGCGGCCTCGCCCACCGACGCGTGCGGCCACGGGACGGCGGTGGCCGGCGTCGCCGTGGACCGCAGTGTCGGCTCCGCGCCGCGCGGGTCCTGGATTGCCGCCCGCATCGGCACCACGAAGGCAACCCAACCGGGGGAGGCCGAGATCAACGTCGCGAAAGCCCTCGAGGCCTACCAATGGATCCTCGCACTCCCCGAAGCCTCCCGCCCGGACGTCGTCGTGAACAGTTGGGGCCGCCTCCTCGAAGGGGACTACGACACGGACACGAAAGCCGCCTTCCAGTACTACCTTCGGGCTTTCCTTGACAAGGGGATTGTGTCGCTCTACGCTGCGGGCAACACCGGGAGCCGCCTCGTGGTCCCCGCGGACTATCTTGAAGCCGTGGCCGTCCGCAGCATCGACTCCTCCGCCACACCCCGGGGCCCGAGCGGCCCTTCCTGGCACGGTCCCGGGGGCGTCGAGATCGATCAGGCCACCTCCCCCCACGCGAAGCCTGACCTCACCGCCCCGGGCCACGGCGTCGTGGCCCCCTGGAGGGACGGCACCTACCGGATCGTCGAGGGATCAAGCTTCGCCACGCCCTTCGCCGCGGGCGTGGGCCTCCTCGTGCGGCAGCTCCACAAGGACCTTTCCGGGCCCGAGCTGAAGGAGGCGCTCCTCGGGGGCTCCAACTTCCGGTACTGGCCCAGCTACATCAACCAGGCCCGCCCGAACAACGACGTGGGGTGGGGCATCCTCAACGCGATGAACGCCCTCCATCTGCCCTCGCGACCGAACTTCGTTCTCCTCGTCGGCGACTTCGAGTCCCACCACAAAAACCAGTTTAGCGCCGGCCCCTACTACGTGAAGAGCCTCATGGCGACCCAGGCGGGGCTTGTCGAGGCGCGGAATCTCCTCCGCGGCGGCACCTTCGGCACCCTCGTCCTCGGCAACCTCGACCCCTCCCTCGGGTACGGTGAGCTCTTCCAGATTGCCCTCGAGCAGGGAACGGGCATCCTCCTCATCGGAGACCCGGGTGAGGGCGAGTTTGACGGCGTCCAGGCCTACGTCCGCGAGTTCGGCGGCACGGTTCTGCCCGCCACCGCCGCCACGACCCTCTCCGGCGTCGTCCAGGACAACTCCTTCCTCTTCGGCGACAAGCCCGTGGGCACCACCGTGGCGCTGCGCCAGTACGCCGGCTCGGCCCCGCGGCAGATCGAGGTCCTCCGCTTCCCCGCAGGCACCCCCCTCCAGCAGGCCGTGGTGCCCACGGGCTCCGCGGCGGAGTCGGGGCTCTTCTCCTACGCGGCCCCCGCCGCGCCGGAGGAATCCCGCAGGGTCCTCCTCGCCAACGCCGGGGCAAGCAGCAAGAACCCGGCGAGCGAGCGGACGCCGGAAACCCTCATCGCCATCCGCAGCGCCCTCGACGCCGTCCGTGGGGGGCGTGTGGCCGCGGCGCAGACGACCATTGACGTGCCCACCCCCGTGAGCGCGGACGTGGTGATTGTCGGAGACCTGGCTGGGACTGCCACCGAGCTTGCGGCGCAGGCGGGATATTCGGTGGCCTCGGTGCAGAGCTGGGACTACCGCCGCCTTCTCCAGACCTTCCTCGCGGAGAAGGAGCTGCGCACGTCGGGCCGGTCCTCGGTGGGGCTCGTCGTGTACGTCGACATCGCGCCGGAGCCGTCCCCGGACCTCGGGGAACCGACGCTCGCGACCGTGGAGCAGGCCCGCCGCGAGGCGGGGATCCCTGCCCTCGTCGTGGGAGGGGTCGGCTCGCGGGCGCTTGAGCGCCTCGCCCCGCTCCTCTCCTACCAGCTCACGGAGGAGACCCCCACGGAGGTCACGACGTGGGATCCCCACGAGGCCAACGACTACACCCCGCGCAACCGGGACTTCCCCTTGAGCGCCCCAGGCCGCGCCTTCGACCCCCGGGGCCCCACCGTCTGGACGCTGCCCTACCGGACGCCGGACACGCTCCATGCCGTGGTGGCGGTGGGCGTTCCCTCCGGGTCGCCCAAGGTCATCGTGGCGGCCGTCGATCCCGGCCCCAAGGACGCTCCGCCAGGCGCCTTCCGGACGGAGCGGGCGCTCCTCACGCGCATCATCCAGGAGGCGTCCCTCCGCTACGTGACCCCCGGGCTTGCCCCCATCAGCGGGGCGAATGCCCTGCTCGCGAGCGGCCTGGGACGCCTCGAAGGGAGCGTCTACGTCATCACGGGCCTCACCTTCGACCGCGCTTCGCTCAGCCTCGCAAACGTCGGGCCGACGGACACCCTCAAAGAGATCCGCATCCAGTACAGCAAGTTCACCACCGGGGGAGGCCCTGGAGTGTTGCTTCAGAACGTGAGCGTCCCCGTCGAGGTGACGCACAACCGGTTCGCGCAACGCGACCCGGCCATCGGCGTGGAGAACACCCCGGACCTCACCGTGCACTTCAACCGCTTCATCTCCAACAAGTGGGCCCTCAAGCGGCTGGACGAGGGGGTTGCCGTCGTGGACGCTTCCCGCAACTACTTCAACCAGTTTGATTGGGGGGCTTACTCGGAAGGCATCGACCTCTCCCTGCGGCCGGTGGGGAGCCCCGCAACGGGGTGGGTCACGCGCAACTGCCAGCCCCAGGTGCCGCCGAACCTCGCGGCCTGCCAGTTTGGCAAGCTCAACGGCTTCGACCCGAGCTTCAAGGTGGTGCCGTTCTACCTCAACGAGAACTTCTCCACGCCGTTCCCCCCTTCGCCCAAGGGGTATCTGCCCGACTCGGGTTTCGTGGAGCAGGCCGTCTCCCGCGCGGATGCGCCCCGCGACATCACCCTCACCTACATGGAGGGCCGTGGCTTCGACCTTGAGGCCGAAGACCCCGCCACGGGCCTCCACATCGAGTCGGGGACGGGGGAGTCGCCCCCCGGCTTCGTCCGGCGGACGCTCCGCCTCGACGATAGGGAGTACAACGTGCGGATCTTTTCCGAGAGCGGCCGCGGCGAGTACACCCTCCACGAGAGCCGCGCCGTCCCCGCGCCCATGACGCTAGTCACGACCGAGGGCTTCGGCAGCGCCGCGCTCTCGGGCTGGACGCTCACGGGCGCCTCCCAGAACACGGGCGTTGGAGCTTCTGGGGCGGGAGGATACCTGAACCTTGGCGAAGCGGGCGCGGCGGCTTCCCGCGACTTCGTGGCGGATCCCGCGGGCCTTGTGGTTTCTTACTATGCGCGGCCGGAGGAGGGCGCTCAAGGCACCCTCAGCCTCGACTGGGTCTTGCGGCCGGAGGAAACCCCGCGCCTCCTCGAGCTTCCCTGGTCCACGGCCGGGTTCGACCCGGCCTACTTCATGGCCGCCCCCGCGGTGCGGGAGCTGAGCCCTGGAAGCTGGCACCGCGTGGAGGTTCGCCTCCACCCCCCTTGGGCGGATGTTTACGTGGACAACGCCTTCGTGGGAACAACGGCCCTGCCGCTTTCCCCGGCGGCTCCCGACTGGAAGATCCCCCTCCGGGTCGGCTTCGCGTCAACCGGGGGCGCTGTGGCCCTCGACGAGGTGGCCCTCTTCCGTGGAGAAAGCCTCGCGGCCGCCCTTGCCGTCCTTGACTTTGAGACGGGGCCTGGCCCCCTCCAGATTGTCTCCGGCAACGTGGGGGACGACGTGGGCATCCTCAACCCTGGCGGGAGCACCACGGGCCTGTGGGATGTGACCTTCCAGCCCATGACCACGTCGGCCCACGTCAACGAGGGTCCTCAGGGGGCAGCAGGCCCCGGAACGGGCGCGACGCTCCCTATTCGCCAGGATGAAGGGTTCGCGCTTTCGGGCGGCAGCCCCACCTACGCCAACACCCAGAGCTTCTATCTTGAATCAAGCGCTGGCTCCGGGGGCACGGGGAGCACGACGGGAACGCGAGCGCAATACTCCCTTCCCGGAGGGCTCCGGCGGTACGCCTTCGAGCAGTACGTGAGCCTCGCGCCGGGGAAGAGCTTCAGCAACTTCGGGCTCCTCGTGCTGGAGGATGCCGCGCGCCAACCGCTCCTTGCGGTGCGCTTGGCCGACGACGACTATTTCCTTGACGTCCAGGGAGCCGTCACCCACATGGACGTGGTGCGCGTGGCGCCCACCCAGTGGCACCGGTTGGCCGTTTCCGTCTTTGAAAACCGCTTCACCCTCCTCCTCGACGACAAGCCGGTGCTCTCGGGAGAGCTCGGTGCTAGAGCACCGGTGGCCTGGTGGAGCGCCGGGGGTGGACGGGGGTCCGCCATCTTCGACAACCTCCGCTTCGGCTACCAGGCCTTCCTGGAGGCGGACCCCTCGGCTGCGCCCGCCTTCGAGGCCCGGTGGACGAACCACACGTCCTCCTCGGCCTCGGTCCTTCGCCCCGCGGCGAGAGTCCCGGAAGCGCCCCTCCCGGGGGAGGCCGTGGAGAACCCTCCGCTCGCAAGCCACACGATCCACGTGCTCGCCCCGGCGAGGGAGGAATCCATGACCTTCCTGTCGCGACCGCTTCCCTTCGAGACGGGACGCGACTACACCATCCGCATGTCGTTCTATCTCCCGAAACGGAACGTCCTGACGCCGCCGAACGATGCCTTCCACCTGTTCCGCCTCGACAGTGAGAACGACATCCATTACGCGCTCTACTTCATGGAAGACGACGACTCGCCCGAGGTTCACTACAGCGACGGCTGGGTGTTGTACCCCGTGAACCAGACGCCTTGGCGGTGGAACATCGAGCGGGGACGATGGCACACCCTCGAGGCCAAGGTGGGCGCCGACGGGAGCGTGGACACCACCATCGATGGCAAATGGATCCGTGGCCTGCCGAAGGATTGGACGGACGGCCGCGTGCCGGTGCGACTCATCATCGGCGACACCACGCCCACCTCCAGCCTCCTCTACAAGGCGGAGACCGGGTCTGGGGAGGTCTACATTGATGACCTCACCATCGAGTTCCGGAACACGGCTCCGACCCCCGTCATCGGGAGCCCTGGCAGCGGCAAGGTCGTCGGGGGCCACACCCGCTTCGAGGGAACTGCGACCGACCCGGACGTGAGGGACGCCGTTTCCGACGTTCGCCTCACGTTGCGGAAGGGCGCGGCGACAATCTTCTCGAACGTCCCTGCCCGGGGGACGACGGCGTGGCGGCAGTTTGCCGATACGACGGCGTGGAGCTACGGAGCCTACACGCTGGAAGCGGTGGCTTCGGACGGGCGCGCCACCTCCGCCCCGGCGCGGGTCGATTTCACCATCGACAACAGGCCGGAGGGCGGGATCGCGCTCCCCTCCGCCAACGCCAACCTGGGCGGCATCGTCACCGTTTCTGGCACGGCCTCGCCACGCTTCCCCCTGGCTGAGGGAGAGCTCGTGGACAGCCTGCGGTACCGGATCGATTCGGGGCCGTGGATTCCCCTTCCCGTCACGGGGACCTCCTGGTCGTTTGGGTGGGACACGCGGCCCGAAACAAAGGGAACCCACACCATTACCGTGGAGGCAACGAAGTGGCTTGACACCATGCAGTGGACGCGCCAGGTCACGGTGGACAACTCCCCCGAGGTCACCATCACGGCCCCCGCAGCGAACACGAAAGCGGGCGGCACCATGACCTTCACGGGCACCGCCCGCGACCGGTATGTCGTTGGCGAGGGGGACCTCATCGACCGGTTGGAGTTCCAGATCGACGGCGGGGCCTGGACCCTGGGCCAGCTCTCCACCGGCGCGGACGGGGTCGTCTCCTGGACCTTCCCCGTGGACACCCACACCCTTGCGAAGGGAACCCACACCTTCGCCGTCCGCGGCGTCGAGGACGGGGACGAGCGGCTCGTGACCCGCTCCTTCCAGACCGACAACACGCCCACCCTCGCCATCGTCGCGCCGGAGGGCGGCGCGAGCCTCGGCGAGCAATTCGTGGTCCGTGGCTGGACGGTGGATGCTTACCCCACCTCCGCGAACCCAATCCCGCAGAAGGTGACGGTGAAGTTCGGCACCGGGCCGGAAACCCAGGCCCAGCTCGTGCCCCACCCCACCTTGCCCGGCCGGGCCGAGTGGAAGCTCCTCATGAACGTCGCAACCTACGCCGACGGCACCTACAGCCTCGTGGTGAAGGCCACGGACGGGCTTGACTCCCGGTCCTTGACGGCGACGGTCGCCCTCAAGAAGGGCGCCACCGTAGCCCTCACGAGCGGGACGCCGCGGTACGAGTACCTCGCCGGAGGCGGAGCGGGCGATCGGTTCACGATTAGCGTTCCGTCGGATGGAACGGAGCTGCGGTTGAACCTCCGCCTCTTCGAGACGGGGGCCGCGGCGCGCCTCTACCTCCGCCACACGGCTGCGGCGAACGCCACCGCCTACGACTTCGTCTCCACGGGGAACGAGACGCATCAGGAAATCTTCCTCACGCCCCTCACGGGCCTCCGGAGTGGGACCTACTCGGTGTGGGTGCAGGCGGACGGGAACGCCACGGACTTCCGCCTTCTCGGCCGCGTGGCGACGGTGTCGTGCGGCTGCAACACGGGGGGCGGCCTCCTGGGCAATGTTCGGGATGTCGACACGGCGAACGTCGGGTGGTCCCATGCCCAGGCCTGACCCGCCACTTTGGCGCGGCTGGGCCCTTGCCCTCCTCCTGGGCGGCGCCCTGCTTGCGGGATGCGTGGAGAGCCCTCCTCCGCGGGCCGCGGCAAACCCCGCGGCAACCGCCCAAGGGCTCTGGGAGTCGCCCCAGGAGGCGCCTCACCCCCTGGAGGGATCCTGGGCGGGCCGGGGCCTCAAGCTCACGGGAGCTCCCGGGGTCGAGGCGGACACGCTGGTGCTCTATCCCACCGCGCGGACACCCTGGATCGTTGAAGGCCCAGTCTCGGTGTCGACCCCCCAGGGGACGGCCGTGGAGGTGGCTGCCGTGCACCTGGTCCCCTTCCGGGAGCCGGTAACGGTGGGGCGGGTGACCGGGCGGGCGAGCGTTGCCCTCGATGCCGGGGGAACGCTCCGCCTGGGGGAGTCGGGGGAGCGCGTGGCCCTGGGCTTCGAAGAGCCCCTGCTGCTGCGGGGAACCGTGACCCTGCCGGACTATTCGGGCCCCGCAACGGTGCGAGCGCCGCGGGGGATTCTCTCCCTGGAGGGTCCTCTCCCCGCGGCGCTCGCACC
>DATMKA010000172.1:0-2358 GCA_035553595.1 Thermoplasmatota archaeon | reverse complement strand
CCACAAGCCCTTCCTTCGCAAGGAGCTCCAGGTGCGTCCGCACGGGAGAAGCATCAACGCCCACCCTCCGTGCGATTTCGTTGATATGTAGCGGCCCATTGGCGTGGACCAGGGTAATCAGGACGGCGAGGCGGGTGCGGGCCCCAAGGAGCGCCCCCATGTCGGCAAGCTGATCGGGGGCCCCCACGAGGGTGATTGTGCGGTCGTCAAAGGCCGTTGTGGCGGGCACAACAGGGGTATGCGCGCATGCGCATAAAAGCATGACCGTCAGGCGGAGATGCGCAAACGGTCCCGGTATTTGTGCATGACCGGAGCCCTTTATCCCCTCTGCCACGCTAGAGGATCAATGAACAAGCGCGCCGAGCTGTTTGTCCGAAACAGCGTCCTCCTTTTTGTCGTCATCGTCCCCCTGGTCGCCACAGGGTATGCTATCTACGCCTTGTGGAACCAGTACGTGACCCCCCTGGACCTCGCCCTCCTGGGGATCATGTACGCGTTCACCGCCATGGGCATCGGCATCGGCTTCCACCGCATGCTGACCCACCGCGGCTTCGACGCCCCCGGCCCCGTGCGCGCCTTCTGGCTCATCATGGGCTCCATGGCTTGGCAGGGCCCCGCCATCGAGTGGGCGGCCACCCACGTGAAGCACCACGCCAAGGCGGACACCGAGGAGGACCCCCACAGCCCCCTCGAGGGCCTCTTCCACGCCCACATGGGGTGGCTCTTCCGGGACCGGATGGTTACCGAAGGTGTCTACGCCAAGCCCTTCCAGCAGGACCGCCTCGTCGTCTTCATCGACCGAACCTTCTGGGTGTGGGCGGCCCTCAGCCTCCTCATCCCCGCCGGCATCGGCTACGCCTTCGCGGGTTGGTCCGGCTTCTGGGGCGGCCTCCTCTGGGGCGGCCTCGTCCGCGTCTTCCTCGTTCACCACGTCACGTGGAGCGTCAACAGCATCTGCCACGCCTTCGGCAAGGCCCCCAATCCCACCAAGGACACCTCCAAGAACGTGTTCATCGTGGGCGTCCTCGGCTTCGGTGAGGGGTGGCACAACAACCACCACGCTTCCCCCCGCACGGCCGTGCACGGCTGGAAGTGGTGGCAGATCGACTTCAACGCCTACGTCATCTGGGGCATGGAGAAGCTCCGCCTCGTGAAGAACGTGTACCGCAAGCGCAGCGTCCACGTCATCGAGGCCACCTCCTCCGCCAAGGACCTCGCCTTCGAGGCCGCCCAGGCCGCGAAGGAGAAGGCCACCCTGGCGGCCGCCGCCGTGAGCGACGCCGCCGCCGCCGCCAAGGAGCGGGCGAGCCAGGCCGTGAGCGACGCCGCCGACAAGGCGGGCGAAGCGGCCGCGGCCGTGGCCGAGGCTGCGGGGAAGGCGGCGGATGCCGTGACCCCCTCGCCCCAGAGCGACAAGGTCTGAGGCGCGGCCCGGCCAGGGTAGGCAACCCCCCTGCTGCGGGGGTGCCCGCGTTCCGGGTGAAGCCTTATCCGCCCCCCAGCCTGCTTGAGGCTTGGGGGCTACTCCACGTACTCGCGCATCGTCCCGCTCGTCGCCGTCGCCACACTTCTCCTTCCGCTCGTCCCGGTCATTCCCGTAACGGCCGCGGGGGACGAGCTCGCGTGCGCCCTGGCCCCGAACGATGCGGGGACGGGGCAGGACGCGGCGGCCACAGAGCTCCTCGGCACCCCCCTCGCGCTTTCGGTGGGCGTCCTGGAGACAACCGGGTGCTTCCACCGCGGGGACGCGGATGACTGGTTCCGCGTGACGAGCACCCCCGGCGCGGGCCACAACCTCCTCGTGGAGGTCACGGGGCCCACGCACAACGCTACCCCCCAGATTCTCATCTCGGACTGCATGGGCAAGACCCTCGTGGCGGGCCACTACTGGGACGAGCGCACGGTCCGGGCCGGCATGAGCTTCACCCCGGAGTACCCCGCGCTCTGCGTCGACGTCGCGCCCTGGGTGGACGTGGCCTACTCGGCCCCCTTCGTGGTGACCGCGTTCGGCACCCAGGTTCCCTATGAGCTCCGCTTCACCCTCACGAAGGCCGCGTGCGTGGACGACGACGGCGGAAGCGGGCGCGACTCCGACTGGGTGCGCCCCGTGGACCTCGCCATCGACGTGTACGGCGCGGGCGCCACCTTCACGGGCTGCTTCCCCGGGGAGGACTGGAGCAATGACTTCCAGGCCTATGACCGGTGGGACGACCACTACCGCTTCCACGCTGAGGCGGGGCGCCCCTTCCACGTGGAGGTGCGGTCCCTCAGCTGCCAGACGTCCCACTCCATCACCCTGTACGCCCCCGAGACCACCACCCAGGGATGGCCGAACTCCAACTATGGCAGCCTCTACAG
>DATMKA010000171.1:0-4276 GCA_035553595.1 Thermoplasmatota archaeon | reverse complement strand
GGAGAGGAGGGCCTCGGTGGGGAGCTTTTCCTCCGTGAGGCTTCCGAGGAAGTCGCTCGCGCCCTCCGCGCCGGTGCGCCACAGGCTGGGGGGCGCCGTGCCCGCCCGCGTGAGGGTGGGCAGCAGGGGTGCGGCGAGAAGCGCGACGGCGGAGAGGCCGGCGACAAGCCCGAGGCTCCACTTGAGGTAGCGGCCCCTGCGGCGGGGTGGACTCGTCGCGGCTCGGGTCATTCGTCCGGCTCCGGAAGGGAAGATAAAAGGATCCCTTGCTTGCCAGCCCGTCGGTCGGTTTGACCGCACATAAGGCTGTCGTTGCCGCGCTAGGTCGTTCCGCCTGATGGCGCGGCCTCACTCGGCAGGCGCAGAAGGGGGCAGCCCCTCTTATAAATAGCGGTCCGCGTTATCATGGCGCAGCCGCGGTCCTGCCGTGAAGCCCCGGGACGCTATCTCGGAAGGGTCCCAGGGGATCATTGCAGGTTTCCGGCTGCACCGGTGCATCCACGCCCTTGCGGCGGCGACGGTCCTTTTCCTTTCCCCGTCGATCCCTGCTCCATGAAGGAACGTGTGGAGGTGCTGTTGCGAGCGCCTTCCCTTGGAATGGAGCTGCGGGCGGCGAGGGAAGCCCTCGACCGCGTCGCCAACACCCTGAGGTCGGCTTCCGCGGGAACCGCGAAGGCTTCCCTCGCAGACCTGTCGGCCGAGCGCCGCATCTTCGAGCTCACGGTGGAGGTCATCGAGGAGCTCGAGGCCGAGCTCTCCCGCACCCTCACGGTTTCTGTCCAGGACGGCGACTCCGCCCCGCGCTGACGACCGCGGCGGCCCCAAGGGCGGCAAGGGTGCCCGCCCAAGCGGTGCCGGGGGTGAGGCGCGCGAGGAGGCTCCCGTCCTCCACCACGATCTCGGCATCCGTGCCCTGGGTGGCGAGGTTGCCGGCCTTGTCCGTGGCGTTTACGGAGATGCGGTAGGTCCCTTCGCTCGGCGTGAAGGTGGCCACGTATTTGCCGCCGCCCTTGTCCTCCATGGGAACCTCCTGCTTCTGCCCATTGAGGAGGAGCACCGCGTTCACGGTTGCGAGGTCCTTGTCCTCGAGCACGGCCGTGACCGTGAGCGGGAGGCCCGGTATGGGCTCCGTCCACGTGAGGGTCTTCACCTTGGGGGGCGTGTTGTCCACGGTGACCTTGAAGCTGAAGCTCGTGGTCTCGTCGTACAGGTTCTTCGCGCGAACCTCGATCTTGCGCTCGCCCTGGGGGAAGCGGCTCGTGTCGATGACGTAGGGCGCCGTGAGCGCCGTCTTGTTGCGCGTGTTGCCGTCGAGGATGAGGTCCACGCTCTTCACGCCGAGGGGGTCCTCGATGATGAGGGGGATGGGGAACCCGGCCGTGATGAGGCTGCGGTTGTCGCCAAGGAAGCGGATGTCGGGCTTGCTGCCCGCCACCACGCGGAAGCCCGGCCCGCGGGCCTCCTGGGCGTTCCCGGCCTGGTCCGTGGCGATGAAGGTGACGTTGAAGCTGCCCACCACGTCGAAGCCCGTGGTGAGGCGCCACCGGTCGCCACCCACGTTCACCATGGTGCGGTCGAAGAGCCCCTTGTTGGGGTACTCGAGGCGCGCGATGACGCGGTCCACCTGGATGGCGTCGCGGACGCGCACCGTGAGGTTGATGCTGTCCTTGATGGCGATGACGGGGTTGTCCACCTTGGGCTCGAAGAACCGGGGCGGCGTCTCGTCCCGCACCTCCACACCCGAGACGAGGCGCGTGCGGAAGTCGGGCCGCAGGCCGTTCTCCACCGTGATGTCCAGGCGGTCCTTGGGGGCGCCGGGCTCGGCGGGGACGCGGACGGAGAAGTTGAGGGTGCGGCGCTCGCCAGGGGCAAGGCGCACGATCTGGGTGGTCTCCCCCGCGGGGATCCACCCGTGCTCGGAGAGGATGCGCACGGTGAGGGTCTCCTCGGTGTTGCCGTCGTTGCGCAGCACCACCGCGTAGGGGTCGGCGCCGAAGGTGACGCTCTCCCCGGGGACCGCCGTCTGGTTGCGGGGGCCCTGGACGTTGACGGCGTAGCGGCGGACGTTCGTGGTGAGGCTCACGAGGTTGTTGCTCTCGCTGAGCTCCTCCACCTTCTCGTCCTCGTCCACCACGGCCTCAATCAGGTAGGCGTCGCGGAGGGCCGACGTGTCGAGGGGAACGCGGACGACGGCGCCGCGGCCCGCCGCAAGCCCGTCGGGGAGCTTCGCGGCGCCCACGGGGACGCGCTCGCTGCCCTGGCTGCGGTAGAACCGCACTTCGAGGGGACCGGGCGCGGGCTCGGTGCCGCGGTTCGTGAGGGAGGCCGACAGCTGCAGCTGGTCCCCGGCGTAGACGATGCCCGGGGGCTCCACGCGGAGGGCTGAGAGATTGAGGTCGGGGCCGGCCACCGTGGCCTTGAAGCGCTTCACCGCGTAGGTGGCGCCGTTGGGGCCCTTGAGGGTCACCGTGACCTCCGCCTCGTCGCCCACGCGGGCCTCGAAGGGCGGGCGCACGATGACGGCGCTCTGGCCCTCGCTACCAACGGCCAGGTTGGAGAGCGTGGAGTTCGTGAAGGTGGGGAGATCCCACACGGCGCGGCCCGCGGGCGTCGTCCGGGTGGCTTCGAGGCGGAAGGTGCCGGGCTCGTTGCCGACGCTCAGGATGCGGAGGGGGTAACGGAGCTCCCCGTCCTTCTCCACGAAGGCGTTGGGCGCGGGGTCGAAGAGGAGGCGCGCGCGGGGCCCCGCAAGGACCGTGGCGCGCATCGTGAGGATTGTCTGGTTGGCCTGGCTCTCGGAGACGCCGATGGTGCTTCCGAGGCTCACCACGCGCACCTTCAGGTTCGCCACCGTGTTCGCGGCCGTGCCGGGGGGAACGGTGGCGTTGAGGTACACGAAGCGGGTGGTGTTGCCCGGGACCACGGGGGCGGGGTCCTCGAAGGTGACGCCCCACCCGGCGGGGATGCGGAAGCGCTGCTCGTCCTCGAGGAGGCTCAGCGAGAAGGTGTCGTCGCCGTTGCCCTTGTTCGTGAGGTTAAGGCGGAAGCTCACGGTCTCGCCCGCGGGCGTGGTGCGCTCCGGGTCCATGGCCTGGGCGTGGAGGAGGTACACCTGGCGCACGTTCACGCGCACAAGCTGCCGCGTCTCGGCGGGGCCGTTCACGCTTTCCGCCACGACCCAGAACTGGAGGGGGCCCGTGGGGAAGGTGAAGGGCGCGGTGAGGCCGATGGTGATGTCGCGCGTGGTCTTGCGGGGGAGGGTGACGTTGCCGCCGTCGGGGAAGCTGCGGACCCAGGTGTCGTTGTCGGGGGCGCCCTCGATGCGGAGCTGGATGGTGTCCGTGCCGGTGCCGCCGTTCTCCAGCTTGAAGGGCAGGTTCAGGGGCGCCGCGGGGGTGAGGATGACGACGTCGGTGGGTCCCGTGAGGTTCACGCCGTAGCTTTGCCGCGCCGTGACGCGGGGAATGGGGAAGCTGTGGGTGAAGGTCGGGTTGGCCTTGCTCTTTGCAAGGAGTTGCACCCGCTCGATTTCGCCGTCCACGGTCTCGCCCGCGGTGGTGGCCTGGGTGGGAATGAGGCGCGCGAGGGCTTCCACGGACTGGCCGGGGTCGAGGACGAACTCGCTTGTGGGGAACTCCCAGGTCCATCCCTTGCCGCGGAGGGTGGCTTCGCCCACCATGCCGAGGGCGAGGGTGTCCACGTCGTTGCCCTCGTTCTTCACGGTGAAGCGGAGGGGGATGTCGCCGCCGGGGGCGGCCGCGCGCTCCGTGGTGATGGTCCAGGTGGGGATCACCTTGGGCTGGGGAACGTGCACGAAGGTGACGGCGCTCGCGCGGTCGTTGCCCGAGTTCACGTCCCGCGTGGCGCCGAGGGGGCTCACGATGGCCTGGATGCTCGCGGTGCCGTTCTGCTCCACGCTCGCGTTCCACAGGAAGGTGAAGCTCTCGGAGGCGCCCGCGCCGAGGGGCGTGAAGACGCGGTGGGGGTTCGTCTTGGACTCCCGCTGGTCGAGGGGGAGGTTGATGTCGTGCTTGGGGCCGATGCTCTTGAGGAGGATCTGGTACCCGCCGAGAGTGGTGGTGTCGCCCACGTTCGAGATCGTCACGCGGATCTGCCGCGTCTGGTCCGCCACGATCTTGGAGGGCACTTCGCTCAGCGTGGCCTTGAGGTCGGACCCGGACTGCGTGGTCTGGGCCTCGGCGTGGGGCGCGAGGCTCAGGAGCAGGAGGCCCCCGAGGAGGAGCGTGGCAGTGGCGAGGACGGCGCGGTGGCGGCG
>DATMKA010000170.1:0-3864 GCA_035553595.1 Thermoplasmatota archaeon | reverse complement strand
CACGGAGGCGGAGGCGGCCGCCACGGGGGGCGGCGCGACCGGGAGAAATGAGGCAAGGATGAGGATGGCGAGCACGAGAGGGGGGACGCGCATGGGGCCACCGCTGATTCTCCATCGGGGTGTCGGCCCGGGTGCTTGTCCTTATCGCGTCCCCTCCGGGTGGTTGCTGCCGGGACCGACCCCGCGCGGGATAGCTCCGCTTGAAAACCTCTAAGAGCCGGCCCCTTCATGGACCCGTCGTGGAGCCCACGGTCCTCGCCCGGTTTCCCTTCCTGCCCGAGGCCTCGGGCTACGTCGCGGAAGAGGGGCCGAGCCTCGAGGAGCTGCTCACGGACCGGTTCTGGGTGCGCGCGAGGGCCCGCGGGCGCGACCGCGTCCTCCAAGCCCTCGAGGAGGCCGAGCTGCCCCTCACGGTGCCCACCAGCGCCGCCGAGGCCATGGTGGACCTCCTCGCCTACGGCGTGGGCCGCATGATCGTCTCCGCCACCAAGGACCCCTACGTGGTGCGCCGGCACGCCCTCGCGGAGGCCGTGCGCGTGAAGCAGCTGCTCGACCGCGAAGAGGACCCCGAGGTGGTGCTCTTGGCGGGTGACCTGTTGGGGCTTGCGGCGGAGGCCGTGGACCGGCCCGACGGCAACCACTACCGCATGCATTTCACGGCCTACATCCAGCGCGCGAGCGCCCTCAAGGACATCGAGTGGAAGCTCGTGAACCAAGCCCTCGACCGCGGCATGGTGACGCTCCCCCAGGCCAAGTACACGCGCCTCATCCAGGAGGCGCTGCGCCGCCGCATCGAGAAGGAGTTGCCGCTGCAGCTTCCCGACGAGGTGGCCTCCGCGCTCAAGGAGGAGGTGGGCGCGGTGGAGGCGGCGGCGAAGGTGAAGAAGGAGAAGTTCGAGGCCCAGGCCTTTGGCGAGGTGAACCTCGACTGCATGCCGCCCTGCATGAAGGCCATCCTCGGCATGCTGCAGGCCGGCGAGAACGCGCCCCATAGCGCGCGCTTCGCCATCACGAGCTTCCTCCATACCATCGGCCTCAACTCCGAGGAGATCATCAAGCTCTTCAGCGCGGCCCCCGACTTCAAGGAGGACATGACGCGCTACCAGGTGGAGCACATCACGGGGAAGTCGAGCGCCAACGAGTACACGCCTCCCGGCTGCGGCACCATGGTAACCTACGGCATCTGCTACAACCCGGACCAGTGGTGCAAGGCTCGCGACCCGAAGGACGGGCACCCTTACGTCACGCATCCGCTCTCGTACTACCGGTGGGCGCTGAAGCGGGCGGGCCGCGCCAACCCCAAGCCGGCGGAGCCTGCCGCGCCAGCGGCGCCGCCGCCTGTTGCCTCCAGCGAAAACCCCTAGCCTTGCGATGTCGTCGCGTGGCAAGCCAGTGGGTGCTGGTGCAATACGGTTTAAGCGATGAGTATAAGCCGCCTACCGGGTTCCAACAACTGGCACACCTCAGCCTTTACCAGGCTGGGCAAATCGAGGTTGGACTACCGTGAAGCTCGTCTGCTCCCTACTGGCACTTCTCCTCCTTCTCCCGGCCCTTGCGCCCGGAGCGGAGGCGGCCAGCCGGACCCGCATCGAGAGCTTCGAGAGCGGGCGCCTCCCGGCGGGCTGGACCACCACCACCTCGTCCCCGAGCAGCCTCGGCGTCATCCAGGGCCCCGGAGCGCTCGTGAAGGATGGCCAGTACGCCCTCTCCTGGGACCACCGCGGAGGGGCCCTCCGGTACACGGGTCCAGAGAGCTTCGACCACATCGACTTCTACGTCCGCCAAGGCCTCCACGAGAAGGCCTCGGGCTGCCTCAGCGTCTCCTTCGGGAACGGCGTGAGCTACATCAACCTCAAGCCCGACCAGTGGCAGCACGTCACCCTCGAGGCCGGCGCCAACAAGGTCGTCACCTTCGCCTCCTGCGGCCCCACCACGGGGCTTTTCGTCTTCGACCTTGTCCGCACCTACGTGCGCGAGGCGGAGTCCCGCCTCATGGTCCTTCCAGACAACGCCACTTTTGGCTTTGGCGTCTCCGACGACCGCCTCATCCTCCACGTGGGCGGCACCGACGTGAACGGTCCCCAGGACCGCACCCTCGGCCGCACCCTCGGCGCCATCGTCACCCCGACCCCCACGGTCGTCCATGGCGTTGGGCTCGGCTTCCGATACAACGAGTCCTATGCCGGCCCCGGCACGACCATCAACGTAGGCCCCGGCGAGCCCATCGTGGTCTCGACGCCCGTGAGCCCGTCGATACTCGAAGGCTGGCGCCGCTCCGGCACCGGCATCGTGGTCTACTCCAACGGGCGCGAAGCCACCTTCGTGCCCCTCCTCGGGCAGGTCTGGGTCCTCGCCTGAACCCAGGGCTCAGGTGAAGCTGGCCTTCAGGGTGTAGAGCCCAGTGTGGATGTCGGCCACGTAGAGCACGCCGTCCCCCGTCTCCACGTCGAAGGCGAGGGGAACGTCCGCGAGGTTGAACGCGCCACAGAGGGTGTTCGACACCACAGACGTCTCGGTGGGGCCGGGGACGTAGCCGGTGTCCTCGTGGGGCAGGTGCACACCGAGGACGGGCAGGTTGCTCCAGTACTCGGGCTTCCTGAGGTCGAAGCTCCAGACGCCGCCGTGGTAGTGCGCGATGTGCAGGATGCCGCCCTCGAGGCGGGGGTTGTGCAGGCTGAAGCGCAGCCCGTCGGCGCTCACGTTGCCGGGGTTCGTCCACATGCTGAGCGTCTCGATGACCTCGAAGTTGGTGGCGTCGAGAATCCAGAAGGGGGAAGCGTAGTCGAGCCAGTCCTCGCTGGACACGACCACGATGCGGCGGCCCTCGATGATCTCGGCAGCCACCGTGTGCACGTAGTAGCGGTCGCCGCGGTCGGGAATGTTCCAGGTGCCGAGCTTCACGGGGTTCGCGGGGTCGGCCACGTCGTAGATGTTGAGGGGGCCGCCGCCGTCGGCCGCGTAGAGGACCGTGGTGTTGAGGAGGGGGTCGTCCTGGAACAGGAGGTCGTGGCCGAAACCGAGCTCGCCGATGGGGGTGAGTTTCGCGAGGGGGCCCACGCGGTCGATCTGGAACAGGTTCTCCGTGCCGCCGGAGACCGCGTACACGATGTCCTTGTCGCCGATGCGGTGCGTGGCGACGGCGTGGGTGCCCGAGGTGGGGTAGAAGAACACGAGGCGGGGGTTCGCCTTGTCGCTCACGTCCACGAGGTGGATGCCGGGCCCGAAGGGGTTGACGTGGCCCGCACAGGTGAGCGCCTCGGTGCCGAGGATCACGTAGTTGCCGTCGGCCGTGGCCTCAAGGCTCCGGTCGCCGCCGAGGCTCCCGGGGAACAGGTATTTCCCAACGAGCGCGGGCTCCTCGGGGTTCTTGAGGTCGTACACGTAGAAGCCGCCCTTCGTGCCCACCGTGGACTCGCCGTAAGCGCCCACGAACAGGTAACCGGCCTTCACGTCGAGCACATGGGCGCCGCTCGAGACGCCGGGGCCGCCGCCCAAGGGGTGGTGGGCGAGCTGCTGGAACCCGAAGGACACCTCGTGCAGCGACGCGTCGCCGTGGTCATGGTCGAGCATCAGGGGGTCGAAGGGGAGCTCGATCCCTTGCGTCAGGTTCCCAGGGGGCGCCGTCTGATCGAGGGCTCCGTCCGTTTGGACGCAGCCGGCAAGCACGAGCGGGAGGACGGCGAGGAGAGCGACGCGGCGGTGCATGGGGACCCCTGACACGGCGGGACGGGGCTGGAGGGGGTATAGCTTTTGTGGAGGCGGAGTTGCCCGGGAACGAGGGAACCGGGACGGCGCGATGACGCGACGCAGAGGCCGGGGAGGTTGTCGCGCGGCCGTCGCGTCGTCGCGGTTCTTTTCTGGACC
>DATMKA010000169.1:0-15461 GCA_035553595.1 Thermoplasmatota archaeon | reverse complement strand
GGATCGCTCCTGCAACGTAGAGGCCCACAAGGAAGGCCCCGAGGCTCGCGGCGAAAAGCGCGAAGGCGAGCGGTCTGCGCATTGGCCGCGCAGGCATCCGAAGGGACTTAACGCTTTGCTGTTCGCGCCCCTGCTCGCGATAGGACTTCTCGATGCAGGGCCCGCTCAGCGGCGACCCTTGCGGCCGCTCTGGGCGGCGCGGAGGACTGAGCGTCCTCCGCAGGCGTGATTCTGGGCGCTCCGCAGGGCCCTGGATGGGTGTGCGTCTGCCCGAGTCTTGGGGCGAAAACCGCCGCGATAGCGCCCCGTTCCGCCCTGCAATGGGTGGAAGGGCACCCTTCCACCCTGCGCTTACGCGGGTCAAGGCTGAGGCCTCCCAACCTCGCCGCGGAGCGGGACCTATCTGGTTACACCAGGAGGGATCCGGGGGTTGGGCCTGCTTACGGAATCAGGGTAGGGTGTTATGGGGGTGGAGCGGCATCCTAAGGCTGTTGAAGGCGTGCCAGCGGGGCCTCCGCTGCGGCCCTCATCAAAGGAGGCGTGCTCCTGCCGCGTCCCGAAGCTCCCCAAGCCCACTCCGGTTCCGCTGCTCAACCTGCCCAGCAAGAGGGTCGCTCTGCTGGGGCGAAGTACCGTATTCTTCTCGTTGATGACGAACCGCTTGTCCTCGATGCGCTTCTGCAGGCGCTCGGCCGCGCGAAGGAGCTGCCGTGCGAGCTCGCGACGGCGCTCTCGGGGGAGGAGGCGCTCCGGAAGGCGGCCTCCTTCGATCCGCACGTGGTGCTCGCGGACTTCCGTATGCCCGGCATGACCGGCATCGACCTCCTCGCGCGCGTGCAGACGCACCACCCGCGGGCGGTGCGCGCCCTGATTACGGGCTACAACGACCTCGACATCGCCATCGAGGCGATGGAGAAGGCGAAAATCCACTACTATCTGCAAAAGCCCTGGAACAACGAGGATCTCCGCAACACCATCGCAGAGGCGGCCAGGACAAGCGGAGGGCCGGAGCGGGGGGCATGACATTTAATATGTCCCTTCGCCCATGCTTGGTCAACCCGGGGGTTGGGCGTTGCCGTTAACGGAAGTGGTCTTCGAGGTCTCGGACGAGAGCTATCCGCTCTGCCAGTTCACGAGGGCGCACGGGAACGTCCGCGCCGTCTACCGCGTCACCGACGTGGGTGTGAGTTCCGGTTTCTTCCGCGCCACCATCACCCTTCTTGGTCCCACGGAGCTCACGAGCCACGTGCTCAAGGAGCTTCGCGCGCTCAAGCGCTACGACGAGCTTGAAGTGCTCAGCATGACGCCCTCGGTGCTGCTGCTGAAGCTCGGCAACCGCGTCGACCACGCTCCTGGCATCGTGGGCATCGGGTTCCAGCCCGTGAACAAGGTTCTCGAAATCTTCGGCATGGACACCCTCATCGAGCCCGCCACCATCGAGAACGGCACCATCCGCTGCCGCTTCCTCGTGCCCCAGAACCTGGAGACGCGCCGCGTCCTCTCGATGCTGCAGGCGCTCCAGTCGGCCATCCAGTGGACCCACTTCCGCGTCATCCGCGTCGCGGAGTACAAGGCCACGCGCTACGCCGACGTCGTGCGCCGCCTCCTCGGTCCCGACCAGGAGGATCTTATCCACCTCGCGGTGGCGCTCGGGTTCTACAACTCGCCGAAGGCATGCACGCTCAACGACATCTCGGCTCGCGTGGGCCTCAGCATCAGTCCCGTGCACAAGAAGCTGAAGGCCATCGAGCAGACCCTCATCAACGCCTACGTGGACCCTACGGCCGTGAAGGCGCCTCCGCGCCGCGCCCGCCGTCCCCGCCCCTCGATGCAGGAGGGGAGCGTTCCCGTCACGGGCGGCATGACCGAGGTGGCGGTCCACGTGGAGTGGCCCGGGTTCCTCCCGAGCGAGTTCGCCGCCCGCAATGACGGCCTCCGGGCCGTGTACCAGGCGCTCCATGAGGATCCCCGTTCGGGGACGGCGAGCGCGCTCTACGTGGTGGTGGCTCCTCCTCGCCAGGCGAAGGAGTTCCTCGACCTCCTGCAGGCCAACAAGCGCGTGCAGTCTGTGGAGGTTGTGAGCAAGGACATGGCCCACCTCACCGTGAAGGTGAAGGCCGAGATGCCCCAGGAGCCGGCCGGCGCGGACGACCTTGTGGCCTTCACGCGCCTCCACTCCCGCTTCGGTCCCGAGGCCTACTTCAAGCCCGTTCTCTTCGAAGGGAAGCAGATCTCCCTCCGCTTCGTGATCCTGCGCCGCGTGACGGCCTCCGAGGTGGAGGCGCGGCTTGAGCGCATCGGCGCGGAGCTCGGGTGGCGCGACTTCGAGGTCGTGTCGCTTCGCGGCTTCGAGGGGGATCCCTCGATGGGTCCCGAGGTGCACCTGGAGAAGGTGACGCCCCGCCAGGAGGAGGTGCTCCGCATCGCGCACGCGCTCGGCTACTACAAGACGCCGCGCGACTGCACCCTCGAAGATATCGCGAGGACGCTCGGCATCTCTGCGAACGCCATCCACAAGAATCTCACGGCGGCGGAAGAGAAGATCATCCGGAACTACCTCAACTCCGGGTTCTGACGCTTCCTGGGGGATGCAGCGCTCCCGTTGCGGTCGCTCGAATCCGTTGAGCTTTTTCTATCTCGGTCGGCAATTTTTCGAGATGTTTACCTGTTTTCACGAACGCTGGGGGTGGTTTCCAAAATTACATATACGTCAGAAATCAGCATCCCATTGCAAAGCATATCTCAACCAGCGTGTTGAGGTTTTCCTCGGGGGAGGAACCGTGATCATCAACGAGAGAAAGGAACCCACCGAACGGGTGAAGGAAGTGAAGGTGAAGATCCCGATCACCTACCACGTGAAACTTCACTCGATGAAGGTACTGACGGGAAAGCAGATCTCGGACGCGGTGACGGAAGCCCTGGAGTTCTACTTCAGCCACAAGCGAGGCCCCGCCGTCGGCCCTGAGCTGCTGCTTGACGAACAGACGCTGTTGAACGAGCGCGAGAACGCGACACTCTTCCAGATGGATTGAGCCGTCGCCCACCATGCACCTACTCGACAACCACCCCCTGCGGCCCACCCGGGCCGTCTTCTCCGGCCCTGCCGGAGCCCGCGCGCCCAGCTCCCCTCGCGCGCGGGATCGCCCCTTTTCCTTACCTCACTTCTGCGCGGACCACGTCGCCCCACGCGACACGCTCGAGGTGACCGTCCGCCGTCTCCACGAGGAGCGCGCCCTGCCGGTCGATGTCCTTCGCGACTCCCGTGAGGCCGGACTCGGTGCGCACGGGCTGGCCCAGGGTGAGGGCGCGGCGCCGCCACTCCTCGCAAAGCGCCTCGTCGTCCCCCCGTTCCCAGGCCTCGTACCGCGACCCGAAAGCTTCCAGGTACGTCGCGAGGAACGCCTCCACATCGAGCGGAGTCGCGGTGTGCTCGTGGAGGCTTGTCGCAAGCTCGCGGGTGCCGTCGGGGAGGAGCGCCCGGTCAACGGTGACGTTTATGCCGCACCCCACGAGGAGGAACTCCCCGAGGCGGCTCTCGAGGAGGAACCCGGCCACTTTCTTCCCGTCGATGAGGACGTCGTTGGGCCACTTCACGCGGGCGGACACCCCGTAGCGCTCGGCGGCCGCGCAGCAGGCGGAGCCCACCACGAGGCCGAGGAGAGGCCAGGCCTCGGCGCCGCGGCGCGGCCGGAGCACCAGGGTCATCCAGAGCCCGCCCGGGGGGCTGCTCCAGGCGCGCCCGGCGCGGCCCCGCCCGTAGGCTTGCCGGTCTGCCCGGACGACCATGCCCTCGGGGGCTCCCGATTCCGCGAGGCCGCGCGCGTCGTCCATGGTGGACTCCGTGACGGGCACGTGGAGCACGCGGGCGTGGAACGGGGCCATCAGCCCCCTGGATGGTCCGGCATCGCTTCAGCCTTTTCCCCGAGATCGCGTTCACTCCCAATAAGACTAAAAAGCACGGCCGTCCAAGCCTTCCCATGGAGCGGATTCCCCTCTTCCCGCTCGACCTGGTGGCCTACCCGGGCGAGTCGCTGCCCCTGCACATTTTCGAGGAGCGCTACCTCCTGATGGTGGAGGAGGCCCTCGCGGAGGGCCTGCCGATCGGCCTCGCGCTTGCCCGGCAGGATCAGCCGGGCGACCGCGTCGAGTACGACCCGGAGGACGTGGGCACGGCCGTCGAGATCGTGACCGCGAAGCGTCTAGAGGACGGCCGCGTCCTCATCGACACGGTGGCCACGCGCCGTTTCCGCGTCGAGCGCGTCCACTCCACGCGCCCCTTCCAGGAGGCCGACGTGACGTGGCTGCAGGAGCAGGACGGGGACGGCGCCGAGGAGGAGGCCGCGAGCCTCCTCGACGAGCTGAGCGCGAAGGGCGCGGCGGAGCTTGCGGGCGAGCTGGAGGAGGTGGACCCCGCCACCCTGTCCTACGCGGTGGCCTCCGCCTTCGAGGCCCCGCTGCCGGTGAAGCAGCATCTCCTGGAGATGAGGACGGCGGCGGAGCGCCTCCGGTTGGAGCGCGCCCTCCTGCGGCCCGCCGTCCTCGGGTCCTGAGGAGGAAAAGCCTTTCCGGGGCAAGGGCTTGCGGGGCCTGTGACGGACGCGTTCATCGCGGGCGCGGGCATGACCCGCTTCGGCCGCCGCGCCGAGCCCCTGGAAACCCTCGTGCGGGAGGCCGCGACGGCGGCCCTCAAGGAGGCGGGCGTGACGCAGGTGGATCACGTCTACTTCGGGCTGCAGAACCCCGAGGAGTTCACGGGGAACGCCAACACGTGCGCGCACCTTCTTAGCGCCCTCGGCCTCGTCCCAACTCCCGCCACACGGGTGGAGTCGGCCCCCTCCACGGGCTCCTCCGCGCTCCTTGCCGCCGTGAACGCCGTCCGCAGCGGGTACGCGGACACCGTGCTCGTGGTGGGCGCGGAGAAGATGACGTCCCTCAGCACGGCGGAGACGAGCCGCGTGCTCGCGAAGATGATGGATCCGCGGGAGCGCCGCTACGGCCTCTCCATGCCGGCCCTCGCGGCCCTCAGCACGCGGACCTACATGCAGGCCACGGGCCTCACGCGGGAGGCCTTGGCGCTTGCTCCCGTGAAGGCGCACGCGCACGGCCAGCGCAACCCCTACGCGCAGTTCCAGAAGGCCATCACCGTGGAAGAGGTGCTCGCCTCCGCGCCCGTGGCGGACCCCTTGCGCGTCTATGACTGCGCCCCGGTGAGCGACGGGGCCGCCGCTCTCGTCCTCACCTCCCGCCGCGGCCCCGTGCGCGTCGCCGGCGTGGGCCAGGCCTCGGACACCTACGCGCTTCTCGACCGGCCCGACCCCGAGGCCTTCCTGCGCTTCCGGAACACGACTTGGGCAGCGGAGAAGGCCTTCGCGCGGTCGGGCCTCACGCAGGCGCAGGTGGATGTCGTCGAGATGCACGACGCCTTCAGCTGGCTCGAGTTCATGAACCTCGAGGACCTGGGCTTCTTCAAGCGCGGCGAGGCCTTGCGCGCCCTCAGGGCCGGGGAGACGAGCCTTGGGGGGCGCCTCCCGGTGAACGTGTCCGGCGGCCTCAAGGCGCGAGGTCACCCCGTGGGCGCGACGGGCGCCGCCATGGTGGCGGAGCTCTTCTGGCAGCTCTCGGGCCGCGCAGGGCCCCGGCAAGTGGACGGCGCCCGCGTGGGGCTTGCGCACAACATCGGCGGCTACGGCAACAACACGGTGGTCACGCTCCTGGAGGCCGCGGCATGATCGCGGGCGCCTGGTGCCCCCGGTGCGCCCACGGCTTCGTGGGGGAGCGAGAGCGGTGCCCCGTGTGCGCGGGCAACGTCGAGCCCCGCACGCTGAACCCCGAGGGAATCCTGGAGACGTACACGACCGTCCACGCGCCGCCCCACGGCTTCGAGGCGGGCTTCACCGTGGGCGTCATCCTGCTTGCGGGCGGCGTGCGCGCGGCCGCGCACTGGACCGGGCAGGGCGTGCTTGCGATGGGCGTCCGGGTCAGCGTGAGGCGGGAGGGGGACCTGCTGCGCTTCGAGCTGGTCCCCGCCGCATGAGCGCCGCCACCACGAGGACCCCCAGGAGACTCGCGGCCCCCGCTCCCAGGAAGGCGGCGGGGAGTCCGTAGTGCTGGCCCACGAGGCCGAAACCGAAGCTCGAGGCCGCCGTCCCAAGCCCGAGCGCGGTCCCGTAGATGCCCATGGCGAGCCCGCGCTCCTCGGGTGCCGAGGCCTGCGTGATGAGGGTGAGGTTCGCGGGGATCATGACGCCGATGCCGAGGCCCGCCACCACCATGAACACCGCGAGGAGCCAGTACGAGTGGAGGAAGGGCGTCACGCCCACGCCGAGGGCGCCCACCGCCACGCCCACGAGGAGGATGGGGCGCGGGCCCGTGCGGGACATGAGGGGTGGCAGCAGGATGCGGGACGTGATGCTTGTTCCCTCCCGGACGGCGAGGAGGATTCCCACGAGGAAGGCGCTGTACCCGAGGGCGCGCACGTGGAGCGGGTAGAAGGCGCTCGCCACGCCGAAGAGGAGGGCGAGGAAGAAGGTGCCGAGCGCGCTGATGGTGAGGTCCGGGTGCTCCAGGAGCTTCACGCCCTTCCGGTAGGCCGCCATGGTGGTGAGCCGCGGCGCACCCTTCCGGGTTTCGGGCATGCTCCACAGGATGAGGAGGGCGAGCACGGAGGAGGCGAGGAAAATCGCGAAGGCGTAGCGGTACCCGAAGCGGTCCGCGAGGAGGCCGCTCAGGGGCGGGGACAGCAGGAACCCGAAGCCCATCCCGATGGTGTAGTTGCTCATGGCACGCGCCACCTTCGTGGGCTCGGCGCGGTCGGCCACGTAGCTGTTGGCGCTCACCCAGAAGATGCCGCTCGCGAGACCGAAAAGCGCCTGCCCGGGCAGGATCCACCACTTGTCGGGCGCGAGCATGAAGAAGAGGCCCCCGAGGAAGCTCACGACGAAGCTCCACACGAGCGTCATGCGGCGGCCATAAACGTCCGTGAGGTTCCCCATGGGGAGGCGGAGCACCACCTGCAGGATGCCGTAGAGGGCCACGGCGAAACCGATGAACTGCGTGGTCGCCACGAGGTCGGTCGCGAGGTACTGCGGCACGAGCGGCATCCCCGTCCCCATCATGAGGGTGAACAGGAACCCCACGGCGTACATCTTCGCAAGCTCGCGATCCACGCGCCGCGTACGTGCCTTCGGGGGAAAACGATTTTGGCCCCCTGGGGCATGCTTGTCCATGCAGCGGGCCCCCTTCCTGGACCGAGCTCTCGCCGTCCTCCTCCCCGGACGCGCCTTGCCCGGTTTCCTCTTCCTGCTCGTGACGGTGCTCCTTGTCGCCGGCATGGTCGCCGCGTTCATGGTGGAGCATGCCTACTTCGTCGAGGCGCAGCACCGGTGCTCCAGCACACCCTTTCATGGGTCCTGCCATGAGGACCTCAACCGGGAACACGCGAAGCTCGTGGCTACCCTTGCAGGCATTGCGCTCCTCCTTTCCGTTGCCGCGGGCCTCCTTCTCTCCCTCGGTGTTGCCGCCCTCGCGGAGGCCGACCTCACGCGCCGCTCCCGCGCTCAGGCGGCCCTCCGCACGGCCCAGCTCGAGTCATGGTACGCGGAGGGCGCCATCGGCGAGGCCGGGTACGCGCGGGGGTTGGAGCGGGTTCGCGCCGAAGCGGAGCGGCGGACCCGGGGCCGCGGGTTCCTGCTGCTCGGGCAGGCCGGGCGCGCCACCTACCTCCTCGGGTTCCCCCTGGTGCTCCTCGGGTGGCTCTACCTTGCCGGGTACGTGCTCGACGTGTTCCAGCGCGCCGGCCGCGCCTTCCCTGACTTGAGTGACCTGTTCCTCGGGTTCGCCGCAACCTGGGCCGCCGCCGCCCTCGCTGCCGAGACCGCCCACGCGTGGGGGCGTCGCCTGCGCCGGGCGGACCGCCAACAGGCCGAGGCCGAGTGGCAAGCCCTCCTCGCGGAGGCGAGAAGCATGCGGCTCGCCACCCGCCGGTAGCCGGGTCCCTGGGCCCCAGGGAACTTTGTCCCGTAGACCTGTACCGGGTTATCATAAGCCGTCGGGTGACGAATTGGGGGTCATGCGCGGCCCTGGTTGGGTGGATCGCCTCTTCCTGAGGGTGCCGCGCACGGGTCCCGGGCGGTGCTCGCGAGCGGCTTTCATGGCAGGAATCCTGATTCTCGCGATGCTCCCCCTCGGGCTCCTTCTCCTCGCTCTCTCCCTTTTCCCGCGGCCCTTTGCGCCCGCCGTGGCGCTTTCGCTCGTGGTGGGGGGCTCGCTCCTGTCCGGTATCGGTCTCGTGTTGCTCGGTCTCGGTTGGTCCCGCGTCTGTGTTGGCCCCGCCGCCGCGGCCCGGAGCCGCCGGGCGCGAACGCGGCTCGTGGCCCTCGATGCCCTCCTTGCCACCGAGCGGGTGACGGAGGAACGGGCGCGTCACCTGGAGGGCGCGCTCCACCTGCTCGCGGCAGGCGAAGCTCCGGGAGATGGGCTTGAGCGCGCAAGCCGCGTGAGCCGTTTCGTGGCGCTGACAGTCCCGGTGCCCACCGCCGCCCTGATGGTCATCGTCCTCCCAGGAAGCGGCCTCTCCGCGGCGGGCCTCCTGGGTTTCGTCCTTCTCCCCCTGTGGATTGCCTTGGCGGTGACTTCCGTCGCTTTCGACGTGGCGAGTCGTTGCGCGCGAGCCCGCTTCATGTGCGAGCTTGAGCGCTCCTGGCACGCGGGCCTCGCCGAGCGGAGCCTGCCCGCGCTCGCTGTGGCATGGGCACGGCCCGCCTAAGCTGAGGTTTCAGTCGCCGCGGGTGAGCGCGCCCTCCGTGAGGAAGGCCTCCATGATGGGGATGCGCCGCTCCTCCGCGAGCTCGAGCATGGTGCATCCAATCTTCTGGGCGAGCGTGACCTCGGCGACGCGCCGCCCCAGGGTGCGCGCGATGGCGAGCTCGCGCTCCGTGGGGCCCTGGTCCGAGCCGGGGCCGGAAACGCTGGAGGCCGCGTAAGGGGAGCCACCTTCCGCCACCTTCTCGAACAGCAACGTCTCGCTGTAGGGCACGCCCACGGGGAACATGCCGAGATGGATGAAGGTGGGCCACATGGTGACAGCGGTGCTCTCCTGGCCACCGTGCATCGTGGAGGTGCTCGTGATGACTCCCGCGAACTTCCCGATGGTGCTTCCCTCCTGCCAGATGCCGCCCGAGCGGTCGAAGAACTCGCGCAGCTGGGCGCTCATGTTCCCGTACCGAGTGGGGGTGCCGAAGAGGAAGCCGTCGAACTCCCGCAGGTCCTCAGGCCGCGCCTCGGGATAGGAGTGGGTCTGCTCGTACACGCTCCGCAGGCGCGGGTTCGCGTCGATGCGCTCGTGGGGAACAAGCTCGGGCACGGTGCGGAGCTCCGCCATCGCGCCATCCACCTCCTCCACGCCATCGGCGGCGGCCTCGCAGAGGCGCAGCACGTTGCCGGTCATGCTGTAGAAGATGATGCCGATGCGGACCTGCAGATCGGGGACGTCACGGGGCACTGAAGTCACTCCTCCCTGGCGGCCTCGGGCCCCGGTCGGGAAGAACCTTCTCGTCGGCTTTTCCATCGGCGCGGCGGCGAAACCCTTTTCGCGCGGCGGCCCGCTCGCCTGCCCATGCGCCGCGCCGCGCTCCTCCTCGCCGCCCTCCTCCTTGCCGGTTGCCTTACGCCGCCGGAACCCGCTCCCGTGGCGCCGGCCCCAGAGGAGCCCATGGTGCAGGTGGCGGGCGCCCTCATCGAGACGGAACTCGGCAGCATGGAAGTGCTCCTGTACCCGGCCCACGCGCCCATCACCGTGGAGAACTTCCAGACCCTCGCGGGGGCGGGCTTCTACGACGGCCTCCTGTGGCACCGCGTCATCGACGATTTCGTCATCCAGGGCGGCGACCCGTCGGGCACGGGGAGCCTCGGGAGCGAGCGGAACATTCCCCTCGAGCGGAACGTGTCCCTTTTCTTCAGCGCCGGCGCCCTCGGCATGGCGCGCGACGTCCAGGAGGACAGCGCGAACAGCCAGTACTTCATCACCGAGACCCCGCAGCCCCACCTGCACGCGCCCCGCGGCACCACGGGGCAGATTTTCGGCGCCTACGCCGTCTTCGGCCAGGTGCGCCGCGCCGAGTACGCGCCCATGGGCGGCCTCGACGGGATGGCGGCGGTGCGCGCCCTCGCGAGCGTTCCCACCATCCCCGGAGCAGACCGGCCGGTGGAGGACGTGCATATGACGAAGGTGACGCTCGTCACGCTCAACCTCACGGCGCGCGAGTTCGCGCAGTACCCGCTCCGCGTCCTCGGGCCCGAGGCGGCGGGGGATGCAACGGTGGTGCTCGAAACGCCCGGCACCCTGTTCGCGGACGGCGTCCCCGTGAGCTTCCAGTGGTGGCTTGAGCCGACGGGGGACGTGGCCCCCTCCGTCAGCGCGCCCCGGATGCGCGTGACGGGGCCCTCCGGCGAGAGCGTTGTCCCCCTCGCGGCCCACCCTGAGCACGCGCTCCTCCTCACCGGGAAGGGGCTCTTCACGGCTCCCGGGACGCACACGCTGACGCTCGAGCGGGAGGGGGCGGAGGCGGTGGGGTTCGACGTTGAGGTGGGCGCCCCGACCGCGGTTTCCTGATGCGCTGGACATTGGGCAGCGCCCGGCCGAAACCGCAGAGGATCGGTGGGTCAGAGGTTCGCAGAGGCGTGAGATAAGAAAGTCTCTGCGGACCTCTGACTCTCTGACCCGCTGCGGTTCCGGCCGAGGTCGCTGACCCTACTGCGCCGTCGGCATCGCCGTCACGGCCTCGCCGCGGCTCCACAATTCCTCGAAGCTCTCCGACACCTCGCGCGCGAGGCGCGGGTCGTTGATGTAGATGCTTCCGAGCGGCTGCTGGGGGCGGCTCGGGTTGGGGATGACGAGGATGACGCCCTCGCGGTCGAGGACGTGGAACTGTTGGCGGCCGGGCTCGGCGATGCGGAAGCGGGGGAGGCCGCGGGGCGTGGTGACTCCGCCGATCCAGGCGCGGGCCGCGTTCCGCTCGGCCGGGGTTGCGCCCACGAGGACGCGGTAGTTCACGGGGCGCGTGCGGAGGTGCTTCTGCAGGTCCGCGAACATCTCGGAGATGCGGACGAGGTCCTGCTCGTCGCGCTCGGCGGTGATGGGGGTGCCGGTGCCGGCGAGGCGCGAGAGGACGGGGCCGAGGCAGCCGCTGAGGTCCACGTACACGAGGTACTCCTCCTTGCATTCGGCGGCCTTGCTGAGGTGCTGGCGGCCGATGTCGCGGACGGTGAGGGCGACGTTCCAGAAGACGGACTCGCGGGGGCTCTCACCGGCGCGGGCGCGCAGGTGGCGCTCGAGGCTCGGGAGGGAGGCGGTGAGGGCCTCGAACTCCTTGCGCTTCACGGCTTTGAGGGCCTCGATGGCTTCGCCCACCTCGCGGGCCTGGAACTTGCGGGGGCGCGACGGCTGCACGGTGATGAGCCCGAGGGCCTCCAGGTGGGTCATGATGTCGTAAATCTTGGAGGTGGGCACGCCCGACTTCTGGCTCACGACGCGGCCCTCGGCTACTCCGAGGCTCAGGAGGGCGAGGTAGGCGTCCACTTCGTACTGCGTGAGGCCGAAGTTGGTGAGGAGGGTGCGGGCTTCCTCGGCCGTGCTGTGCATGCCCAGCCATTTCCGGCGTTCGGGATAAAGCTACCCCGGCGAGGGGGAGCCACGCCAACACTTGACAACATTTTCACTCCCTGTGGGAGTAGATATGCCAAAAAGGGCTTCAAGCGGCAGTGCCCCTTAGTGCCTTGCATGAAGGCCGGCACGGCTCAGATGGCAGAACGGGACGGCGCGCGTTCCCTCGCGGAGCAGCTTGCGATCCTGAACGAGCTCCTGGGCCTGACGCTCATCCTCGGAGTTGCCGTGGGATTGGCCTTCGCTGCCCGGAGCCTCTAATCAGCAGCCTCCCCAACCCAACACTGCTCCGGCGCTGCCGGGGGACCTCAGCCTCCCTCTATTCCCTACTCCCCCGGCCTCCTTTTCTCGCTCTGGGTGGGGCCTGCAGCTTGGCTCGACGCGGAGGTTCGCGGGGGCCTGAGGAGTTTGCGCGCACCTCGGGGCCCGACACGCTGTTCACGCGAAGCGGCGAAGGCAACGCGAAGGGACGCGGAGGACCCTTTGGACTTGCTCGTATTGTGCGGCCCCGTCACCCAATCACCGCGAAGGGCGCAAAGGACCACGAAGGGACTGAAAGGCTTGTCTTGCTTCCCTGGCCTCCGAGGGTGGGGAAGCTTTATGCCCCGCCAGGGGGGCTTCCGGGGTGGAGACTCCCCCGTTGTCCCTTTCGCGCTGTGGCCAGCGCCCCCTGTCGGTCCTGGCCATGGCCCTGCTCACGCTGCCCGCCCTCCTCGTGGGCCCCTCCTCGGCCCTCCCCAACGGCACGCCCGCCTGGGGGCCGTGGCGAACCGAGACCCTCGGCTATGATGCCCCCTTCGAGGACACCACCCTCGTGCTGGGGCCCGGGGACGTGCCCCATGTGCTCTACGGGGACCGTGCGCCAAGCGGCAAGGTTGCCGTGTACTACTCGTGGCGCACGGGCCTCTCGTGGGAACGCGTGCTCGTGTCCGAGCAGGCTTGGCCCGGCGACCTCCTCCTAGACAGTTTGGGCCGCGCCCACATTGTCCACAATGGTGTGGCGGGCATCGTGTACGCGACCTACCGCGGGGGCGTCCTGACGCAGGAGGTCGCGAAGTCCCCGGCCCCCACCCGCGACGTGTCCCTGGCCCTGGACGCGCAGGGCCGCCCCCATGTGGCCTACGGGAACAAGCACACGGATGCGGTCGAATATGCATACCGCAACCCCGCCACGGGCGCCTGGACCGTCGAGACTGTCCCTGGCTTCTACGATGCAGGCAACACCCAGATCACCCTCCGCCTCGACAGCCAGGGCCGTGCCCACGTGGCCTATGACATGGCGAGCAACGTGAATCCCGGCACGTGGTATGCCCTGCGCTCGCCTGGTGGCGCCTGGACGGCCGAAAAGCTGGGCCCGGACTGTGGCTACGCCGCGGCCCTCGCCCTCGACGCCCAGGACCGGCCCCACATGGCGTGCAGCCATGAGGGGCGGGGCCTCTACTACGTCACGCGGACAAGCGCCACCTCGCCCTGGACGTACGAGCGGGTGGACGCCGGCTTCAGGCGCGGCATGGAACCCGACCTCGTCCTTGACGCCCAAGGCCGCCCCCACATCAGCTACGCCCATGGCTACAACCCCGGGTGGCCAGACGACCCCACGGGGCCGGGCCAGCTGCACTACGCCACGCGCGCCCTCACGGGCGGGTGGGCCATCGAGCTTGTGGATCCCGTTGGGCAGCACAACGGCATCGGGAGCAGCATCGCGCTGGATTCCCTGGGCTTCCCGCACATCAGCTACGTGCTCGGCTGGCACCGCTACAGCCAAGGCGCCCTCGAACCGTACCTCGACGAGTTCAACGTGATGTACGCCGAGCCGGTGGTGGCGACGGGGCTTGGGCTGGTGCCCTAACCTTCCTGGTTCTTCGCGGTCCTTCGCGCCCTTCGTCCCTTCGCGCTGAGTAGGTGACGAGCCGAGTCATGCG
The DNA here is from genome assembly GCA_035553595.1 of Thermoplasmatota archaeon. GTDB lineage: Archaea > Thermoplasmatota > SW-10-69-26 > JACQPN01 > JAJPHT01 > DATMKA01. Next base: position 1,880 of record DATMKA010000169.1, on the reverse strand, counting down.
GGCAAATTCCCCAGTCCTTCGCGTACCTTCGCGTTGCCCTCGCGTCTTCGCGTGAACAGCGTGTCGGGCCGGGTAGCGCAGGCAACCAGATTTTGCTGGCCCCCAGGGGCGATTTACGCCAGTGTAAAACCGCCTGTATTCAGGCCCGAGGGAACTCCACCAGCTCCACGAGCATCCCGTGCGTATCCTTGGGGTGCAGGAACGCGATGCGGGTGTTCTCCACGCCGCGCCGAGGCACCTCGTCGATGAGCCGCACGCCCTTCGCCTTGAGCTCCGCGAGGGCCTCCTCGATGTTCTCCACTTCGAGGGCGATGTGCTGCATGCCGGGGCCGCGCTTCTCCAGGTGTTTCGCGATGGGCCCGTCGGGGCTCGTGCTCTCCAGAAGCTCGAACTTCAGGTCGTCCACGGGATAGAAGTAGGTGTTGACCTTCTGGTCCTTCACTTCCTCCTTCCGCGTCATGGGGAGGCCGAGCACGTCTTCCCAGAACTTGCGGACGTCCTCGAAGCTGGTGACGGCGATGCCGACGTGGTCGACGCGCTTGATCTTCATGGGGCCGCGTAGCGCGGGGGCGGTCAAAAAGGCTGCGTCGTGCTGCTGGCCTGCACATGGTTCATCACAGGGACCACAGAGACCGCGGAGACTACGAAGCCAGGAGTCCCCTCGACCTCTGTGGTCTCTGTGGTCTCTGCGACGATCTTGAGCAGAGCTCACGGACACCGCGCCAGCGCCGTCAGCTCCTTCCGGGTGATGTCGTTGGGCTCCCCGCCTTCGAGGAGGACGGCCTCGACGAAGTCCCGCCCGTCGTACCGGAAGGCGAGCGCGAAGCCCGCCTCCCCCAGCCCGGTGGCCGCCGCCTTCGCCGTCCTGACCTCCACGATGGCCGCTTCGCCTTCGCGCCGGATCTGCCAGATGGGGTTCGTGTACCAGTTGTAGAGGTGGGTGCATTCGAGCCGCAGCCCCGCATCAAACACGAGTTGCGCGTCCTCCGCCGTTGTATTCTCGCGGAGCGTCACGATGGGCACGGTGAGGGTTTGCGCGGGGGAGAACAGGAATGGCGTGAGGCCCACCACGTAGTGGTCGCCCTCCCGCACGAGGTAGGTGTACTGGAAGAAGTGGACGGGCTCCACGTCGCGGAAGCTGCTGCCGGTGGAGGCGGCGATGGCGGCCTTCGCGCCCGCCGCTCCGGCAAGGAGCACGAGGAAGGTGACGGCTAGCCCCGTAGCGGCGCGCTGCCACCGGTAGGTGCGCCGCCGCGAGAGCCACGCCTCCCCCCAACGGGGGCGCGTGAGGGTGCCGCCCGACCGTTCGGCCACGAAGGCCGCCGCGAGGTAGGCGAGGGCGACGGTCGTGAACACGGGGTCCCAGATGGTGAGGATGCCGTACTCCACCTGCCAGGGGTGGAAGGGTTCGAGGGGGCGCACCGGCCACGTGGTGAGGACGTCCAGCAGGATGTGGGAGGCGTAGGTCCCGAGCGCGAGAAGCCCGAGGCGGACGCGGCGCGTGGCAAACAGGACGCCGGCCGTGGCGAGGAGGAGGGCGCCCACGGTGTGGCTGAAGCCCCGGTGCCCCAGGGTGAACGACAGGGTGGCGATGGTACCGTCGGAAGGGGTCGCAACGGCGAGGATCGCGTACTCGACCACGGTGGTGACCACGTCGAGGTCGGGGAGCGCAGCCATGCCGCCGCCGAGGCCCCAGGCGCGCCACCCGCGGTACCCGGCGGCCCTTGCGATTCCGACACCCGCGGCGTAATGGAGAAGGAGGCTCGGCACGCGCGCTCGCCCCTTCATGGGGGCTGGGGGTACTTGCGCTTGCCGTTACGGGCCTTCCACGGCCTCGCCCGGGAGGCCCTCCGCGGGATGCCCGCTCCAGGGGGGCGGGC
>DATMKA010000168.1:0-13888 GCA_035553595.1 Thermoplasmatota archaeon | reverse complement strand
CCGCGAAGCTCTGCCGCGAGGTCATGACCGAGGTGTGGGAGAAGCAGGGTCGCCATGGGCTTCACTGAGAAGCTGCTCGCCGCGAGCCGCAGCAACAACTCCCTCCTCTGCGTCGGCCTCGAAGAAGGCCACGTTGGGCTTGTAGGCGCACACGAGGTCCTGGGTCTCCTCCACGACGCGGGCGCAGAACTCGTACAGCGCCATGCGGGGGCCCTCCTCCCGCAGCTCGGGCGGGAGGGTTTCCCAGTCGGGGTCGAGGCCGACGCAGAGGAGGGAGTTGTTGCTGCGGCTCGCGGCGAGCAGCTTCTCAGTGAAGCCCATGGCGACCCTGCTTCTCCCACACCTCGGTCATGACCTCGCGGCAGAGCTTCGCGGCAAGGGCGGCCGTCTGGCCCGTGTCCCAGGCGGGAGCCACCTCGTTGATGTCGAAGCCCACGAGGCGGTCGGCCGTCCGCGTGATGGTGCGGAGGACGTCCCAGGGGGTGAGGCCGAAGGGCTCGGGGGTGCCGGTGCCGGGAGCGTAGGCGGGGTCGATGCCGTCGATGTCGAGGGTGATGTAGATGTGCTTCGTGTTCAGGTGGTCCAGGGCCTCGTTGAGGGCCTGGGCGAAGCCCATGCGGTTGACATCGTAGGCGGTGTAGAACTTGAAGCCCTCGCGGGTGGCGCGCTCGTACTCCTCGGCCTCCACGCTGCGGATGCCGATGCCCACCATCTTCTGGGGGGAAACGGCGTCGGCGGTGCGCTTCATGGCGCAGGCGTGGTTGTTGATGGTGCCGTGGTAGTCGCGGCGGTAGTCCAGGTGGGCATCGAGCTGGATCACGCCGAGGTCTGGGTACTTCTCCTTCACGGCGTGGATGACGGGGGGAATGGTGGAGTGCTCGCCACCAAGGAAGAGGGGGAACTTGTTGGCCTGAACGATCTTGCGGGCGGCCTGGTGCACGACGTCGAACATCTTGTCCGCGTGGAGGTCCGTGACCTCAGTGAGATCGCCCATGTCGTGGATGGGGATGTCGGTGAGGTTCACGCGGTTGCGGATGTTGAACTGCTCGCAGTTCCACGCCGCCTGGCGGATCCACTTGGGACCGTAGCGGGTGCCGTGGCGGAAGCTCACGGTGGCATCGTAGGGGATGCCGCAAATCACGAACCGGGCGTCCTTGAAGTCCGCCTCGGCGTCCGCGAAGTAGTCGGGGAACTGCTCCTGCACGAGATCCATCTTGCCGCCCATGTAGCGCACGGGCGGGAGGTCACCCTCAAGGTCGGACAAGCGAGTCCACCCTTACTCTTCGACCGCGTCGACCTTCGTGATCTTGCGGCGGCCCATGACTTCCATGTACATGACTTCGCCGCCGGGCGTGAGCTCGCCCTGAAGCTCCTCGGTGATGGGGAGCTCGAACTGCTCGTAGGTCTCGAGGTCCATGAGCTGGACGCTGGGGCCGGCAAGCGCAATGATCTGGGCCTTGCGCTTGTCGATCATGGGCACCTTCACCTTGTCGGAGACGGTGTGGACGACGGAGCGGGTGCGCTCGTCGAAGAGGCCGACGGCGTCGATACGGGCCTTGGCGGCGCCGTGCTTGCCGGGCTTGGAGTGAGCGATGGACAGGATCTTGCACGGCTCATCGTCGATGACCATGTACCGCCCTTCCTTGAGCTGGCGGACCTCGGCCTGGGTAACAGACATGGGGTAACCTCGGCCCCCAAAAGCACATACCGTTTATAAGGATTTCCGACCGGAACCGGGGGCCATTCCGGCCCTTCCCCGGCCTCACGGGCCCCCGGTCGGCCGCTAGGGGAGGGCCCGACGGAGGTTTCCACGCATTTTAATACCCTTCACCGGCTAATCTCCGCCGATGATAGTGAGCCCGGGCGACCCCTGCCGTGGAGGCCGCGCCAACGTTTGGTGGACGCCCGCGCCCGGGGCCCCTGCTTGGGGGTGCGCCTGATGGATCGCAACGGGTCCCTCCAGGGGGTCCTCGACGGCCTTGCCGCCTCCCCCGGAATGGTGGGCGCGGTCCTCGTGAGCCGCGACGGCTTCTGCATGATGAAGGCCTGCAACCGCCTCTCCAACCCCGAGGTCTTCAGCGCCATGGCCGCCGCCTTCGTGGGGGCCGCCGAGGCCGCCCTCCTCGAGCTTGGCGAGGGCGGGGCGCCCCGCATCCTCGTCGAGACTCCGCACACGCGCCTCCTCGCCCTCCCCGCCACGGAGGGGATGCTGCTCATCGCGATCGCCCAGACGGACATGGAGCCAGCCGCCCTGGAACCCCGGGTTGAGGATGCCGCCGTCCGCATCAGCGTCCTCGTGAAGGGGTGACCCCGTGGAACGGGAAGGCCTCGGCATCCCCCAGGTGGACCGTCTCCTGTCCGCCATCCCCCTGCGCTCCTCGGTGGTCCTCGTGAACGACCCCGGCGTGGAGGCGGAGCCCTTCCTGTACCAGTGCGCCCACCACCACCTCCAGCAGGGCCGCCGCGTGATCTACGCCGTCTTCAACCGGTCTCCCGAGACGATCGTCTCCGCCATGGAGGAGTACGGGTTCGGCGGCGCCGCGCCCAAGGGGGAACTGCGCTTCCTGGACGCTTTCAGCGCCCTCGTCGGCGGGGGGTCAGACCTCCCGGGCTACACCCTTGATGCACCAACGGACCTCGAGGCCCTCGCGGGTGTGCTGGAGGAGATTGCGGACGAGTCCCCCGAGGCCGTGCTCCTGCTCGACTCCCTGAGCACCCTCGCGGACCACGCCTCCCTCGACGCCTTCAAGGCGCACCTGCCGCGCATCCATGCGGCCCTCAAGCGCTTCCGCCTGAGCGTCGCCCTGTTCACGCGCTGGCCCTACGGGGAGGAGCCCGCCGAGATGCTCGCCCCCTTCGATGCGCTCCTCACCCTGAAGGGCGTGGAGGAGCGCGTGATGGTGAGCCAGTACGTGCGCCTCGAGCGCGCCGCCTGGGCCGCCCCGGGCCGAAGCCGCCCCCTCCTGTACAAGGCCCTGAAGCCGGGCGGGGTGCTCGCCTACGTCCCCAAGGTGGTGGTGACGGGCGCCCACCACGCGGGCAAGACCACCTTCGTGCACGCGCTCTCGGACACCGCCGTCTCCGTGAACCGCCTCGGCACCACCGTGGCCCTCGACCATGGGCACCTCACCCTCGACGGCGTCGCCGTGGACGTCTTCGGCACCCCGGGCCAGTCCCGCTTCGACCCCCTCCTCAAGACGATCACGGGCCAAGCCCTCGGCGTCATCCTCGTCGTGGACGCGAGCCGTCCCGACACCTTCGACCGCGCCCGGGAGATGATGGCCCTCACCTGGAAGCAGGGCCTCCCCATCATCGTGGCCGCCAACAAGCAGGACCTCCCCGGCGCGCTTGCGCCCCAGGAGGTGGCGCGCCTCCTCGAGGTGCCCGCCCACGTCCAGGTGATGGGCTGCCGCGCCCAGGACAAGGAGGGGAGCCGCCACGTGCTCAAGGCGCTCCTCGACCAGATCCTCCTGGGGGCTGAGGCCCAGTGAAGGTCGCCACGGGCATCCGCCGCCTCGACGACCTCCTCGAAGGGGGCGTGCCGCCCCTCAGCGCCACCCTCGTGTACGGGCCGCCCTTCGTCGGGAAGGAAACCTTCGCCCGCCTCTTCATTCTCCAGGGGCTCCGGAACGGCGAGCCCGGCATTCTCGTGCTCACGAACGAGGCCGCCGCCGATGCGCGCGACCGCTTCCTCGCCATGGACCCCGACTTCCCCAAGTACGAGGCGGCGGGGCTCATCCGGTACGTGGACGCCTACAGCAAGGCCATCGGCCTCGACGTGGACGTGCCCGGCGTGGAGCTCGTGGACGGGCCCATGAACCTCAACGGCCTCGCGACCGCGGTGGCCAACACGCAGCGCGCCATCGTGGGCCTCGGGCCCACCCACCGCCTCGTGGTGGATTCCCTCAGCACCCTCATCACCTACACGAACCCCCAGACCACCTTCCGCTTCCTCCAAGTGCTCATCGGGAAGACCCGGCGCGCGGGCGCCACCGCCCTCTTCACCCTCGACCATGGCATGCACACGGACGCGGAGGTGCAGATGTTCAAGCACATCGCCTCCGGCGTCCTCTCCGTGAAGCCCGACCAGGGCAAGTACCTCCTCAACATCCAGGGCATCGGCGTGGCCGAGGACCGCGGCTGGGTGGACTACAAGTTCTCCGACACGGGCTTCGAGATCACGGGGTCCTTCGCCGCGGGCCGGATTCGGTAAGCGTCGCTCGCAGGGGTCAGCGCTCGGCCGAAACCGCAGAGGGCCAGTGGGTCAGAGGTTCGCAGAGTGCTTTCGGGGCATCTCTGCGAACCTCCAACACTCTGACCCACTGCGGTTTCGGCCGGGGGCGCCCCAACGCTCAGATGAGGAACCCGAGCACCAGGAGCGAGATCCCCGCGAGGATCGCCGAGTGCTTGAGGCCCGCCGCCGCCGTGCCCTCCGCCATCATGCCGGCGACGATGCCGGAGCCGAGGGCCTGCACGAGGCCCACGCCGAAGAAGATGAACTCGAACTCCTGCAGCGTGAGGCGGCTGGAGAAGGCCACGTTGCCGAGGCTCATGAGGCCCGTGCCGCGCGTGCTCGACAGGAGGCTCGGGATGAGGAGGCCCTGGAGCGCGGCCGTCACGGCGAGGAACACGCCGAAGGCGACGTACACGATCATCACGTAGAGCAGCATCGTCTGGCGCCGCTCCTTCTCAAGGGTCTTGATCTCGCGGGCATCCCGCGCGGCCGCCGCGAGCACGTCGGACACGTTGCCGCCGGCGCGCGTGGCCTTCACGATGAGGGCGGTGGTGCGCGTGATGATGGGGGTGGGGACGCGCTCGGCGAAGATGCGGAGCGCCTCCTCATACGGGATGCCCCAACCCACCTGGTTGGCCATCCGGCGGATTTCGGGCGTGAGGGCGCCGTAATCTCCCTTGGCGGTGGTGCGGATGGCCTTCGCCATGGGGGTGCCCACGCGGTTGGCCTCGTTGAGGTCGCGCAGGAAGTCGGGGAAGCGGTCGTCGAGGTTGCGGATGTGGCGCTCGCGAGCGTACTGGTAGAGCCCGTAGGGCGCGAAGGCCACGAGAAGGCCCACGGTGGCAAGAAGCACCGGCCCCATGGGCGTGACGGGGAAGGGGCCAAGCCGCGTGAACACGCCCTGCCAGGCGAGGAAGGCGGTCACGGACACGAAGACGGCCACGGGCACGCTCGTGGCGAGCACGAGCAATTCGCCGCGGTCGATGGCCTCCAGGCCGGTGGGCTTCCGGAGGCGCGCGCGGAGCACGGGGTAGCGCCGGGCCACCACGGCCATCATGCCGAGGCAGATGAACATCGACAGGAACACGATGCTGAGGTCCCAGGGCGTGCGCGTCTGGTCGAGGGGTTTCGCGAGGACGCCCGTGAAGGAGAAGGCGGCAAGGATGAGGAGACCCAGGGTGAGGGCGCCAAGGGCGATGTAGATGGCCACGGAGAGGGCGCCGTTCTCCTTCTGCCGCCCGCTCTCGCCGGGGGCGGCCGCGCCCTCGGTCCGGTCGCGGAGCGCGGGCTCCGGGTGCGTGAGGATGGGGACGCGTCCTGGCAGGCTCTCCTTGAGGGTGCGCGCCTCCTCCGCGGCTGCGGCCTTGCGCCGATCCGCCATCAGCCGTCCACCTTCAGGTTCTTGATGATGTACGTGAAGGCCCCGTGCCCGATGGGGAGGAGCAGGAACACGAGCAGGAACAGGAACGTCTCCGTGGAGGTGGCGGAGTTGCCCACAATCGTCATGATCGTGAGGAGCACGAGCAGGAACAGGGGGCCCGCGATGATGACGGTCACGTAGGACTCGGCAAGCACGGAGAGCCCGTTCAGGAACTCCTTCTGCCGCGTCCGGTTCTCCGCCATGTACTGCTCCGCCTTCTGCGCGAAGTAGGTCTTCAGGTCGCCGCCCGACAGGATGGTGGTCTTCGCGCCCTGCAGGAACTCCTTGAAGCGCTCGCTCGGGGAGCGGTCGATGGCGCGGTTCACGGCCGTCATGAAGTCGAGGCTCAGGAGGTCCATGTCGCGCATGAGCCAGGCGAACTCGCGGCTCACCTCGCCGTACACGGGTTGGCGGGCGAGGTCGCGGAAGATGGCTGCCGGGATGACGCCCGCGCTCGACATGGCCGCCACGTAGTTCACGGCGTAGGGAAGGTCCTGCTCGATGGCGCGCCGCCGCTCCCCGACCCGGTAGTCCGGGTAGACGGCCTGGGTGACGTAGAGGCCGCAGGCCGCGAGGATGGGGGCGAGGGCCACCACCGCGAGCGCGCCCGGGGACGGCGCGGCGCCAAACAGGACGGCGGCGAGGCCGAGGCCGCCCCCCGCAAGGAGGAGCATGAGGAGGGCGCCCACGAGGGAATTGAACCAGGTGAGGGCGACAAAGGTCTCGGGAAGCTCCCGGATGTGGGCCTGCTCGAGGGCAAGGCGCAGCTTCGGGTTCGCGCGGGCGCTCCGCTCCCCCACGCGGCCAAAGAGGACGATGGCGAAGCGGACGTAGTGGTCGCGCAGGCGCTCCCGGGCGCGGCGGCGCGCGAGGCGGCGGGCCCCCTGGAGATCCGCAAGGGAGGGCGCGTCCTCAAGATTGGAGGCCAACTTCCGTCACCCCCACCTCCGCGAGCGCCTTCGCGGGGTCGGCCGCGTAGCTCGCGAGGAGGCGGCCCACGGTCACGATGTCGCGCAGCCCCTTTTCGCGGAGGGCCCCGAGGAAGCGCGTGCGGCGGTCGAACTCGGCCTGGAGGCCGGCCTCGTCGAGGCGGCGCTCGGCGGCCACCCGCTGGAGCACGTAGCTTGCGCCAAGGTAGCGGAACTGGGCCCGCGCGGGGTCCCAGCGGTACACCTGATTGGTGAGGATCTCACCCGTCTTCGGGTCGATGCCCGTGAACTCCACCACCTCCTTGAGGCGGCGGACGCGACGCTGGCCCACGCGGTCCTGCTCCTGGATGCACACGATGTCCAGGGAGGAGAGCATCATGCGCGGCACCTCGATGGGCTTCGACTCGAGGCGGTACACGCAGGCCGGAACGCTCTCGGCGTGGATGGTGCTGAAGACGGTGTGGCCCGTGGCCATGGCCTGGAAGAGCACGAGGGCCTCGGGGCCGCGCACCTCACCAAGCAGGAGGTACTCGGGGCGCTGACGCAGCGCCGCGCGCAGCAGGTCAAACATGTCGACCGCGCCCACGCGCTTCCCATCCACGAGCTCGCCGCTCACGGCGCCCGAGCGCGTGACGCCCGGGATCCAGTTGTCGTGGGGGAGGTTCAGCTCGCGCGTGTCCTCGATGCTCACGATCTTCGAGTCCGGGGGAATGAACAGGGAGAGCGCGTTGAGGGTGGTGGTCTTGCCCGAGGCGGTGCCGCCGCAGATGAGCGCGCTCGCGCCGTACTCCACGGCGAACCAGAAGTAGGCAAGCATCTCGTCGGAGAGGGTGCCAAGCTGCACGAGGTCGGGCGGCGTGAGGGGGTCCTCACGGAACTTGCGGATGGTGAAGGTGGAGCCACGCGTCGTGACCTCGCGGCTCAAGGAGGCCTGCAGACGGCTGCCGTCCGGCAGCGTCGCATCCGCCAGGGGCTCGGCCACCGTGATCTGCTTTCCGGAGCGCTGCACGAGCTGGAGCACGAACCCGTCGAGGGCGTCATCGGTGGCGAAGCTGACGTTGCTCTTCAGGCTGCCGTAGCGGCGGTGGAAGGTGTAGAGCGCCACGCCCGGCCCGTCGCAGGAGAGGTCCTCCACCTCGGGGTCGCGCAGGATGACGTCGATGGCGCCAAAGCCCAGGAAGTCGCGCTCGAGGTGGTACCACAGGCGGCTGAGGCTGAGGGGCGTGAGGTGGAGGCGCTGGCGGCGCGCGAGGGACAGGAAGGCCTCCGCGAGGTAGGTGCGCGCGCCGTCGGCATCCAGGGCGTTGAGGTCCACGTCGAGGGTGCGGAGGAAGGCGTCCTTCACGAAGCGGAACACCTCCTCGTCGCGTCCCACGAGGGGAGGCTCCACCACTTCGTACCGGTGGGTGCCGCGGGACTCGTCGAGGATCACGCGAACGTAGGCGAAGGGGGGCCGGATGGGGTGCCACTCCACCACCTTCTCGTGGGGCGCGAGCTCCGGAAAGGGCGTGATGCCGTCGGGGAGCGTCGCCGGGACGAGGGGCTCGTCCACGCGGCCACGCAGCAGGTCCAGAAGGCGCCCCAGGGGCCCGGTCCGAAGGGGGCCGCGACCGCCGCGCGCCGTGAGGGAGGCGAGGGGATGCTCGTGGGCCGTGGGCTCGCTCGGCGCGGGGTCGGCGCCTTCCGGTTTTTCGGAAAGCGCGCTCTCGGTGCGGGAGTCCTTCGGCGTCACGCGCGGCACCAACGGGGGTCCGGCCGCCAGGCTCGCTGGGGGCCGTGATAACGCCGATTGGCCTCCCGTGGGCTATATACTCTTGCGGATTGTCCATCGGGCTTTTCCGGCAGGGCTCCAGGCCCCCGGCGGGCCCGAACCCGTCAGGAGAACCGCGGCTCGTAGACCGCAAGGCCCGAAACGAGACGGATATCGTTTCCCGCCCCGGTCCCAAGGACCGTCCAGGTGACCACGTCGAGGCCGCCCTCGCCCGCGCCCGGCGACACGACCGTGGTGTAGCCCGACCCTGCGAGGAGGCCCGCCTCGGCGGCGGTGGCGTTCAGATAGCTGCCCCAGGCGGACCCGTACGCGGTCTCGAGCCGGAGCACCGTCCGCTCCGCGTTCGCGGAGACCGGCGTGTCCAGGGTGGCCGCCGCGGCCAAGAGGCCCACCCGCACGTCCGCGGTGCCGCCCACGCTCTGGTTCACGCCCGCGAGGAGGCGCGTCTTCACGGTGAGGTGGGTGACACCGCCGCTCACGTTCACGGTGATGGGCGGGTCGTAGCGGAGCGTGGGCGTGGCGCCCTCGTCGAGGATCACGGCGCCGTTCTCCAGGGTGGCGGCGGCCTCGTTCCGGAAGTACGGGTTCTGGTTGAAGGTGAGGCGCCCCAGGGGGAGGCGCGCCGTGAGGTTGCCCACGTCCACCACGGGCGTCGGGTTCCCGCTCGCGTAGTGGTAGAGCGTGATGTTCCCGTAGGAGGCCACGAAGTCCAGGCTTCCCGCGGCGCGGGCGGGAGTGCCCATGAAGTAGCTGAAGAAGTCCTGGCCTACGGAACGCGGGGGACCCAAGGGAACGGCGGCGCTCACGGTGGCGCCCTCGAAGCCCGGGGTTCCAGCCGCTTCCGCGCTTGCCTGCAGGCCGTTCAAGCGGTCCACCACCGTGTCGAAGTGGCCCACCTCGTTCGTGAGGCCCGCCTGGGGCACGGCCGTGGTGTTGAGGAGCGCGATGACGCCCACGAACAGCCCGAACAGGATGAGGGCGCCCACCACCTCGGACCCGGCGCGGTCGTCGGCGAAGCGGCGGGAGCGGTCGCGGCGGTTTCCCTTCAGCTGCTCACCACCCGGAGGTAGTCGATGTCCCACGTGGCGCGGGGGCCGTCCTGCGTGGTGCCGAGGACCGTGTTCGAGTCCGCGAGGCGCACGAGGGTGGCGCCGCCGTTGAACTGGGTCGAGGTGAGGGTCGCCGTATAGGTGGTCATGGTGACGCTGTTGAAGTTGACGAGGGTGGTCCAAGAGCTCCCGCCATTCGTGGACACCTGGAGGTACAACACCTCGGAGTTGGAGGCGGTGCGGGCGCGGAGCTCAATCGTGTGCGTCGTGCCCGTCACGCCGCTTCCCTGGCCCGTGAGGCGCACCTCGGCCTTCTTGGGGTTGCCGTTGCCCTCGCTGAGGGTCGCGACGGTGTCGCCGTCGGTGGCGCTCTGCATGGCGGAGCAGCTCGTGAGGGTGCCGGCCACGACGGTGCCGGGGCAACCGAAGTAGGTGTGGGTGACGCCCACGACCACGGAGGTGCTCGTGGTGCCCGTGGCGCCCATCGTGTCCGTCACCGTGAGGGTGATGGTGTAGGTGCCGGCGGCGGCGTAGGTGCGGCTCGCGGTCGCTCCCGTGGCCGTGTTGCCATCGCCGAAGTTCCAGGCATAGGTAAGGCTCTGGCCATCAGGGTCCGAGGAGCCCGCGCCGTTCACGCTGACGGTGAGCCCGGAGGTGCTCGTGGTGAAGCTCGCGGTGGGCGCGCGGTTGGGGGACACCGTCTGGGTCGTGGTGGCCGTCGCTCCAAGCGTGTCGGTCACAGTAAGCGTGATGGTGTAGGTGCCGGCGGCGGCGTAGGTGCGGGAGGCCGTGACGCCAGTGCCCGTCGTCCCGTCGCCGAAGTTCCAGGCATACGTGAGCGTCTGTCCGTCGGGGTCGCTGCTTCCGCCGCCGTTCACGCTCACGGTGAGGCCGCTCGTGCTCGTGGTGAAGCTCGCCGTGGGGGCGCGGTTGGGCGTGACCGTCTGGGTCGTGGTGGCGGTGGCGCCAAGGGTGTCCGTCACCGTGAGGGTGATCGTGTAGGTTCCGGCGGCGGCGTAGGTGCGGCTTGCGGTGGCGCCGCTACCTGCCGGGCTTCCATCGCCCCAGTTCCAGCTATAGGTGAGGGCGTGGCCGTCGGGGTCGCTGGAGCCTCCGCCGTTCACGCTGACGGTGAGCCCGGAGGTGCTCGTGGTGAAGCTCGCGGTGGGGGCACGATTGGGCGTCACGCTCGCGGTGGTGCTGCCGGTGGCGCCCATCGTATCGGTGACGGTCAAGGTCACGGTGTACGTGCCGGCGGTCGTGTACGTGCGGCTTGCGGTGGACCCGGTGGCGGTGGTGCCGTCGCCGAAGTTCCAGGCGTAGGTGAGGGCGTGCCCGTCCGGATCGGAGGAGCCCGCGCCGTTCACGCTGACCGTAAGCCCCGAGGTGCTCGTGGTGAAGCTGGCCGTGGGCGCGCGGTTGGGAGACACCGTCGTGGTGGTCGTGCCCGTGGCTCCCATCGTGTCCGTCACCGTGAGGGTGACGGTGTAGGTCCCGGCGGTGGTGTAGGTCTTCGTGGCCGTGGCGCCGGTTCCCGTCGTCCCGTCGCCGAAGTTCCAGGCGTAAGTGAGGGTCTGCCCGTCGGGATCGCTGGAGCTTCCGCCGTTCGCCGTGACCGTGAGCCCAGAAGTGCTCGTGCTGATGGCGGCCGTGGGCGCGCGGTTGGGGCTGACCGTGGCCGTCGTCGAGCCCGTGGCGCCCATCGTGTCCGTCACCGTGAGGGTGATCGTGTAGGTGCCTGCGCTCGTGTAAGTCCGGGACGCCGTGGACCCGGTGGCGGTGGTGCCGTCCCCGAAGTTCCAGGCGTAGGTGAGGGCGTGGCCGTCGGGATCGCTGCTTGCCCCGGCGTTCACGCTGACGGTGAGCCCGGAGGTACTGGTGGTGAAGCTGGCCGTGGGCGCGCGGTTGGGGCTGACCGTGGCCGTCGTCGAGCCCGTGGCGCCCATACTGTCCGTGACGGTGAGGGTGACCGTGTAGGTGCCGGCCGTGGTGTAGGTCTTCGTGGCCGTGGCTCCCGTGGAGTTGGAGCCGTCGCCCCAGGTCCAGGCGTACGTGAGCGTCTGCCCGTCGGGGTCGCTGCTTCCGGCACCGTTGGCGGTGACGCTGAGCCCGTTCGTGCTGGTGGTGAAGCTCGCGGTGGGGGCGCGGTTCGCGGTCACCGTCCGCGTCGTCGTTGCGGCCGCGCCCATCGTGTCCGTCACGGTGAGCGTGATGGTGTAGGTGCCGGCGGCGGCGTAGGTGTGGGCCGTGGTGAGGCCCGTCGCCGTGTTCCCGTCCCCGAAGTTCCAGGCGTAGGTGAGGGTCTGCCCGTCCGCGTCGGACGAGGCGCCCGCGTTCACGGAGACGCCGAGCCCGCTCGGGGTTGCGGTGAAGCTCGCGGTGGGGGCGCGGTTCGCGGTCACCGACTGGGACGCCGTCCCGGTGAGGCCGAGGTTGTCGGTCACAGTAAGCGTGATGGTGTACGTTCCAGCGGCGGCGTAGGTGCGGCTCGCCGTCACACCGGTCGCGGTGGTGCCATCACCAAAGTTCCAAAGGTAGGTGGTGATGCTTCCGTCCGAGTCGGAGGAGGCGGAGGCGTTCACGCTCACCGTGAGCCCGCTCGGGGTTGCGGTGAAGCTCGCGGTGGGGGCCACGTTGGCGAGGCTCGTGGTCACCGTGTGGGTGGCCGTGTCCGAGAAGCCGGAAGGGTCCGTCACGGTGAGGGTGACGAGGCGGGACCCGGGGGTCGCGTAGGTGTGGCTGGCGCTGAGGCCCGATCCGTCAGGAGTGCCGTCGCCCCAGTTCCAGCTGTAGGTGAGAGGGTCTCCGTCCGGGTCGGTCGCGGTGCTCGCGTTCACGTTGGCCGTGAGCGCGGACGTGGTGAACGTGAAGGCGGCCACAGGGGGCCGGTTGATGGCCTGACTGACGGAGCTGCTGTTCGTGCCACCCAGGGGGTCCGCCACGGTGAGGGTGACGGTGTAGGTGCCACCCGCGGCGTAGGTGTGGGTGGCGGTCGCGCCCGTGGCCGTGCCTCCGTCCCCAAAGTTCCAGGCGTAGGTGAGGGCGTGGCCGTCGGGGTCGCTCGAGGCGCTCCCGTCCACCGTGAGGGCGAGCCCCGTGGCGGAGCGCGTGAAGCTCGCGGTGGGCGCGCGGTTGGGCGTCACGTTCGCCGTGACCGTCCCAGTGGCGCCGAAGGAGTCCGTGACGGTGAGGGTGATCGTCCGCACGCCTGCCGTGGCGTAGGTGCGGGACGCGGTGGCTCCGGTGGCGGTGGTGCCGTCGCCGAAGTTCCAGGCATACGTGAGCGTCTGGCCGTCGGGGTCGCTGCTCGCGCCGCCGTTGACGCTGACAGTGAGCCCGGAGGTACTGGTGGTGAAGCTCGCGGTGGGGGCGCGGTTGGGCGTGACCGCTGCGGTCGTGGTGGCGGTTGCGCCGAGCGGGTCCGTGACGGTGAGGGTGACCGTCCGAACTCCCGCCGTCGCATAGGTGTGGGACGCGGTGGCTCCGGTGGCGGTGGTGCCGTCGCCGAAGTTCCAGAGGTACGTGAGGGCCTGGCCGTCGGGGTCGCTGGAGCCTCCGCCATTGACGGTGACCGTGAGCCCGCTGGTGCTGGAGGTGATGGCCGCGGTGGGCGGGCGGTTGGGCGTCACCGCGTTCACGACGGTGTCCGTGATGCCGGTGTCGTCCGTCACCGTGAGCGTGATGAGGTAGAGGCCCGCCGCGGCGTAGGTGTGGGTGGCCGTGAGGCCCGTGCTCGGGGGGCTTCCGTCGCCCCAGTCCCAGGCGTACCCGACGATGGTCCCATCGTCCGTGGAGCCGGAGCCGTCAACAGTGACCGTGAGCCCGCTCGTGCTCGTGGTCATGGTGGCCGTGGGCGCGTTCTCGGGCACGCGCCACCATTGGAGGTCGGCCTGGTTGAGGCCGAAGTTCACGGGCCCTGGCAGGAGCGCGTCGCCGTAGAAGGTGACGACCGCCTCGTTGAGGTCGCCGATGTTCGCGCCTTCGTACCCGAAGCGCGTGACGTTGCCGTTCGCCACCCAGGTGGCGTTGAGGCCGGAGGCGTCGCGGCTCACCGACAGGTTGTGGAGCGACAGGATCGTGGAAGGGCCCAGGGAGAAGCAGCCGGAGGCGGGCGTGTAGGTGAGCTCCCCCGCGAAGCCGTCCCGCGTCATCTCGATCCCGATGATGCCTGGCGCCCCGCCGCAGGCGCCGCTGCTCCCGAAACTCACGACGGTGGTCCAGGAGCGCGTGGGGTTCAGGAGGTCGCTCACGCGGAGGACCACCTGGTCGTTGTCGAGGGCGGCCACGTTCTTCACGCTGAAATTCGTGAGGTTGAACGCGAGCACCTCGCTGCTGGAGGGAATGTCGCGGTAGCGCGCGCCGGGCGCGAGCTTGGCGGGCGGCGGGGGGCCGAGGCTCACGGGCACGAGGGAGGTCTTGGTCGTGCCGAGCACATCCCGCAGCGTGAGGCGAACCGTGGTCGTCTGCGGGTACGCGTTCGAGATG
>DATMKA010000167.1:0-7206 GCA_035553595.1 Thermoplasmatota archaeon | reverse complement strand
GGGGGAGAGGGTGACGGAGGCCGGGAAGGAGCCGCCAGCGATGCGGACGGTGGTGTAACCGGCGGCGGCAACGACGAGCTCGGTCTTGGTCGCCGCGATGACACCCGGGAGCGTGACGTTGCCCGCGTAGTCCGTGGAGAGGGCAGCGAGGGGTTCCTGCGCCTCGTTGAGGAGGGTAACGCTCGCGAGGGGGATGGGCTGGCCGGCCTCGTCCACGACGCGGAGGGTCGAACCGGGGGCGACTGTCGCCCCCTCAAGGGTGACGGCTCCCTGCTGCAGGCATCCCGCAAGAAGGGGGGCGGCGGCCAGGGTCAGGACGAGGAAGAGGGAGAGCCTCCGGTCGAACATACCCACGCACCCCCCGGGGAGGGCTAAAGCTTTCTTGTGCGCCCGACCGCCAACCCTCCCGGAGGCCTCCCTGAGGGGCCCGGCAGGCGGGCGGCCACCCACGTCGGGGCCAGAAGCTTTAGACGGGGGCCTGGCCGAACGCTTGAGTGGTGACAAGATGGTTTACGCATTCGCGGCAGCAACCCTCGCCCAGATCGTTCCCGGGGGCCTCCTTGGTCTTGTCGTAATCTTCCTCGTGCTCGCCCTCGTGGCCTACCTCCTCGGTGCCCGGGGCGTCGCGGGCTTCAGCATGGACATCGCGAAAGTGCTCATCGTGCTCTTCGTGGTGCTTGCCGTCCTGGCGCTCCTCTGGAACGTCCTCAGTTGAGGTTCCCCTGAGCCTCCCGGCCCCGCTCGCTCGGGGCCCGTCCCCTTCCTTTTCTCGAAACGTTTAATCCCCCTGTCGGCCCTGATTGGCCCCATGGCCCTGCGCCGAACGAAGATTGTGGCAACCCTCGGACCCGCCTCCGCCTCGGAAGAGGTCATGGAGCAGCTCATCCGGGCCGGGGTCGGGGCCGCGCGCGTGAACTTCAGCCACGGCACCCACGCCGCCAACGGCGCCCTCATCGACCGCATCCGCGCCGTGGCCTCCCGCCTCGGGAAGCCCGTGCCCATCATCCAGGACATCCAGGGCCCCAAGATCCGCGTCGGCGTCCTCCCCGAAGGAAGCGTGACGCTCAGGGCCGGCGACCGCGTCACGATGGTGGCCGGCGAAACCACCACCGACCCCTCCGTGATCCCTGTCACTTACGAGTACCTCCACCAGGACGCCGTGCCCGGCGCCTCCATCCTCCTCGACGACGGCTACCTCGAGGTGAAGGTGGAGGCCATCGAGGGCCGCGAGGTCCAGGCCCAGGTGGTCACGGGCGGCCTTCTCAAGAGCAACAAGGGCGTGAACCTGCCCGGCATGAAGCTCAGCATCAACGCGATCACGGAGAAGGACATCCAGGACATCAAGTTCGGCCAGAAGATGGGCGTCGAGTACGTGGCCGCGAGCTTCATCCGCGCCGCCAAGGACCTCAAGGACGTCCGCAGCCACCTCGTGAACGAGGAGGTGCGCACGAAGATCATCGCGAAGATCGAGCTGCGCGAAGCTCTCGAGAACATCGAGGAGATCATCCGCGAGACCGACGTCATCATGCTCGCCCGCGGCGACCTCGGCGTGGAGCTTCCCCCCGAGGAGGTGCCCATGGTGCAGAAGGAGCTGCTCCAGATGTGCACCCTGCTCGGAGTGCCCGTGATCACGGCGACGCAGATGCTCGAGTCCATGATCACGAACCCGCGCCCCACCCGCGCCGAGGCGAGCGACGTCGCCAACGCCATCCTCGACGGGACGGCGGCCACCATGCTCTCCGCGGAGACGGCTTCGGGCAAGTACCCGGTGGAGGCCGTGAAGACGATGGCCCGCATCGCCGCCCGCGCCGAGGAAGCGGTCCTTGCCGACCCCTACGCGACGCAGCGCCGCCGCGCCATGACGCTCCGCACCGTGCAGGACTCCGTGGCCCACGCCACCATGGTGATGGCCGAAGACCTTGAGGCGAAGGCGATTCTCGTGCTGACGAACACGGGGAACACGGCCGCGATGGTGAGCAAGTACAAGCCCCGCGTCCCCATCCTCGCGATGACGCCGCACGAGCGCACCTACCGCCAACTGAACCTCCTGTGGGGCGTCACGCCCCTCCTCGCTCCCGCCGCCGCCACCCAGGACGCGATGCACCAGGCCGCCATCGACGCGGCGCTCAAGGCCGGCCATGTGCAGCGCGGCGACGCCGTGGTCCTCTGCTCGGGCCGCGTGGGCCAGACGGGCGGCACGAACACGGTACGCGCCGTCGTCGTGGGGCAGGGGTCCTGACGCCCTCGGGCGGCCCCCATAACCTATTTATCAAGCCAGAGGGTACGCCGACTTGGGTATACCCATGGCCCTCCTGGCTTTCATGAGCACGCAAGAGTGGCTCATCGTCGGCGTGATTGTCGTCCTCCTCTTCGGTGCCGCGAAGATCCCCGAGCTCGCGCGCGCCCTCGGCCGCGCGAAGGGCGAGTTCCAGAAGGCCTCCAAGGAGTCGGAGTCCGAGACCGCCGCCCCCAAGGCGGAGGCCCCCAAGGCCGAGGACGAGAAGACGCTCAAGGTGGCCCGCGACCTCGGCATTCCCACCGACGGCCGCCCCCTCGACGAGATCAAGGCCGACATCCGCAAGAAGATGGCCTAACCGGGCACCCGGCCCGGCAAGCCAAACTGTTTTTTCCTGCAGCCCCAAGGCCTCCTCATGGGGGACCGCCGCTTCGAAGCGCCCTACGACCGCCTTGCGGATGCCGACAACGCGGTGGAGACGTTACGGGGCTTCCGGCACGAGGAGGTCATCGAAGCCCTCGCGGCGGCAAGCCGCAAGGACGACCCGCTGCTTGCCAACGTGCTCGCCACGGAAGCGCTCAACCGCATCGCCCGCGCCCGCGTGATTGGCGGGGCCTTCGCGCTGGGGGTCGCCTCGGCCCTGAGCCTCACCTTCGTGGTGGTGCTCGCCTTTGCCGTGGCGGAGCCGAACTTCGAGGATCAGGTCATCTTCCTCGCGGTCGCGCTCGCGCTCCTCCTCGGGGCGGTGCTCACCTACACCCGCATCCGCTACCACCCCACGATGCGCCACCGCTTCGCCCTGCTAAGGGACCTCGAGCGGCGGCAGGCGGACCCGTAACCGGGGCTTACCACTCGGTGGGCGTCTGCTTGACGTCGCCGTGGCCGTGCGCTTCAAGCCAGCGCTCGCAGTCGATGGCGGCCTCGCAGCCGGAGCCGGCCGCGGTGATGGCCTGGCGGTAGCGGAAGTCGTAGACGTCGCCCGCCACGAAGACGCCGGGCACGGAGGCCATGCTCTTCACGCTGCGGCACAGGTAGCCCTTGTCGTTGATCTCGAGCTGGCCCTTGAAGAGGTCCGTGTTCGGCTTGTGGCCGATGGCGATGAAGAGGCCCTCGATGGGCATCTGGGTGGTCTGCTTCGTCTTGTTGTTGTAGAGCGTGAGGCCCTCGATGGTCTCCTTGCCGAGGATGTCCTTGACCTCGGTGTTCCACATGACCTCAATCTTGGGGTTCGAGAGGGCGCGCTCCTGCATGATCTTGGAGGCGCGGAACTCGTCGCGGCGGTGGATGATGGTGACCTTCTCGGCAAAGCGCGTGAGGAAGGTGGCCTCCTCCATGGCGGTGTCGCCGCCGCCCACCACGGCAATCTTCTTGCCGCGGAAGAAGAAGCCGTCGCAGGTGGCGCAGGCGCTCACGCCGCGGCCCTGGAGGCGCTTCTCGTTCTCGAGCCCGAGCCACATGGCGGAGGCGCCGGTGGCGATGATGATCGCGCGGGCCTCGTACACGGTGTCCTCCACGTACACCTTCTTCACGGCGCCGTGGAGCTCCACCTTGGTGACGTCCTTGTCGACGAACTCGGTGCCGAAGCGCTCGGCCTGCTTGCGGAACTGCTCCATGAGCTCGGGCCCCGTGACGCCGTGGGGGAAGCCGGGATAGTTCTCGACCTCGCTTGTGATCATGAGCTGGCCGCCCGCCTGGTACCCAGCGATGCAGAGGGGCTGGAGGTTGGCACGCGCGGCGTAGATGGCGGCCGTGAGGCCGGCGGGGCCGGACCCGATGATGATGACATTCCGCACGGAGGACATTGGGCTCACGTGGAGATTCCAGGCCCACGGTTATAGGCTTTTGGTGGTCAAAAGGTGAGTTTCCACTGGAGGATCGCACTTTCGGGGTGCCCCCTCGCGATAGCGCCCAAACCCTCGGGGGGCCTCCTGGCTGCCATGATGTTTGGACGCCAAGCACCGAAGCCTGCTCCGGAGCACCCGGACGACGCCTACCGCGCCTACCAGCGCCGCCTCTTCGCGGAAGCTGTGGAGGACGCGGCGTGCGCGCTCCACGAAACGTACCAGCGAACGGGGCAGGGGCTTCGCAGCAACGACGCGCTCCTCGCGCTTGCGACCGCCTTCTTCGAAGCGCGCTGCTCCTCCTTCGATGAATGGCGGGAGCACGGCCCGGCGATGTGATCGGGGCGAGCGTAGCGAGTGTGGAGCGGGCCCGGGGGGACCGCAGCGAGCGACGCGAGCAAGGACCCAGACGAAAGCCGCACGAAGTGCGGTCTTTCGTCGCCCGGGGCCGCGAGAGCGCCGAGCGAAGCGAGGTGCTTGAGCGGGCCCGGGGGGATTCGAACCCCCGGTCTCAGGCTTAGGAGGCCTGCGCCATATCCGGGCTAGGCTACGAGCCCACTTGTTCGGCTGCGCATAGTCACCGGCCTGGTATGAACCTTCCTCGCGAGGGCCCGGGGGGACCGCGAGCGCCGCGAGCGGCGCGGCCGAACCGCAGTTCGGCCAGCGTTCGAACCCCCGGTCTCAGGCTTAGGAGGCCTGCGCCATATCCGGGCTAGGCTACGAGCCCACTTGTTCAAGGGCGGGTGGCCCTGCCTCCTTCGGAGGATCGAACCCCCGTTTCAGGCTTAGGAGGCCCCCGGAGCGATAGCGACGGGCAAGGCCGAACCGCGGTTCGGCCGAGTGCGCCATATCCGGGCTAGGCTACGAGCCCACATTCCCCAGCTAGCTGGGGCTGGCCCGGATAACTGGTTCGGGGCTAAAAAGGCTGCCCCGTGCCCTGCGGGGTCAAGCCGTGGCTTCAGTGCCGTTGCCCGTGGGGGCGCTCGCGGCTTTCGTGGCGCGGGGGCGCTTCGAGGCCGTCACCGTGGGCTGGTAGGCATTGAGGGGTTCGCACCGCTTCTCGAAGAGGGCGAGGGCGAGGCGGAACACGGTGTCGGAGTCGTGGTTGATGCCGGCGGTGCGGCGCGCGATGAGGGTCGCGTCCTCGACTGCCCGTGTGAACAGCTCCTTCTGGTGGAGACGGTAGGCCTCGTAGGTGGATTCGGTCGGGGTTGCCGGAGGCATGCCGCCTGCTCGTCCGAGGGTGGTCAGGTGCCTTCGCCCGACCCGTCCGAAACTACTTTCCGGGGCGTCCCTGACAGGTGAAATCACGCGTCGCGCGAGTTTCGAGCCACGTACCAGAAGCGGTTTACGCTCTTGGGGTGAGACTGTTTCTGTCCCTCTGGGGACCCCTGAATCGGCCGGGAAGCCGCATGGCAACAGCCTCCCAAGCAACCAGCCTCCCTGTTTTCTGCTTCTCCCGGCCGGTTCCCCTTCACTTCTCCTGAACTCCCTGCTGCGCCTCAGGGGTGGCGGGACGCTTCTCGGCGCGGCGCAGGATGCCCGCGATGCCGAGGACGATAAGGCCGAAGCTCGAGAAGAAGAACACAGGGAACACCACCATCCACGCGACGGTGACGGCGAGGGTGTCCTTCACATCCACCCCGAGGGCCCAAGGCATGAGGACGCCTGAGCCGAGGAAGAGCGCGAGGTCGGCAAAGAGGAGCTTCCGGTAGTTCAGGCGGGTTCACCCGAGCCCCGACACGCGGCCGCTCCCTGTTCAGGCTTTCGGTGCCTCCCGCGTTCGATGCCGCCGGGACAAAGCCTGTGGCTCCCGCAGCCCTCCAGGGGGTTGTGCGGGCCGCCTCCGTCGGTGTTCTCACCCTCCTTGTGGCGGCAACCCTCGCCTCAGCCGTCCAGGGAGCGGCGGAGCGCGGCCCGCAGGCCTCCCTCCAGGTGGCGCTCGTGGAGGCGCCCTCCTGGGTTGCTCTCGCCGTAGCCGACCTTGAGACCCCCTTGCCCGTGGCCCTCCGCCTCGGTCTACTGGGCCCTCCCGGTGCTTCCGTCTCCTTGCGGGCCGGGTTCGGCGTTGATGGCGCATGGGCCTCCCGCACATGGACTGCGCCCTTGCCAGCGCCGCCTGCCGGAGGGTGGCCGAACGGGGAGTGGCAACGGTCGGACTGGCGTATCCCCGCGCCCGTTGTCCTCAACTCCTCGGGTTACTGGGAGGGCTACCTGGCGGTTGTTCCGAACCTCGATGCAACGCACGCCGCGCGAGTCTTTGCGGGAGCCTCCGCGTCCCTCGTGGTCACGGCGCGCCTCGGCTCCCAGCCGTGGGTGACCGCTGTTGCAGACGTTCCCCTGGTTCGTGAGTCCTCCCGCGGTTCCCTGATTGCGCCGGGTCCCCTGGTGGAGGTGGCCACGGCGGAGGGCCGCGTGTCCCTCCCGGTTCTTCCAACGGCGACGGGCGGGCTCATTCACGTTCCCCTCCCGAGCCTCGACGCGCAGGTCAGCATCGCGGACACGCGGGTCTCCCTCACGGAGGGAGACGGCCTCGTGCTCCGCCCGCTCGTTACAGGGGGGTGGCTCATCAAGAACGTGGGACCCGCTCCCCACGAGCTTGGGGGGCTCTGCCTGCGGGGCTCCCGCGCCTTCGGTTGTTTCCAGAACGGCTCCCTTCTCCCCGGCGCCGGGCTTGGCTTCGGGACCGCCACCGCAGACCCGAGCGGGCTCACCTGGTTCCGTCCGCTCAAACGCGGTGAATCGCTCACGCTTCTCGACGGGCAGGGCTTGCCTGTGGTCGCGCTCCCCTTACCGCTCCCCCCTCCATTCACAAGCGCGGGCGCCACCGCCTACGTCACCCCCGGAGGAAGCCTCGACATCGTCCTGCGGTTCCTCGGGGACGCGACGTGGTCCGTGGACCTTGCAGGGTACACCTTCGACAGCGCGCCCCTTGCGGTCGCCCTCGCTGAGGCCGCCGCCCGCGGGGTCCGCGTCCGCGTGCTCGTTGACGGAAGCCCCGTGGGCGGCCAGAGCGAGGCCGAGGCCCGCGCCCTCACGTACCTCGCCGCGAAGGGCGTTGCCGTGCACACGATGCCAGCGAAGGGAAGCCCGTTTCCCGCCTTCCACCCGAAGTACGCCGTTCGCGAT
>DATMKA010000166.1:0-44186 GCA_035553595.1 Thermoplasmatota archaeon | reverse complement strand
TCACCTGCTCGTGGTGGGTGAGGTGGTCGAGGGGTGGCACGACGGGGGCACGGTCGCTCTCACGCTTCCCGACCTCGGCCTCAATTACGCGGGCTGATCCCCGGTACCTTTATCCCGGCGATCCCCTTTCTTGCCCCCGTTATGGCCCCCGCCTCGACTGCTCGCCCGATGGCCCTCCGCCACAAGGCGGAGACGGATCCCGCTCACGGGTGCGACCCCTACCAGCGGCCCATCGCGCAGCACCTCCGCCTCGGGTGCGTGAACCTCGACAAGCCCGCGGGCCCCACGAGCCACCAGGTGGTGGCCTGGCTGAAGGAGGCCCTTGAGCTCGAGAAGGCGGGCCACGGCGGCACCCTCGACCCCAACGTGACGGGCGTGCTCCCGGTGGCGCTCTCGGATGCCACGCGCATCGTGAAGACCCTGCTTGAGGCCCCGAAGGAGTACGTGTCCGTCGTGGAGCTCCATGGCGACGTGCCCGAGGGGAAGTTCCGGGACACGATCAAGCTGTTCCAGGGCCCCGTGTACCAGATTCCGCCCCTCAAGTCCGCGGTGAAGCGCGAGCTTCGCATCCGCCACATCTACGAGCTCGAAATCCTCGAGGTGAAGGGCCGCACCGCCCTCTTCCGCGTCTCCTGCGAGGCCGGCACCTACATCCGGAAGCTCTGCACGGACATCGGCACCATCGCGGGCGCGGGCGCCCACATGCAGGCGCTTCGCCGCACGAAGACGGGGCCCTTCCGCGAGGCCACGAGCGTCACCCTCCACGACCTGCGGGACGCGTACGTGTTCTGGCGCGAGGGCGGCGACGAGTCCTGGCTCCGCGAGGCCGTGCGCCCCGTGGAGGAGCTCGTGGGCCACCTCCCCCGCGTCGTGATCCGCGACTCCGCGGTGGATGCCCTCTGCCACGGCGCCGACCTCGCCGTGCCCGGCGTCGTCGAGGTGCAGCAGGACCTC
Organism: Thermoplasmatota archaeon; assembly: GCA_035553595.1. Classification (GTDB taxonomy): domain Archaea; phylum Thermoplasmatota; class SW-10-69-26; order JACQPN01; family JAJPHT01; genus DATMKA01. The sequence goes on along the minus strand of DATMKA010000166.1, from coordinate 43,232 downwards.
AAGAACGGGGAGCTCGCGGCCGTGTTCACGCTCAAGGGCGAGCTCGTGGCCGTGGGCCGCGCGCGCATGGCCTCCCAGGAGGCCGTCACAGCCGATCGCGGCATCGCGCTCAAGACGATGCGTGTCGTCATGGAGCCCGGCACCTACCCCAAGGGGTGGGGCGCGGCCCAGACCGAGTTCCGCGGTTAATCCGTGGGCGCGGGGCGCGCCGTGAAGTGCATCTTGCGCGCGGGCACGATGAGCTCGTCCGCGTGCATGCGCCAGGGCGCCGTCGTCTCGTCCCGCGTGCTCGTCTCCGTGAGCGCGCCGCGCACGAGGACGTGATCGCCTTCCTGAACGCCGGGGAAGCCGGGACACACCACCTCCACGAGAGCGGGCGCGAGAATGGGGAAGCGGGAGACGGGGTTTGGCCCGAAGTGGCTCACGCTCCACCCCTCCACGAGGCCCGCGGTGAAGAGCCCCGTGATGCCGGGGGGCAGGTCTTGGGAGGCTTCAACGAGGAAATCGCGCCAGGGAGCCTTCAGGACGAGGACGTCGCCCTTCTTCCCGATGTCGGTGGGGGTGGCAAGAAGCGCGGTGAGCGCGCCGCGGTAGGGGATGTCGGCGCCGCCCTGGTAGGCAAGGAGGAACAGGAGCTCTTCCTCTTCGAGGCCGGTGCCGAAGCGCTCCTCCGCGGCCTCCAAAAGCTCGAGGCGGCTTGAGGGGCGGCCCCAGCGGCCGCGCGGCCGGTGCGCGTCGCGGGCGGCGGCCTCGAGGCCGTTCACGTCCACCACGGCGCTGATGCCGTTCGAGGGACAGAGCAGAATGTCGTAGAGGGGGCCGAGGGCGCCCACGGTGCGCTCGGCAAGGAGCAGGCCCACTTGGCGGTGGGCTGCATCGACCACGCGGTGCACGCCGAGCGCTTCCATCAGGCCGTCAAAGGGAGGGGTCGCTCTAAACAGTTTCGGTGGCGGAGGCTATCGGTGGTATCGATCAAACCCCGTTGCTCGCGAGGCCGTATCGCCTACCTCCTCTGCTCGCTCCAGTTCCACTTTTCGCGCCGGTCGCGCGCCGCCTGCGCCTCCGTGAGGAGGGCGCGAATCTGGGTCATGAGATCGTCCGTGGCCTTGCGGCAGTAGTCGCGATCCTTCGCAAGCTCGAGGTCTTTCCCCAGGTGGATGGGCTTGCCGATGTTGTACCACGCGCCGCGGCCGAGGCGCGGGAACGTCTTCTTGAGCGGCCAGAACTCGTCCGTCGCGCAGGCCACGGGCACGATGGGCGCGCCCGTCTCGAGGGCGAGGCGGACGGCGCCCGTTTTTCCTGGTAGCATTTCTCCGGGGGGCGCGCGGGTGGCCTCAGGGTAGATGGCGACGAGGCCGCCCCGCTCCAGGATGCCGCGGCTTGCGAGGAGCGTCGCCTCGTTTCCTTCGCCCTTGCCGCGGTACACGGGGAGGCAGTTGCTGGACCGGAAGAACCAGTTGCTGAGACGATACTTGAAGAGGCCCGACTTCGCGAGGAAGGTGTAGGGGCGCGGTGTGATGGCGGCAAGGAGCACGGGGTCCGCGTACGTGTAGTGGTTGGAGGCCACGATGGCGGGGCCCGTGCGGGGAAAGTTCTCGACCCCTCTGCCGTGGAGGCGGATGGAGGCCACGAGGGGGCGGCGGATGGTGCGGTAGACGCCGCGGTAGAACCAGCCGGCGCGCTTCCACTCCGTGGGGTTCCAGGTGGGCAGTCGGCCCATGTCGTGGGGAAAGGAGGGGTCCCATTTGAACGTTCTGAGGTTCCGCACCCCCACCGAAAAGGATTTGATATGTCCATGGCGCGGCGGGATTTCCAGGGGTTCCGGGCCCCCGAGCGGGGGTGTCATCAAAAGCGAGGATTCAAGAGCGGATCGGCCATTAGGACGCCCATGCCCCCGTCCAAGCCCGCGGCGCAGACCCGGAGCCCCGGTCGGCGCCCCCGGTATGTCGTCGACCCCACGCCCGCTCCCGCCGGTGTCTGGGTTGTCGCCGCTCTCGAGGTCGTTGGCGCCATCGTGGCCGTCATTTACGGCTTCGGCCTGATGATCGACGCTTCCACGCTCAGCACCTCCGATGCGGCGTTCCTGCCCACTCTCGGGGCTTCCCTTGCCCTTCTTCTCGTGGGCATGCCGCTCCTGTTTACGGCCGCCCTCGCCCTCGTTGACGGCCGCCGCTGGAGCTGGATGATCACCATCGGCTTTGCGGCCCTCCTCGTGGTGGGCGGCATCGCGATGATCTTCGTCCAGACGAACCGCCTCGTGCTCGGCATCGTCATTGCCCTTGCCGGCGTCGCCATCGCTGCCTACCTCCTCGGCCAGAAGGTGCGCGACTACTTCGCCCCCGAGGCCGTGAAGGCCAAGGCGCCCCGCCGCCCGGCCCCTGCCGACGACGAGGACGAAGAGGAAGACGAGGAATAACTCCTCTTCCCCGTTCTCACGACTCTGCCGGCCCTGTGGCCGGCACCCCTTCTTCTTTTCCAATGGCCTTCTCGAAGAGCGCGCGCACCGTCTCCAAGGTGTCCACGTCCTGGGGGCCCTTGTCCTCTCGGATGCGCACGATGCGGGGGAAGCGCAGCGCGTACCCCGAGGTGTGTCGCGGGCTCTCCTGGATGCCGTCGAAGGCCACCTCCAGCACGATCTCGGGCCGCACGAGATGCACGGAGCCGCGGCGGTCCCGCGTGAGGGCCTTGAGGCGGCGCGTCATCCACCCGATCTCCACGTCCGTGAGCCCCGAGTAGGCCTTCCCCACGTTCAGGAACCGGCCCTGGGGACCGAGGACGGCGAAGGTGTAGTCGCTGAGGAGCCCCGCGCGCTTGCCGTGCCCGATCTCGGCCGCCGTGATTACCACATCGAGGGTGGCGAAGGGGCGCTTGAGCTTCAGCCAGGCGCGGCCGCGCCGCCCGAACTCGTAGGTGGAGTCGCAGCGCTTGAGCATGATGCCCTCGTTCCCGCGGGAGAGGGCGGCGTCGAAGGCGGCATGCACGTCCTCCGCCGTCGCCACGGTGGTGACCGGCGAGCGCATGAGGTGGGGCGCGAGGGCCATCGCCTCCAGGGTGGCGAGGCGCTCCGTGAGCGGGGACCCGTACAGGAGCCGCCCCTCGTGGAACAGGAGGTCGTAGGCCACGAACTTGACCGGGACCTCCCGCTGGAGGGCCTCGGGGGCGGCCTTGCGGCCGAGGCGGCGTTGCAGGCGCGCGAAATTCGCGGCGCGGCCCGAAGGGTCCACGGCGATGATTTCCCCGTCGAGCACGAAGCTTCCGGGGATGCGCTGGGCGGCCTCCACCACGTCGGGAAACATGAGTGTGACGTCGCCGTGATTGCGCGTGAAGAGCTTCACGGCGCGCTCCTCCTTGTGGAGTTGGCAGCGGATGCCGTCGAACTTGTCCTCTACCAGGTAGGTGTCGAGGTCGGCGGGCATGCTCGTCTCCTCGAGGGGCGAGGCCAGCATGAACTTCAGGGGGTGTCCCAACCGGAATGTGGCCTCTTCCAGGCGGTCCTCCCGCGCGAGGGTGGCGGTGTGGGCGATGTCGCCGCTCAGCATGTTCGCCATGCGGACGGCCTCCACGTTGCGGCCGAAGGCGCGCGCGAGGGCCTCCTCCACCAGGGATTCGAGGAGCCCAATCCGCAGGTCTCCGAGCATGATTTTCACGAAATAGGTGACCTCCAGGGGGGAGTCCGCGAGGCGCCGCAGGGCCGCCTCCACCTGGTCCCGTTTCGCCTCGGGGCCGCGGGTGGCCGCGAGGGTCTCGAACCGTTCGCGAACTTCCTGCAGGGTTGCTGCCTCGCTCTCGGAGGCCACGGTGTCGCCGCCGAAGTCGAGGAGGCTCCGCTGCTGCGGCCGTTCCTTCCGTGCGGTGGGGTCCGTGGCCGCGAGCAGGTTCCTTGCGCGCATGAGCTTCCCCAGGGTCTCGCCGGGGTCGCCCACGACGCGGCTGCAGGTGCGCACGAGCTCCTCGTCGAAGGGGAGGAGGCGCGCCGCCGCATCGCGCAGGAGCGCCCACCCCACCTGGAGCACGCGGGGGTCGCCGCCGCTGAAGGGCGCGCCGCTCATGAACGTGGCTGCAATCGGGAGGTCTGTGGGCGGCAGGGAGGCAAGGTAGTCGGCCACGTGCTTCACCTTGCGCCGCGTGCCGGCGCTCGAGGCCACTGCCTCGGCCGTCGTCGCGAAGGCGAGGAACGGCGTGGAAGCGGTCTGGGCGTGGCGGCCCCGGAAGCCCGTGCGTGCCGCCACCCTACTCCTCCCCCCGGGACTCCTCTTTCATGAGGGGCTCCGCGTCGAGGCCGCGTTTCCGCAGCACCTCGGCGAAGGGCTCGGTGTAGCCGTGCACGGTGAATACCTTGCGCGGGCTCACGGCCTCCACGAGGTCGATGAGGCCCTTGTAGTCGGCGTGGTCGGAGAGCGCGATGAGGCCGTCGGCATCCATCTGCTGCCGCCGGTTCGCGAGGCTTGCCCAGCCGCTCACGTAGGCGGTGCGGTAGCTCTTGAGCTTCGTCACCATGGGGTTCGTGCGCGACCCCGGGGGGCACACAAGGGCCTTCCCCTCCAGCGTCTCCTTCTCGTAGGGCGTCGCGCGAGGGAACGTGTACCCGTGGCGCTCGTACACGTCGCACATGCTCCGCACGGCCCCGTGGAGCGCCACGTCGATGCCACCTTCGCCGAGCGTCTTCACGACTTCCTGGCCCTTTCCAAGCCCGTAGGCGAGGAACACCGGCGTCGCGCCGTCCTCGAGCGCCTCCTTCGCGAAGTCCACGATCTGGTTGCGGAGCGCCTCGGGCTCCTCCCACAGGAAGATGGGGAGCCCGAAGGTGGTTTCCGTGATGAGGACGTCCGCGGGCGCGGGGTCCATGCTGGGGCACGTGAGGGCCTCGTGGGCTTTGAAGTCCCCCGTGTAGAGGACGCTTCCCTCGGGGCACTCCACGTGGATGAGGGCCGAGCCCAAGATGTGGCCCGCGCTCCGGAACGTGATGCGGCACCCGTTCACCTCGAAGGGCTCCCCGTAGGGGACGGAGCGGAGGTGGGGCCGCGGCGTGTCCGAGTACCGCGTGCGGATGATGTCCTCCGTCTCGGGGGTGCACCAGATGTCCGCGAGGGAGGGCTTCCAGGTGCCCATGGCTTCCGCGGGGTCGTAGGGGACGTGGTCGCCGTGGCCGTGGCTCACGAGGGTGGTGTAGCCCGGCCGCGCCGCGTCGAGCGCGAGGCGGTGCTCGGGGATGAGGACGCCAGGGTACCCTGGCGTCACCTTAGGAAGCGACGTACTTCCTCCTCCCAGGTGTGCACACGGGGCATCCCGAGGGCCTCCTGGTAATCGTGGCAGGCGGTGTCGCCGCTGGTTGAGCACGTGTTGCCCTCGAAGAGCATGGTGAGCTGGTCACGCGTGGCGGGGAACGCGCTGAAGCGCCCGAGGGCGCCCGCGGCCGTGAGCATGAGGCCCTGGGGGACGGGCATCAGGGGACGGTGCTTCCCGAGGACGCCTTCGAGGCGCTGCAGGTACTCCTTGAAGGTGAACTCCTCGGGGCCGCACAGGCAGAACGTCTCCCCCACGGTGCCAGGGTGGTCGAGGGCGTTCGCGAAGGCCGTGGTCACGTCCGTCAGCGCGATGGGGGCCACCTTGAAGTCGCCCTTGCCGAAGACGGGAACGACGGGCGAGCGGCGCACCATCTGCGCCATCTGCAGGTCGAACCCGGGTCCGGGGCCCGTGATGAGGCTCGGCCGGAAAATGGTCCAGTTGAGCCCGCTCTCCTTCACGAGGCGCTCGGCCTGCCACTTGGTCGTCTGGTACGCCGTCCCTTCGGGCTTCGCGCCGTTGGCGCTCATGTGCAGGAAGCGGTGGATGCCTGCCTTCCGGGCCGCCTCCACCATGTTCCGGGTTCCTTGGACGTGGATGCGGTCGAAAGTGATGCCCTTCCGGCGGTTCTCGCGGATGATGCCCACGAGATGGATGACGGCGTCGTGGGGGCGCCGGTTGAGGGCCATGAGAAGGGACTCGGGGTCGCTGACGTCTCCTTGGGCCACGTGGACGCGGGGGTCGTTCCGCACCGCTTTTCCCGGGTGGCGGGCGAGCAGCGTCACCTCGTGGCCGCGCTCAAGGAGCCGGTCCACCATTGCTCGTCCCACAAAGCCCGTTCCGCCAGTCACGAAGACGCGCATGCCTTACCCTCTCTCCGGGGGATCTCGGCGGCGCGCCCGCTTGAAGCTTACCGCTGGGATTCACCGAAAGAACTGGGTGAAACCTTAGGTCCGGGGGCAGGCGGCGCAGCGGTAATCGACGAGGTCGCGAACGTAGAAGGTGGAGGGACCCTGGTACACCTCGGTGCGCACCGGATTGCCCACGGTGGCCGCGTAGTAGATGACGTGGGTCTTCACGACCGTCCCGTTCTCGCCGTCGGGCGCCCAGCGCTCAACGGGGATCGTGCGGAAGGGCCCCTTCGGGGTCGCGGTCTCGGTGGCGGCCATGACGCGCAGCTCCGTGGCCTCCCCCATCGCGACCTTCTCCCCGGTGCGGAAGGGCATCCGGTACAGGGAGAGGGCGCGCTGCGGCCCGTTCTCGGTCACGATCTCCTGGGTGGCCACGGACTTGTTGAAGTACTCCGCGAAGCCGAAGGTGGCGTTGCCCGGCTGCTTCACCGTCTCCACCACCACGTAGGTGTCCACGCCTGCGAGCGTGGCGCGGTCCACGACCTCCCACCGGATCTGGGTCGTTTCCTGGCCTTCCCCGGAGCCCCCGAGGAGGACCGCTGGCTGCTGCCAGACCCAGTAATCCCCAACGGTCCACTCGGGCGCGTCGCCCTCGCTGCGGGTGGCGGGCCCGGGGGGCCCCAGGGTGCAGCCGGCAAGGAGGGAGGCGAGGAGGAGGGCCGCGAGGAGACGCATCGGGGCTGAAACCGGCCCCCTCGACATGAGCCTGTCGGAACGGGCCGCCCGGCAGCCCCCGGGCGGCCTCCCGCGTCAGTAGGCCGGCGGGTCCGAGGCGGGGAAGGACGAGATGGAGCCCTCGTCCACGACACCCACCGGGGGCTTCGCGCCCGGCGCGGGCTGCGGCGCGGCCGCAAGGGCGGCGGACTCCACCTTGGGGGCCTTCCGCCCGGAGAGCAGCTGCCGCAGCACGTACCGGAGGATGCCGCCGTGGCGGTAGTACTCGCGCTCCTGCGGCGTGTCGATGCGGACAAGCGTGACGAACTCGACCGTGCTCCCGTCCTCGCGCCGCGCCCGCACCGTCACCTCGCGCCCGCCTCCGAAGGGCGTGGCGAGCGCCTGCTCCAGGTCGAGGATGTCGAACGTCTCCCGGCCCGTGAGCCCGAGGGAGGCGATGGACTCGCCCTCCCGGAACTGGAGCGGGAGGATCCCCATCCCGATGAGGTTGCTGCGGTGGATGCGCTCGTAGCCTTCCGCGATGGTGGCGCGGACGCCCTGGAGGTAGGGCCCCTTCGCGGCCCAGTCGCGGCTGGACCCCGTGCCGTACTCCTTTCCCGCCAGGATGACGAGGGGCGTTCCCGCCGCCTGGTAGCGCATGGAGGCGTCGTAAATCGTGGTCACGTCGCCCGTGGGCAGATGGACGGTGAAGCCGCCCTCCGTGCCCGGCGCGAGGCGGTTCCGGATGCGGAGGTTCGCGAAGGTGCCGCGCACCATCACCTCATGGTTGCCGCGGCGTGCGCCGTAGGAGTTGAACTCCTCCGGGGGCACGCCCTTCTCGATGAGGAAGCGGCCGGCGGGCGTGTGCTCCGGGATACCGCCGGCGGGGGAGATGTGGTCCGTGGTGACGGAGTCGCCGAGCACCGCCAGGGCCCTCGCGCCCAGGATGTCTGTGATGCGCTCGGGCGCCTCGCGCGGCATTCCGTCAAAGAACGTGGGGCGCTGGATGTAGGTCGAGGCGTTGTCCCACTGGTAGCGATTTCCGGTGGGGCTTGGGAGAGTCTGCCAGCGCTCGTCGCCGCGCAGGTTGTCCCCGTAGCGGGCCCGGTACATTCCGGGGTCCATGGCGCGCTGCAGGGTCGCGTTGATCTCCTCCTGGGTGGGCCAGATGTCCCGGAGGTAGACCGGCCTGCCGTCGGACCCGACGCCGAGAGGCTCGGCGGTGAGGTCGAGGTCGATCCGGCCCGCGAGCGCGAAAGCCACCACGAGGGGCGGCGACATCAGGTAGTTCGCGCGCACCTGGGAGTGGATGCGGCCTTCGAAGTTGCGGTTGCCCGAGAGCGCAGAGGCCACCACGAGGCCGTCCCGTTCGATGGCCTCGCACACCTCCGCGGGAAGGGGCCCGGAGTTGCCGATGCAGGTGGTGCACCCGTACCCCACGAGCTGGAAACCGAGCCGGTCCAGGAACGGCGTGAGGCCCGCCCGCTCGTAGTAGTCCGTCACCACGCGGGACCCGGGCGCGAGGGTGGTCTTCACCCAGGGCTTTGTCTGGAGGCCGCGCTCCACCGCCTTCTTCGCGAGCAGGCCCGCCCCGATCATCACGGAGGGGTTGCTTGTGTTGGTGCAGCTCGTGATGGCGGCGATGACGACGGACCCGTGGCGGAGCCGCTCCCCGTCCTCCTCCTCGACGTCCACGTGCTGCTTCACGTGGCTGTCCTCGCCCCACACCCCCACGGGGCGCCCCGCGGCGTTCGGGGCTGCCGCGGGCGTCTTCTGCTCCCGCTCGGAGGGCGGCGGCAGGAGGGAGGGAAGCGCCGCCCGGAAGGAGCGCCCCGCCTCCGCAAGCGGCACCCGGTCGTGGGGGCGGCGGGGGCCCGCGATGGAGGGCTCAATCCGCGAGAGGTCGAGCTCGATGACGTCCGAGTAGTCGGGCTCCCGCGAGGAGGCGGTGTGGAAGAGGCCCTGCTCCTTCATGTAGGCCTCCACGAGGGCCACGCGCTCGGGGCTGCGACCGGTGAAACGGAGGTAATCGATGGTCTGCTGGTCCACGGGGAAGATCGCGCACGTGGACCCGTACTCGGGGGACATGTTGCCGATGGTGGCGCGATCCGCGATGGAGAGCTTCGACACGCTCGGCCCGAAGAACTCCACGAAGTGACCGACCACGCCCCGCTTCCGCAGCACCTGCGCCACCGTGAGCACGAGATCCGTCGCCGTGGCCCCCTCGGGCAGTTCCCCCGTCAGGCGAACGCCGATCACCTGCGGGATAAGCATCGCGATGGGTTGGCCGAGCATGGCTGCCTCCGCCTCGATGCCGCCCACGCCCCACCCGAGAACGCCGAGGCCGTTGATGAGCGGCGTGTGGGAGTCCGTCCCCACGAGGGTGTCCGGGTAGGCCTGGGGAAGGCCCGTCTCGCCGCGCTTCACTCGGTCGCCCTCCAGACCGAAGACGACGCGCGCGAGGTACTCCAAGTTCACCTGGTGGCAGATGCCCGTGTTCGGCGGCGCCACCGTGAAGTTGTCGAAGGCCTGCTGGCCCCATTTCAGGAACGCGTAGCGCTCGCCGTTGCGGGCGTAGTCGTCCGCCGCGTTCAGGCGGAACGAGTCGGCCGTCCCGAAAGAACCGGCCTGGATGGAGTGGTCGATCACGAGCTCCACGGGCTGGAGTGGGTTGATGCGCCCCGGGTCGCCCCCGAGGTCCGCCATCGCGTCACGCATGGCCGCGAAATCCACCACGGCGGGCACCCCCGTGAAATCCTGCAGCAGCACACGGCCCGGTGTGAACCCGATCTCCTGCCGCGAGGGGATACGCGGGTCCCAGTTCGCCAGCGCGAGCACCTCCTCGCGCCGCACCGCGAACCCGTCCTCATGGCGGAGCAGGTTCTCGAGCAGGATCCGGAGCGAATAGGGGAGGCGTGCAACGTCCACGCCCTCCCGCTCGAGCGCATCGAGACGGAACATCTCGAGCTCCTGGCTGCCGACGCGGAGAACCGACCGAGCACCAAAACTGTCCATCATGAGTCCTCTTCCGAGGAAAGACATCTGCAATCTGCTTCGGTTTTTCCCCTCGAAGCATCGATACGGAGGACTGGCCTAACCTGAAGCCTGCCCGGCTGGCCGGGGAGAGCAGGGAAAACAGAGCGCGGAGGGGGAGATTCGAACTCCCGAGGCGGGTACGGCCGAACTGCGGTTCGGCCTCTCCGCGCCTTGCGGCGCGGAAGCCAGCGGTTTTCGAGGGCAAAAGGGAGCGCGGAGGGGGAGATTCGAACTCCCGAGGCGGGAGCCAGCGGTTTTCGAGACCGCCGCCTTGACCGGGCTAGGCTACCTCCGCAAGACGCGGCGCACCCGACCCATAGGCCGGAGCGCCCGTTACCTGCCGCGAGATTACTTATCTCTTTCGCTGGCCGGGGAAAACCGTATCAGGCAGCGCCGGATTGAACGGGCGTGAACCTCAAGGTCACCCTCCACGGGTTCCCCCAGCGCACCCGGGAGCTCACCCTGGCCGACGGCGCCACCGGCTACGACATGCTCAAGGCCCTCAACATCAGCCCCGAGCTCGTGCTCGTCTTCCGCAACCGCACCCCCATGCCCCTCGACGACACCCTGCACGCCGAGGACGATCTGACCGTCCTCCGCATCGTCAGCGGCGGCTAAGCCTCGAAGTTTTTATATGGGTTGGGCGGTGTTGCCCGTTGCCTTTGGCACCGCTCCCGTGGTGTAGTCCGGCCAATCATCGTGGCCTTTCAAGCCATTGACCCGGGTTCAAATCCCGGCGGGAGCACTTTTTTGCCCGTAAAGGGTTAAGTCCTTCCAGGCACACTGCCGTAGTCATGACTGGGCGACGGGCTGAGTGTGCCGCCTCTTCTCTGCAACCCTTCCGTGCGGGGTGCTGGTGATGGGGCTGGACAAAACCAAGACCATCAAGCAGCGACGGATCGACGTCTACCTTCCGACGCTGGACGCCAAGGAGCGGTGGAACCGCGAGGCCGAGAAGCGTCGCGTGAGCGTCAGCGAGATGGTCTTCGAGCTCGTAGAGACTGGCCTTGCCGCGGCGGGGGACGACTCCCGTGCCCGCGTGACCCAGCTTGAGGGGCAGGTTGCGGACCTCACGAACGAGATCGGAAAGGCCCGGGCCCGCATTCAGGATTTGGAGGCCCTCCACGCGCTGGCGGAGAAGGACCTCGAGGAGTACCGGGCCGAGGCCTTCCTTGGCACGAAGCGGGGCTTCCAGCTTGACGCGCGTGTAGTCCGCCTCCTCAGCGAGGCGCGCGGCGTCGACGGCAAGCACCGCGCCGTCGATGCCAGCGAGCTGCGAAAGAGCTTCCGCATCACCGGTAAGGACGAGAAGCGCGCGAAGGCGCTTGCCGAGCAGCTGGAGTACCTGGAGCTTCACCGTATCATCTCCAAGACCGCCCGGGGGTGGGTATGGAATGAGTAACCGCGTCAAGGTCACCCCTGCGGCTGACGACGGTATCCACCTGTCCCCCGACAAGGACGCGCTCCTTGCGGACTACCTCGTGGACCTCGAGGCGCAGCAGGTCACGCACCGCACGGTGCTGAACTACAAGTCGAACGTCCGCATCTACCTTGCCTTCCTCGGTCACCTGGACGCCTGCAAGGCGGGGACATCCGAGTTCGCTCGGTTCCTCAAGCACCTGAAGGAGGAACGGGAGCTGGGCGCGAAGAGCATCATGCGCTACTTCAACGCCCTCTCCTCCTTCTACTCGTACCTGGAGTTCATGGGGCGGATCGAGAAGAATGCTCTCCCCCTCTTCCGCGAGCGCTACCTCGGCATCCTCCAGCGCGAGGCCAAGAAGGACGTGAGCGCGCTCCGGCAGCTCATCAGCGTCGAGGAGATGCGTGCCCTTGCCCACAGCATGATCGAGGCGCGGGATCGCGCGGTGCTCGTGCTGCTCGCAAAGACTGGGGTTCGCCGGGAGGAACTCGTGAACATGGACCTTGAGGACGTGGACTTCAAGGAGCAGTCGATCACGCTCAAGCCCACGCCGAAGCGGACGAACCTCCTCGTCTTCTTTGACGACGAGACCTCCCGGGTGCTCAAGCGGTGGCTCGTGATCCGGGAAGCCCGTGGAGGAGGACCTACCGGTCCCCTGTTCCTCGGGGACCATGGTGGCAGGCTCGACCGCAACCGCGTGTACGAGATCATCACCGAGGCCGCGGAAGCCATTGGCCTTCACAAAAAAGATGGGCGCCTCAAAGACAAATTTACACCTCATTGCGCGAGACACTTCTTCACTTCGCACCTTCGGAGGGCCTCGATGCCGCCCGAATACGTCGCGTGGCTGCGCGGCGACAAGCCCGCGCACACCATCGACCTCTACACGCACATCGACCCGAAGGCCGTGCGCGAGAGCTACCGCGCGCGCATCCCGCAACTCGGGTTCTAACGGGAGGAGGGACCACATGCAACACCGATCCAACCCAGCGAAGCCCACGTCTCGCGAGATGGTGCCCCTCAGGGCTGCCATCTACGCGAGAGTCTCCACTCCGAAACAACAAACTGTCCCTCAACAGGTGTCCACCTGCCGCGACCGCTGCGACCACCTCGGCTACCGCGTCCGGTACATTCTCAAGGAGGAAGGCTGGAGCGCAAAGAACACCGAACGACCCCAACTACAACGTCTTCTTCAGTTGTGTGCCAGCGGCGATGTGGACGTGATTGTGATCTGGAAGCTTGATCGCCTCGTCAGGAGCCTCCGCGACCTCATGAACCTCCATCGTCAGCTTGAGGCCTGGGGCGTTAGTCTCCATAGCGTAACCGAACAGTTCGACACCTCAAGCGCGTTCGGTCGCTTCAACTTCAGGAACGTGGCATCCGCTGCCGAACTTGAGCGTGAGCTGATCGCTGAACGAGCGCGGATGGGCAAAATGGGGCAGGCGCTGAAGGGCCGGTGGCCCACACAACGCCCTCCTCTTGGCTACGGCCTTGGAAAGGACCGTACATTGGTCGTGAACGAGGAGGAGGCCGCCATCGTCAAGAGGATTTTCACGGCCTACGGCGCTGAGGTTCCCTTGACGGAAATCGCTCGAACGCTCGCGATGGAAGGCGTCGTGACGCGGATGGGGCGGACCCTCTCGACGGGCGCGATTCAGAGCATCGTCACAAACCCCGTTTACCGCGGCGAACTGACGCTCCTCGGCATCACCCACTCCCGGCCTGACCTGCGGCTTGTGGACGAGAAGACGTGGTGGGCCGCTCAGGCGCGCAAAGGGAAACGCATGCAGGACGGGAAATCCGCGACCAGGCGTCAGGCGGCCATCGATGCCGTATTCGCCGACTATCTCGACTACTTAGGGGAAGGAGTCGAGAGTCCGGTCCTTGGCGCCTTGGAGGACGGAAGCCTTGGGCAGGCCCTTCCCGAACGGGAACGTCGGAGACCACGCCATCGCGCCGCAGACCTTGCAAGTAACCTCGAAAGTGCCGGCACGCTGCAAGACCTTGAAATTTGATTGGTGGAACGCACCGCAACCCCAGCAGACCCTCAGGGGGCGAAGTTCGCGCAAGGCCGCCTCTGTGAGTGAGGGAACGGAATGCCTCCGTTCGCACTCCAAATACGGGATGACGGTGTCCCTGAACTTGTGCACGCCGGCGCGGTTCAGCCTCACGATGCTCTGGGCTTCCTCGTAGCAGGTTCTGCAGTTCAGCAAGGTGCTCCGGAGAAGTGACTCCACGAGCTCGACCACGCCAAATTTGGTCGCCACCTCGGCAAGACCTTCGGTGGCCCGAGAGTGCTCCCTCTCAGGGAGGCGGGCATTGGCCTGGGCCCAGAGGTGGCCATCCACCAACTCGTAAGCCTCAACGTAGTAGTCGGTGTCGCCGTATCGATTGTTCCCCGCGTAGATTCGGTCTTGCACAATTTCGACGATGCCCCGAACCGTTGTAATGCCCAGCTTGCGGGCTGCAGGCTGGCTGAGCGCGATGGTGGGCCCCATTGACGCCACATCCTCGAAGAGCTGCCGGACGGTCGGTGCATCCTCGTTGAATACCAGGTGGCCTCGTTCCTGGCGGGTGTATCCCGTGGGCACCCTTTTTCGGTAGTACCTGCCAAGGCGGGCGCTTTCATGCTTGGCGTTTGTTGCTTGCCCAAGCCGTCCGGCCCAGAGTTCTGCAAAGACGACCATCACTTGGTAGATGGCCCTCGACATGGGGTCGTTTGGTTGGTACAGCGTCTTGTCAAACCAGATTCGGATGCTGCGCTGCGAGTAGCGCTCCATCAAGTCGTAGAATTTGCCGACGTTGCGGAAGCCCCGGTCCACTAGCGGAAAGAAGATGTCTGTCGGGTTCCACTCATCAACGGCACGCTCAAGGGCGACGTAGTATGCTGACTCACTATCTGACGCGCTCGCCGTCGCGGTGAGCGCACGGTAGTCGAGGGGGCGCTGCTCGCGCATCGAGACCTCGACCGCATTCTCGTGGGTGCGCTTCTTTTGGAGCTCTAGGGAGTGCTTGTCGGGCTCGGCCTGCTTCGGATCGCTGACCCGGTTTACCCCCAGGCCGCGGAGTGGCCCACTCACGGTATTTGCTGCCGCCGCAAAGGCCTTATGAAGACTCGGGCCCGAAGGAGCAAGCACGTTCGGGCCCGAGTCCTTATAAGGACCCTTCGGCGCGGATATGAAGGGCCTGTTGTCCAAGCCATTCAGGCCCCCTGATGCTGAAAGAGACAAAGGCGCCCCGTGCGCCACGCGTCGGCCGCGCGCATCATACGAGCCCCCTGCCGGAAGCCTTGAACGCGGGCGCGATCGAGACCACGCCCCCAGGCAACCCCAAGAGTGAGACGGAGTCGCCGGGTGCAAGCGACTTGGGGTTCTTGACCTCCGCCGCCAAGAAAGAGTGGGTGCCGGTGCTCGTTTCAACGGTGACGACGATCACGGCCTCGCCCGGGGTGACGCTCAGTAGAACGGCCTGCTTGATGCAATGCCACTCCTCGAGCCGGCGCTCCGGCGGTTCGACCATAGAGGGCCGAATGCGCTAGGTTGGCCAAAGGGGTAGTGGAGTTTTGGGATTTACCAAACCCTACTCGGATCCAGATGGCTGCTTCCGGTGCTCCTCCAGGATTGCGGCGAGCTTTTTCACCTTCGCCTTGTCCCTGAGAATAGCCGAGATTGCTGGCAGGTGGCCTCCGAACACCTCCTGGGGTGGAGGTTGTGCGCTCTGCCGTGCCTCGGGACTCTCCATCAGGGGGAGGTACTTCTTGAAAACGTTCGCCCCCTCTTCGGCCCTGAGGTCTCCTTTCCAGGCGTCCCCCTGCTGGGCGCCATCGATGACCTGCTGCGGAAGCTTCGCAAGGAACGTGGGGTCTACCGAGAAGTAATCAAACCCGGTCTTTCTGGAGCGCTTTACCAAGCCCACGGCCTCCAGCTTAACGAGCTCCTCCTCGACATCGGCATGCTGGATCCCTGGGAGCCCCTCCATGGCCCCCTGGATGCCTCCGACCGTCATGGGCTCCAGCCCGTCGATCAGCCGGTCCAACAGTAGGGCGCCTACCCTGTCGAAAAGCTCGAGTTGCCGACTGGGGGGAAGGGGGTTCTTGCGAGCGGGGGGCACGTATCGTGGGTGGGAGCCGGAATATAAGGCGTTTCGCTGGAGGTTGCTGAACGTTGAGGGGGCGAGAGGACGCCTAACGCACCTACCCTCCGGGTTAACTGGTCGCTCACCGCGGCGCGATCCGGACCGTCGCTGCACGGGGCCCGGGCTCCAGCATGTCGGCGAGTAGGGGCTTCCGCTGTATTTCGCGCGGTATGCCGCGTCGATGCGGTCCTGGATCGGCCCCTCGACGGGCTCGAAGGTTAAATCCTTCGTCATGCCCGCCGCGGTAATCCGGCCGGCCTTCTGTCGCCGGGCTGCCTGATACCCGCGAGACCGCGGGCCGTCGTAGGCGCGCGTAGATCTGGATCTGTGTTGAGAGTGGGCCCCCCGTATCTCCGCCGGCCTGGAGGGAATCCGCGTCTCTACCCAGGGGTTCAATCGAAGCGGAACCCGAAGAGCCCGCCGGTCTCAGTATCGGCCAACCGGATTGGGAGCGCTACGTCTTCGATCCGAGGCCTCAACGAGGAGGGGATACTGTCGGTATTGAGTGTGACAACGTATTGCCATCCTTCGGCACGGCACCGCTGCTCCGCCGTGGAAATTGCCTTGTCCACCACATCGGCATCGACGGGGTCGAATAAGTGGCTATCATGAACGAGGAAGCCTGGGCCCAACTTTTCCTTACTCCAGACTGACATTAGTGTGAGGTCGAATGCGAACGTCTGCATCATTCGGATGCCAGTACTTCTATCACCGTGTATCCGTGGTCGGACATCTATGCCTTTGGGAGTTGCCTTGATCTCCAGCGACCCCTTTCGTTCTTGGTAGATGCTTTCGCTTACTGACTCGAAGATCCTGCGAAGGTCCTCGATGTGCGCGCCTTGGTCTCCATTCGCCCTTTCGAGGCGGGACTTCAACTCGTGCCGCTCCTCCATCAGATGACCTTTTTGCCGATCGATTTGCTGTGCTGTTTCAATCTCCTTCCTGAGGGATTCTATTTCGGCTTCACGCCTTACTAGGTCGCGTTCCAGGCGCCTGAACTGCTCGGCTGCCGAATGGGTACTGAGTGTTTGCATTATTCCGGCGCGTTCGTTATCGAGGGAGGCAATTCTCTGTCGTCGCTCGGCCATGCGGCGGAGCGCGGCAGTCCGCTCCTCGCTCAAGTAACCCCTCCGGTTGGCCACGACTGCTTGGTGGAATTGTGCCACCTCTTCGTACCGCCGCCGTGCGGACGGGGGGAACAATACCCCGATCTCCTCGTAGAGTTGGAATAGCTCACGTTGGTTTACCGGCAGCTCCTCTGCCAGCGTGGTGTCTATCTCACGAACGAGCGTATCGTCCACCACATCCTGTTGGAGGAGTAGGCTAGCCTGCTGTGTCAGGCGGTCTGCGTCGTCCCGAAGCCGAGCATACTCTGGGTGGACCTGCATCGTTTCGAGGCTCGTCCGCAGGCTGGTGGCCTTCTGGGTGGCCGCCAGGAGGCGAGGTTGGAGTTCTGCAACTCTTCGAGCGAATGGGAGCTCAGAACCAGCCTCTGCAAGCTTCTTGAGTGCCTTGATGCCGCTCTCTTTATCGCGCACGTCCTGCCACTCCCGCGCAAGGCGCCACTCCAGCCCGAGCAGGAAAGAAAGCGCTACTTGGCGGTCCCCATCGTTCTGGCGGCTGGACATCTTCGTTGGATCGTGAAATCCGCCTTCTTGTTGACGCCGAGCAAAATAGGGGAAGAGCATGCGAAACGATGGCTCTCTCTCCTTGCGCGGAGCCGTTTGCAATGCCTCAGAGAGGCCGAACATTCGCCTTCCAAGCTCGTTTGCCCATGCCTGGTTCGGGATGACGCGAGTAGTGTGGCGATCGTCGACGAACATCGGCCCCAAGGGAGCACTCGGGACCTTCTTTATCGTCACTTCTGTGTCGTTCCGCCCAGATCTTTCGACTTGGAACCGCCCATTCCCGAGGGTGGCAGTCATGCCGAAGACGTGATCCTTTAGCTTCTCGTGGCGCAAAAGGGATTTCGAGCTTGGTCGCTCCCCCAGCAGGAAGTGAAGGAGCTCGACAAGGCTCGTTTTCCCGCTCCGGTTGCGTGTCTCCCCCACAGGCGCCCCAACGCGCTTGTCTGCCAAGATAACGTTTAGGCCCTTGTGGAATGCCAAGCGCTTGAACGAGGGTAGACTACTGTACAATTCATGGATCATGGGGCTACCCTCCGGATCACACCGGAATCATAGTCAATAGCCCTTAGCGCGTACAGCATGGCAAGTGCGAGCAAGAACACGTCGTAAGCGAGGGGACTGAGGTTCTGCCGTCGATACCCATCGCGGGTTTTCCGCCAGAGCTCCGAGAACGCTATCGGAGTCCGCACATTGCGGAGGATGATTCCACCTACCGTAATCAGGGCCCTATCAGAATGGAGGTGCTTGGTAGGTAGGAGGATCATGCCGTCGGCTCCCGTTCAAAAATATCACAGGTCGCGAAGAAGTGGGCTAGCACAGCCAATACCGCATTCTGATACGTTGAGGATGCTTGTTCGGTTCCTCCGATGCGCTGTTGGAGTTTTGCAATGATGAGGCCTGGCGGGAGGCCACTCGCCTTCAGAGCCTTGTAGTCTGCGTGGAGGCGCTCGGCGATCTCATCCCCGTACCTGGGATCGGGGTGTTGTGAAATTAACCGATCCACATGGTGGGCCTTGAGCATCCCGAAACGGAGGAGCCATGCCGCTTCAACATTGATCTGGTTGTACTCGATCTTATTGGGCGGCGGGGGGCGGAGATCGAGTTCGCGGATTGGCTCCTGGCGTTCCAGGTTTCTCAGAACGCGATCGAAATCTCGGTATCCAGTTTGGGTCCAGCCGTTAAGGGATGGAGCATGACCGAATAGATCCTGCAGATCGTGGATTTTCAACTCCCTAACGAAGCCGAGCAGCTCGACCCGGCCCCACATCACGACGGCCGGGGGATTGTTTTCTATGTGCAACTGCTCGATCCGCTTCGCTGCATCTGGTGGAAGTCCCTCAGCATTGTGTACAAATGCCCATGTTTCGAAGAAGTCTTGCCAGTAGGGGGAGGCACCCCGAAAATCGTCCTCTATCTTCTGAACGGTCTGCGCGCTTTCCATTCGCTCAGGGGCATAAACTTGGCAGAGGGTCCGAATGCTCCTAATGTAGCCATCGCACTTCTCATCACCTTGTCTTCCCCAGGGTTTGACGCGTTGGAAATCCCGGGGGAAGCGACGCATCATTATACGCTCAAAGAGGTCTTGGAAGACGGCCCCCTTGCTCTCAAGGCAACGTAGATGAAATTGGTTGTCGTAATGGCTCCGAGCTACGTCATCGATCGGTGCCAACTGCACTGGGGGCCTATCGGAGGTCAATGATATATCATCACACACCACGGACATAAATGATCCGCTCGAACTGATAGGGGGATTCCTACGGGGCCGGCGTGTCCGCCTCAGGCCCGCAGTCAAGGAGATCGCTCTCCCCCAGCTGGCAGAGCCAAGCCGTGTTCCAGCGAGATCAAGGGATGAGCATGTCCCCGTTGCCCCGCTTCCAACGGATTGCTTGGAGCTGGTCGCGAACGAGGTTGTTCCGAAATACGACACGAGTCCACGTGGTCAGTTTTCCCTCTGCGCTTTCCTCACCCCGTAAGGCGTGAGCCCTCGGGGCTTGTAAATTGACAATGCGGTCGTGGCGATGAGGGCGATGAGGGCGAGGGTGGCGTCGACGACCATCTGGCGCTGTAGGTTCGGGTGGTCTCCATACGCATGTCCGGGTTGAGCCGCGAGCTCCGCGAGGATGGCGATCGGGTGGGTGTGGACGAGGAGGAGCAGCGTGGAAACGAGCGTAATCCCCAGTTTCACGACGACCCAATAGTGGCCGAAGAGCCCCCAGGGGGTCCCGATGGACTGCAAGATCCCGGTCACGAGAGATGCGATGGCCAAGGGGACGATGACGTAGCTGGTCACCAATCCCATGGCGATGTAGGCGCCGCGGGCCTCCTCCGTGGCACCCGCGAGAACCCCGGTGAGGGCGAGCGCGAGGAAGGCGGCCACCGACCCCAGCCATCCAACGGTTACGACGACGTGGACCGTGAGGGCGAATTTGCGGAGGTTGGGTCCCATGAGGGGCATTATAAGTGGCCCCCGGCGCCGCCAGCCACGAGGTGGCGGACAATGACGACGAGAAGCAGGAGGCCGGCGGCGGCTCCGAACCAGTAGACCCACTTCGGAACGGGCGCCTCTTTTGGAGAGGGTTCGGTCGGGGATGCGGTCATGGCTGAGACACCCGTCGATCTCCTCCCAGGGCCCGCGCCCCTATTAGGCTTACCCACCGTGTTGAGAGAAGCATCTCCTCGGCGGCAGGGGCTTGGCGCAGTTTCAAGCCTCAGCCCCCTATAGGGGCTCGTGACTCAGGGCCCGTCCCCATCCGGACTGGAGGCTCCAGAGCAGGTCGCGCTCGGCGCCGCTGTTGGCCTCGTCCTCCTTGCCGCAGGGGTGATTGGCGCCTTGGCGCTAGCGGATCCACGGATCCTTCTTGCCGTCGCGGCCCAAGTCTCCGCCCACCTCCTCCTTGGCCGGGAAACCGGTATCCCTGCGGGGATTGCTGCCGGCGCGCCCACTTGGCTCGTGGGCTTTGTGGCCTTCACCCAGGACGCCCTCGTCCTTCTGGTTGGATACCCCATCGCTTGTAGCCTGGGGAGGGGAACCCTGCGGTTTCGGTGGCTCCGGCGGTTTGCTCCGCCTGAGGCACGGGAGGTGCGGGCCCGGACGAAGCGGTCCGAGCCTGTTGGCGTCGCGCTGCTTGCGGGAAGCCTGTGGGTGCCGTTTCTCCCCTCCGGGGCCCTGGTTGCGGCCCTTGCCGGGCGGGCCCTCGGCTACCGGACGGGGGTTCTCCTCCCGGCCCTCCTGGGGAGTATGCTGCTGGCCACAGTCGCTTACACCGCGTTGTTCACAAGCGTGGTCGCAACCGTCGATGACCCCCGGATTACGTGGTTGCTTGTGGGGATTGGGGCGGTGATCGCCGTGGGTGTCGGCTTTGCCCTTCGGTTGCGGGCTCAACGGCGAGCTTGAAGTTGCCCCCGGAACCGCATGAGCCTCTGGCCCTTCCGTCAGCCCGAGACCCGACATCATGCTGGTCGGATTGCCAAGGTCGCGGGTCGGTAGGGCGGGGGACCACCTCGTCGTTTCAAGTCTGTCTAATAAGCTCAATAGGGCGCCTTGCCGTCGCCCCCACCGCCGCCCTTTGCGGGTGGCTGACGCGATCCCCCCTCCCGGAAGCCCGCGTTGGCCGCCCGGAGGGCACGAGGGTGGTTAAGTGGCCAGGCCGCCATCCACCTGTGGCGGGGCGCCATGGCCTGTGCCGTCGCAACCGCCCTCTTCCCCAGGAGTCAAGTCATGGCCTTTGACCTGTTGTCAAGCACTGTTGTCGGAATCGTGGCGGTCGTGAGCCTCATCCTCAGCCTGCTCACCTTCGAGGCCTACCGCCGCGTCCGGAACCGAAAAATCCTGTTCGTCGCAGCGGCGTTCCTCATCCACTTCGTGAAGAGCGGCTTCGTGGCCATCGCCATCTACTGGCGCCTCGTCGGCCACGAAGTTCTCGAGTTGACCGAGGCCGGGTTCGACTTGGTCATCGTCGTCCTGCTGTTCATCCCCTTCTGGTCCAGGCGGTGAGGTGTGCCGGAACGACCTACTGGCGAGGATGTCCTTGCCCGACAACGGATCCTGGCGGTCGTCCACCAGTATCCGGGGCTGCACCTCCGAGAGATCCAGCGTCGCGCCGAAACGAGCGCCGCCCTCTGTGAGTATCACCTGAACGTCCTCGAAGGGTGGGGCCTCGTGACAAGCAGCGAAAGCGGCGGCTACCGACGCTTCTTCCCCGCCCGCAAACCCCTCCGGCCCCTCACCCGGGAGGACAAGGAGGTTCTCGCGGTCATCCGCCAGGAAGTCCCCCTTGGTATCATCCTCTACCTCATCGAGAGGCCAATCGCCCTGCACAAGGAGCTCCTCGATGTCGTGCCGGTCACCAAGAGCACGCTGACCTACCACCTCAAGAACCTCATCGAGGCGGGCATCGTCGAACGAACCAGTCCTCCTGAGGGGAAGGGCTTCCGCCTTGTTGGCCGTGACCGCGTCCTCCAGCTTCTCCAGGATTACGGCCCCACCCCGGACCTCGTGGACGCCTACGGCGACCTCTGGAATCAAATCTTCACGGTTCGCCGTCAGCGGGACCCTGACGAGAGTGAACCCTAATCGGGCTCCCCTCCGGGCCGCCTGCCCCACATCGGGGCCGCCGATCAGGGCCCCCATGAAAATACCTCTGCGTTGGGCCTCAACACCATCAGCCTTATTTGACGCCGATCGAACGCCGCGCGCTTTGGTCCCACCACCTTCACCAAAGGACTAAGTGGGATCGGCAACCCTCGTGTTGCCGTGTCCGCTACCCCGCCGGGCGCTCCCGACGGTTCCCTCCAGAATCCTCCTGCGGCTCGCACCGCGCGCCTGCAGTGGGGGTTCCTGACCCCGCAACGCGCCCTTGCCCTGCTCGCCGCCTACGCGGCCCTCCTCACCCTCGGCAGCCTCCTCGCGCCGGACCTCGTGTATTACCCCTTCGTTTGGAAGTACTACTACGGCCCTATCGTCACGGATGCCGCAGGGATGCCGCTCACCCGCGGCGGTGTGACCGCGGATGCAGGCTACAATCTCGTCTCGACGGTCACGTGGGGACTCATTCTCCTTGTGGGGCTGTGGAATGTTTTCGACTATTTCGCGCGCCGCCAGTTCACCATGACGCGGACGCTCCTGTACGCGTTTCTCCCCACCATCGCCGCCGGGGGAACGCTCCGCGGCCTCATCGACGCGGATTGGATTCCGGAACCCTGGGCCTACTTGTTCATCACGCCAAACATCTACGTGGTCATCTTCGCCTACACGTTCGCAGCCCTTGTTGTGGGCCTCCAGATCGAAAGCCACGCCACAGAACGCGGGCGGTTCGCCCGCGTTCGCCACTGGCACGTCGTGGCCGCGGCCGGCTCACTCCTTCTGCTGACGACGTTCGCAGGCGTCGCGTGGTATGTCTTCCATCCGCCATCGGGTTTCGTGAGGTGGGTAGTTCTCGCGGAAATCTTCGGCTACTCCGCCCTCCTCACAGCACCCTTCCTTGTTGCAGGCTGGTTGCTCAAGGTTCGTGCCGCCACTGATCCCCTCTACGCCCTCATCTTCTACGGCCACATCGTGGACGGCATGCAGAACTATCTTGGGATTACGCAGGGCTACACGTCAAAACTCATGGGCACCAACTTTCTGGCGGGGGTACTTGGCGACATCGGCCTCCTCGTGGGGAAGATCGTTGTTTTCGTCCCCATGCTCATCTACCTGAAGGCTCGCGTGGAACCCGACCCCGAGACCCCGACGAACGTGCTCATGCTCGTCCTCACGGTGATCTTGGCGCTGGGCCTTGCGATGGGGTTCCACGGCGGGGTTGGCCTCCTGTTCGGTGTCTGACCGCCAGGTGGCTCCCCCAGGCGTGGAGCCCCGCAGGGGCGCGCACGGCGCGCACACTTGGGGCTAAGGGCACCGCGTGTTGCGCGCCGAGTCCCGGTCCATCCGGAGGGGGGTCGGTTCTCCGGGCTCATGCGCGGATGAGGCTCAACGATCCCTCTCGCGGAAGCGCGTTCGATGCCCGTCAAAGAAAGCCTCATCCTCATCGGGAACCTCCACCAGGCATCATGCCCCCTCACGGTTTGAAGACCCGCCGACGAGGAGTGCTCCCGCTGCTCGCCGTCCTCCTAGTCACCCCCCTGCTTGCAGGGTGCATGGGCATGGGATCCCTGGGGGAGGACCATGGAGGAGACCACGGGCAGACCACCGGGACCCCCAGCCTCTCGCCCCTGGATCGATCGGTCGCTGGGTTGCCGCCCTCCGCGCCCACGACGCAGGTGAACCTCACAGGCGGGGCTGTGTTCAACCTGACGGCGGGCCTCGTCGCCCACTCGCCCACCGGGGGCCAGCCCATCCGGATGTTCGCCTACAACGGGCAGATCCCGGGGCCGACGCTGCGGGCGCCCCAAGGCGCTACGGTGGATGTGCTGTTCCGGAACGACCTCCCGGTGGAAACCACGGTCCACTGGCACGGGCTTCGCCTGGAGGCGGGCTCCGACGGCGTCCCGCACGTCAGCCAGCCCCCGGTTCCCCCCGGAGGCACCTTCCGCTACCGCCTGAGCTTCCCGGACGAGGGCGTTTTCTGGTATCACCCGCACGTCCGGGAGGACCTCCAGCAGGAACTCGGCCTCCAGGGAGCCATCCTTGTGGATGGCCCACGCGACGCCGCCGAGGCGTGGCCTCGGGAAGAAGTCGTCCTCCTCGATGACCTCCTCCTGGATGACACCGGAGACGTGGCGCCCTTCTCATCCGAGTCAGCCAACCGCGTTCTGATGGGCCGCTACGGCAACGAGTTCTTAGCCAACGGTCGGTCGGACCTGCAGTTGACGGCTGCGCCAGGGGAACGGGTCCGCCTTCACCTCATTGATTCAACGAACGCCCGCCCCTTCCGGTTGGCCGTGGCCGCGGCAGCCTCCGTTCAGCTTGTCGGGCTCGATGGCGGCTACCTCGGGCAGCCTGTCCCCTTCGAACCGCTGACCCTTTCGCCAGGCGAGCGGGCAACCCTCGACATCGTGATGCCTGCCGAGGGAAGCGTCCAGATTCTGCATGCTCCTCCTGCCGAGAGCCGCGAGCTCATGCGCATCGCCATTGACCCGCTCCTTCCTAAGCAAGCTCCAGCGGAGGCCCCCCAGGGGCCGCACAACCGGGCCCGCGCGGAGATGGCCCCAGCCCTCGCTCGCGCCGACGACCCCGTCGACCTCACTTGGGACCTTGACGTCCAGATCGCCGGAGCGACGACAAGCAACCCTCACGCAGGCCACGGCGGAGGGGCCAGCCAACCAACCGAGGAGGGGTCCGCCGAACCGATTGAATGGGAAACAGGGGACATGGAGGAGACGAACGCCGGGTCCACGCCCGAGACCGTTACCTGGGTCATCCGGGATGCCGAATCGGGGAGGGAGAACGAGGACCTCAACTACAGCTTCCAGCAGGGGTCCTTCGTGAAGATCCGGATCCGCAACCTCGAGACCTCCGCCCACCCCATGCAGCACCCCATCCACCTTCACGGCCAGCGGTTTATCGTGAACTCCATCGACGGCGTGGAAAACCCGATCCCCGCCTGGAAGGACGTCGTTCTGGTCCCGGCCGGCTCCGAAGCGGTAATCACGGTGGAGATGAGCAACCCCGGAACCTGGGTCTTCCACTGCCACATCAACGAGCACCTTGAGGCCGACATGGAAGGCCGCTTTACCGTCGCCGCCTGACCTCCGAGGGGGACCTCGCTACGAGGGGGGAGGCGACCTGCCGTTGAGAACCGCTCAGGAGGGGCACCTCCGGGGATAAACCCTCCAGGCCACCTCCTACGCGTACCCAAGCGGTCGGTCCTCCAGGCAGCACTGGAACGGGGCCGCGGGAGCGGCTGGGGGTCACCGGCGCCTGGCCACAAGGACTGCCGCTAAGAGGGCCACGAGAAGAAGGCCTGCCACGTCGAAGGCGGGAACGCTGTTCGTTTCCTCGGGGGCTGGGGGCGAGGCGGGACGGCCGCCCTCGGCGTCCGCCACAGCGGGGTCTTCCTTGGTCGAGGAGTCGTGGTCCATGCCGCTCATGGGGTCCCCTCCGGAGGTGCCCCCCTCGGCCATGATGTGGACCTCATGGACCTTCGCGTCGGTGCTCGACGGTGGCGCCCCTGTCCCCTGGCACCCTGAAGGGAGTCCGCCAGCATAGGTGGCCAAGACCTCGAACTGGTGGAGGTGATCGTCGGGTGCCTCGGGGGTGAGCATGACCGTAAGGGTGTTGTCCTGGCTGCTGTTGAAGGGCGCCCCGCCGACGGCGAGGCCGGAGTACGTCCCCGCCGGAATGGTGAACTCCACTTCGGGGGTCTTGGCGTGACCCATGACCCCCCTGAGGGGGCCGTTCTTGTCCTTCACCTCCACCGCGACAATCACCTTGGCCTCTTGGGGGCAGACCAGATTGGCCGCGGTGAATCCGACCTTGAAGGGGACATCGTGTGACTCCCCCGGCGTAAGCATGACGGGGCCTGGCGGGAGATCCAAGACGGTCACAGAGGCGGAGGGGGCTTGAGCCGCTGCCCCTGCGGTAGCTGTGAGTAGCAAGACGAGGGTAAGGAGGGGACCGAGTTGTTGAGTGGGAGAGACGGGGAGCATGGGAACCTCTCAGGCCCTGCGGAGGGCTGCCAGGATTGAGCAGCAAGGAACCCTCGTAAAGGTTCCTTTCCCGCAAGCGTTTTCGTCCGGACCCGCACGCCCTTCCTTAACGCTTATTTGACGCCGTTGAAAGGCCGTCAGTGGTGGTTGAGGGAGTGAACGCGGAACTCCCCCGCGATGGTTGTCTCCAGGGGAATGGTCGCAACCCCGGGGTTCCGCCAGAGGAGGCTGTAGACCTGACGCGTGGGCGCCACGAAGGTTCCCTCACCGTCAGCGGACTCCCCTTCCTCGTGACGGACTGTCTTCCCATCCTGATGGCTGTGGATGTTGAAGTACACGGTTTCGCCTCCCTGGGTTTTCCAGGTGTAGTTGAAGGTGGCGTTGGCCTCCATGATGAGGTTGACCTCGGCGAAGGAGTTTGCTTCCACGTTGTAGGTTTTCTGGATAACTTGGAACCCTGGCGCGACGCGCCCCACTTCCACCGCGAGGCGGAACGCCTCCTCGTAGGCACGGTTCGCTACGACGCGAATCTGCCACTCCCCGGGGGTCGGCGGATCAATGGTGGAGACGGCCCGGTTGGTGGTCGTCTCGGCAAACCCGCGGCCCGCTTCCTTGCCATCCGGGCCAACGAGAATGAGGGCAAGATCTGCCAGAGGGTTTCCCCAACTCAGGTTCGCCTTAACCTCGGTCGCCGACTCGGGGACAGTGACGTTGAACACTTCTTCGGTCGGGCCCACGGGCAGCCCGGTCAGTTTCCCGGTGAAGGAGAAGAGCTCCGAGACGTTCCGGTCCGCGCTGCCATTCCCGGGGCCTGACGCAGCCTCGTCTCCCACGTCTGGCGCCTGTTCCGCCGCGAGACATCCGGCGAGAATCAGGCTCCCAACAATCCCGAGCAAGAGGAGGGCCCGCATGAGAATCGTCCTGTCCGTCTGGGGACCCTCCGAAGAGCGTTTGAGGGTTATTTGACAACTTTCAAACAGGTGGCGGAGGGGGCGGTGCCAGTTCTACCAGCGTCAAAGAATGTTCAAGTCTCGCAGGTCGTTGCGAGGGCTCGACCATGATTCCCCTCCGCGGATCCCCGCTACGCCCCCGAGCCTTACTCCTCGTTCTCATCCTCGCCGCAGTCCCCGTGCTCGCGGGCTGCGTGGGAGCGGACCTTCACGGCGCCGATGACGACCACGGTGCCGACGGCCACACCGACACCGAGGCTGGCCACACCGCCAACGACGGCCACAACGACGACCACGGGAACGGGACCCTCGAAGGGCCCCTCCTCGCCAAGGGACAGTCCTGGGAAGCCACCTTCACGACCCTCGGGACTTTCAAGTACCACTGCCACCCCCACCCCTTCATGGAGGGCGAGATCGTGGTGAGCGCCACGGATCCCGCCGCCCGCGACCGCGTGGAGGTCACGATGCAGAACTTCAAGTTCACGCCCGAACGCGTCGTCGTGAAACCGGGCGGCACGGTCAAGTGGACGAACCTCGACAGCGTGGCCCACAACGTGGTGGCTGCTCCCGCCGGGGCCGCAGACCCGCACGCGGGCCATGGTGGCAGCACGAGCTTCACCAGTATCGACCGCTCGACCGCGGGCCTCCCCGCCTCCAAACCCACCCAGGAGGTGCGTCTCAAGCACGGGGACACCTTCGATCTCACTGCAGGCCTCGTCACCCACGACCCGGGCACGGGTAAGCCCATCCAGATGTGGGCCTACAACGGCCAGATCCCCGGCCCCACCCTCCGGATCCCCGAGGGCGCGAACGTGACGATCAACTTCAAGAACAACCTGCCGGTGGAGACCACCGTCCACTGGCACGGCCTCCGCCTCGACCCTCGCTTTGATGGCGTCCCTCACCTCTCGCAAAAGCCGGTGCCGCCGGGCGGAGTCTTCCGGTATGTCCTCTCCACGCCCGATGCCGGTGTCTACTGGTATCACCCCCACGTCCGGGAGGACATCCAGCAGGAGCTCGGCCTTGCCGGCGTCATTCTCGTGGACGGTCCCCGGGACCCCTCCGAGCCGTGGCCGCGCGAGTTCGTGGTCGCCCTCGACGACATCAAGCTCGAGAATGGCGACGTGGCCACCATGTGGAGAGAGGAGGTCAACCACGCCATCATGGGCCGCTACGGCAACCAGACGCTCGCGAACGGCAAGCCCACGGTTACCCTGGAAGCGGACCCCGGCGAGCGCGTGCGCCTCCACTTCGTCAACATCGCCAACGCGAGGCCCATCAAGGTCGTGTTCACGAAGAACACGACGGTACAGTCCATCGGAGCTGACGCGGGCTACTACAAGGCCCCCAAGCCTTACGGCCACGCCCCCACGATCTCTCCGGGTGAGCGCATCACCGTCGATGTGATCATGCCCACCAACGGCAGCACCGTCATCTTCTCGAACGAGCCCCATGGGATGCCGCCCGTAGAGCTCGGCCGCCTCGTGGCCTCCAAGAAGGCGCCGGTTGCCACCATCCCGGCGCCCCTCAGCCCGCACAACCTGTCTCGCCCAGAGATGGGGCCCGCCCTCCAGCGGTCCAACACCACGGTCGACATCGAATGGGTGCTCGACTTCTGGATGGACCCCGCTCACATGGCCATGATGAACATGAACCTCTCCAACCGTGTCGTTCACACGGTCGAGTATGTGGACAACATGAGCGCGGCCAACGCGGAGGCCACGCCCGACATGCTGAAGTGGATTATCCGCGACAACGCTACCCTGAAGGAGAACAAGGACCTCCACTACACCTTCAAGCAGGGGGACATCGTGCGGATCCGCATCAAGAACCTGAACACCACCATGCACCCCATGCAGCACCCCATCCACATCCACGGACAACGCTTCCTCGTGGACAGCACCAATGGGAGGCTCAACACCGACCCCGTGTGGAAGGACGTGGTCACGGTCCCCGCAGGCTCCGAGATGATCCTCACGGTGGAGATGAGCAACCCCGGCACCTGGGTCTTCCACTGCCACATCAACGAGCACCTGGAAACCGGCATGGAAGGGATGTTCACCGTGAAGTAGGAAACCCATCCAGGACCGGCGGGCCCGCACAGGCCCGCCGCCTGTCCCGCAGGCCGTGCCAGGGGTCGCCACAGGGATACGGATCCCTCTCCGGCTGCCTAACTTGGACTGAAAGGCCCTGGAAAAGGGATAGCGCCCCACGCATGGCCCCCCGATCGCCGATACAGATTTGGTCCTCGGCGTCCGTGGACTCATGGGGAACACCATGGACAAACGCATGATTATCGGGATGGGCCTCGGTGCCGCCTTGGTCCTGGGCCTCCTCGTTGGTATCGCGGTCGTTTCCGCCGCCGCGGGGGCGATGGGCGGAGGCATGATGGGCGGCATGATGGACATGGGCGCCATGCACGAGGAGTGCCTTCGCATGATGGCCGAGCACTCAGCGGGCACGAGTGGAAATTCCACTCAAACCAATGGGACGTAGAATCCACAGGGAACCGCCCCTGGGTGACCGTGACCGCAGGGCGCCCCGCGCTGGATAGAGAGCGCCCCTCGCGGCCGCGCAGAGCCTCCCTAAGCTCGGTATACTCGCCAATTGAAAGGGGGTCCACCGGGAAAGCCATGCGCGGCTCACAAGCGCCGGGGCGTCCTCCAAGCTTTCCTCAGCCTCACGGCCTGAGTCGTCGGAGGCCTGCCATAGGGCCACGAACCGGCCGCGCTAGGCCGCCCGCTCCCCCCTGCGGGGCGCGCGCGCCCGTCCGGCTGCATCAAGGCCGAACGCTTCTGGCCTCACAGCCCGGCCCCCCGCAGCCGCAGGGCATTGGCGATGACGCTCACGCTGCTGAGGCTCATGGCCGCGGCGGCGATCATGGGCGACAGCAGTACCCCGAAGAAGGGGTACAACAGGCCCGCGGCGATCGGGACGCCTGCAGCGTTGTAGACGAACGCGAAAAAGAGGTTCTGCTTGATGTTCCGCATCGTGGCGCGACTGAGCTTACGGCTCCGAACGATGCCGCGGAGGTCCCCCTTCACGAGCGTCACTCCGGCGGCCTCCATCGCGACATCCGTGCCAGTGCCCATTGCAACTCCCACGTCCGCCTGCGCTAGCGCCGGCGCGTCGTTGACCCCGTCACCCGCCATCGCCACGATGCGGCCCTCTGCCTGGAGCTTTTTCACTACGTTAGCTTTGTCCTGTGGGAGTACGTCTGCGATGACATCATCCAGGCCAAGTTTACTCGCGACGGCTTGAGCCGTCGTGCGGTTGTCGCCTGTCAGCATGACGATGCGCAGTCCCTCGCCGTGCAGTTCCCTAATTGCTTGTGGCGTCGTCTCCTTAATTGGATCCGCTACGCCGATGATGCCAGCCAGAGCGCCCTCCACCGCGACAAACATGACGGTCTGCCCATCCGAGCGGAGCGCTTCGACACGCGACTCAACCGCTTGCAGCGACACCCCTAGCTCCTCCATCATCCTCGTGTTCCCAAGAGCCACCTCTCGGTTGCCGACCACGCCACCAACACCTTTCCCCGTGACGGAGATGAAGTCCCTCACCTTTTCCGGCGCGACGCCACGCTCAAGTGCGCCGGCGACGATGGCCGCCGCAAGCGGATGCTCGCTGCCCGCTTCGACACTCGCGGCTAGCCGCGTGAGGTCAGTTTCGGTGAACGGGCTCACGGGCTCAACGGTCACAAGACGAGGCTTGCCTTCGGTGAGCGTGCCCGTCTTGTCTACGACCACAGTGTCCACCTTCCGAAGGAGCTCGATTGCCTCGGCGTTCCGGAAGAGCACGCCGGCGCCTGCTCCCCTCCCTACGGAAACCATAATGCTCATCGGTGTGGCAAGGCCCAGCGCGCAGGGGCAGGCGATAATGAGGACCGCTACCGCGTTCACTGTCGCGTACGCGAGGGACGGCTGCGGCCCCCACACGGCCCACGCCGCGAACGTGAGGATGGCAATGAGGATGACAGCCGGCACGAATACCGCGCTCACTCGGTCCGCCAAACCTTGGATCGGGGCCCGGCTGCGCTGTGCCTGTGCAACCATGTTCACAATCTGAGCGAGCAGCGACTCGCTCCCGACGCGGTCGGCGCGCACAAGCAGACTGCCCGTGCCGTTGACAGTCGCGCCGATGACCTTTTCCCCAGGCGACTTCTCGACAGGGATGGGCTCGCCGGTGACCAGGGACTCGTCGACGCTGCTCGTCCCTTCAAGGACGACGCCGTCTACGGGTACTTTTTCTCCCGGCCGAACGCGCAGCGTGTCCCCTTTATGGACGTGCGTGAGAGGGATGTCCTCCTCCGTGCCATCTGGTTTCACGCGGCGCGCTGTCTTGGGTGCCAAGTTGAGGAGCGCGCGAATTGCCGCACCGGTGCGGCTCCGCGCGCGTAGCTCCATAACCTGCCCGAGGAGGACCAGCGTCGTGATCACAGCGGCGGCTTCGTAATACACGCCGACGTTCCCGTGCTCATCGCGGAAGCCCGCCGGGAAGATCTGCGGAGCAAACGTGGCGAAGATGCTGTACGTGAAGGCGACCGAAACGCCCAGAGCAATGAGCGTGAACATGTTTAACCATCGGTTCTTGACGCTTTTCACTCCACGCACGTAGAACGGCCACGCACCCCATGTGCAGACTGGTGCCGCGAGGACGAGCCCGATCCACGGCATCCATGCCATCGGCACGACCGTCTCCAGCCAATGCGGCGTAAGCATCTCCGCCATCGCGAAGATGAGGAGGGGGAAGGAGAAGGCCGTGCTCACCCAGAACCGGCGGGTCATGTCGTTGAGCTCGTGGCTCTCGACCGGGTCATCGACCGCGACCTCGCGCGGCTCGAGCGCCATGCCACAGATGGGGCAGTCGCCGGGGGCATCGCGCACGACTTCCGGGTGCATCGGGCAGGTCCATTCCCTCTTGGTGCTCACGATGGGAGTCTCCGGCTCCAAGGCCATGCCGCACCTGGGGCAGGCACCGGGACCATCCTGGCGAACTTCGGGATCCATCGGGCACACGTAGGTCGTCATGCCTTCCACGCTCACCGGAGTCCATGGCGCCGGCATGTCGGCTAGGGCACCCGCCTTAATATCGTTCCCGGCTTACATTCAACAGTTGGCTCCTCGGTCAGGCTTTCCGTTCATTAAGCGATGAAGGGAAGTACTTGCGGGGCGATAGGCCCTCGATCCACATGGGATTCCTCGATAAGCTCCGCAAGACCGATCCTTCCCCCGCAAACGTCGTGGACCCCGTCTGCGGCATGACCATCAAGCTTGCCGAAGCCGCAGGCAATAGCGACCACCAAGGCCACAAGGTGTACTTCTGCTCGGCAAGCTGCAAGAGCAAATTCGACGCCAACCCCAGCGCCTACGCGGGCAAGCTACGGCGTTAGGGCACGCCCTCCCACGCCGACGCAAAACCGGGGGCCGCGGCGCCCGTGCAGCGTCGTGCCCCGCCCCCTCAAGCCCAACCCAGAGTTAAGCACAGGCCGTGGCCAGCTCCCCCGTCATCGCGCGCCGCCAAGGCTCGTCACCAATGGCAGCGCGGTGAGATTGTTAGGCAAGCGGACGCGGGCAAACCCCGGCGCCCGCACGACTGTAATGGAAAGGGGGTGGGCCAAGGGGAACGACCTCAAAAATTAGAGTGGGTTTACAATTGTCATTTGCGGGCAAATCCGCATTCCCTTCCCGGCGGGAGCACTTTCTTTTTTTACGAGCCGCTCGCGCCTCAGCGCGAGCAAGCGAGGAAAAAAGAAAGTGCGAGGACGAGCGCCGCCGTCAGGGGGCGCTCGTCCGAAGCTGAGCAAGTCGAAGGGGCCGAGAGGCCCTTTCGACTTGCGAACAGACGTGCGAGGGTGAATGCGACCCCGGCCCTGGCCAATCCCAGAACGGACCCGATGGGCGAGCCCACCGTTTCACTCCCATCTTCAGGACCCCGCTATCCCGCACTTCCCTCGCCTTTATGCCACCCTGCGTGTTCCCCCGTCTGCAAGGCGAAGCTCAAAGAGGTTTGAGCCGGGCTGCGCGCGATCGGGCGCGTCGCCTGGGGGCCATGCTCCAAACAGCCTCCCTTACCCAATGCCTCGGGGTGTGGCCCCGCCTTGCTCCTTCTCCCCTCGGGCGGTACCTTCTTCGCTCCGTGACGGGTTTCGCGGCGCGATGGTGGAGTATCGTGAGGATCCCGTGACCGGCGTCTGGGTCCTCTATGCCCCGCAGCGCGCGAAGCGGCCCCAGGGGTACGCTCCGCGTGCGGCCTGGGTGGAGGCGCCGCCGCACGACCCCGCGTGCCCCTTCTGTCCCGGGAACGAGCACCTTGTGCCGCCTGAGGTGGAGCGCGTTCCGGGGCCCTCCGGCGGTTGGGCGCTCCGTTCGGTTTGGAACGGGTTCCCTGTCTTCCGCGACCCTGGCGTCCAGGAAGTGATTGTGGACCATGCGCGACACGACCTCACGCTCGCGACCATGTCCCGGGAGGATGTCCGGGTAGCGATGGGGCTGTATCGGCGGCGGCTCCTTGCTGCGCGGTCGCGGGAGGATGTGGCCGCGCCGCTCCTCTTCCGGAACGAGGGCTCGGGTTCGGGTGCTTCGCAGCGGCACCCTCACGCCCAACTGGTGGGGCTCCCCACGGTGCCCGGGCCCTTGGAAACGCGCTGGAGGAGCTTCCGCGCGCACCACGACCGCGAGGGGATGGCCCTCCTGGCGAGCCTCCGCGAGCGCGAGCGGGAGGCCCGGGAGCGCGTTCTGTTCGAGGACCGTCATGTGATCGTGTTCGCGCCCCGCGTGTCGCGCGCCTCGCACGAAATCTGGGTCGTGCCACAGCGCGACGAGCCCTGCTTTGAGCACTCGGCCGAAGCGACCCGGGAGGCAGCCGCGGACGCTCTCAGCCGGGCCTCCCAGGCGCTCACGGCCGCGCTCGGCCCCGTTCCCTGCAACCTGGTCCTCCACACCGCCCCCAAGGGGAGCGAGAAGGACCCGGGCTTCGTGTGGTACCTTGAGGTCGTGCCCCGCATCCTCACCCCCGGAGGCTTCGAGCTCGCAACGGGCGTCATCATCAACGAAACCACGCCCGAGGCAGCGGCGACGCGCCTTCGCGCCGCGCTGGGGCACCAGCATTGACGGGTGGGGCGCAAGCGTCTTGAAGGAGCCCGGCCAGGGGCCGTTCATGCGTTTGGGCTATGCCTGCATGAACACGACCCTGGGCACGAAGAGCCGCACGTGCCGCCTCGCGAACGCGACGCCCGAGCGCGTTGCCGAGCTCGCCCGGGAGAACCTGGCGGATGCCCGCCGCATGGCCCAATGGAATGCGGAGCACGGCATCGGGCTCCTCCGTCTCACGAGCGGGATGGTCCCCTTCGGTGGCCTGCCCGTCTCCGGGGACTGGCGGGAGGCCCTCGCGGAGGATTTCGCTGCGACAGGCGACGTGTTCCGCGAGACGGGGATGCGCGTGAGCACCCACCCGGGCCAGTATGTGGTCCTCAACTCGCCGAAGGCCCACGTCGTCGAGGCCGCCATCAAGGACCTCGAGTACCACGCGGACTTCCTGGAAGCCATGGGCGTGAACGGTGACATGGTGATCCATCTCGGGGGCGCCTACGGCGAGAAGGAGGCCGCTCTCGACCGGTTTGTTGAAACCGCCCTCGCCCTCCCCGAGAAGGTCCGCCGTCGCCTCGTCCTCGAGAACGACGACGTCACCTGGAACGCGGTCGAGGTGCTGGAGGCCGCCCGCCGCACCAGGCTACCCATGGTGTTCGATCCCTTCCACGACTCCATCCTAGCCTCCGGGAGTCTTACGCCCCACCAGGCCCTCGCGCGGGCCCTTGCCACGTGGCCGGAGGACCGCATCCCGAAAATCCACTACTCCGACCAAGCCCCCGGGAAGGTCGAGGGAACCCATGCCGACCTCGTGGACGCCGAGGCCTTCCACGCCTTCCGCTCCCTCGCCCGAGGCCTCCGCGACTTCGATGTGATGGTGGAGGCCAAGCACAAGGAACTCGCCGTCCTCCCCCTCCTCGCGGCCCTCCAGGAAGCCCGCGCCGAGGCCTGACCCACCCATGGCTTTTTATCCGGCGGCATCCTCGCGAGGCTCGTGACGCGCCCGCTGCCGCCGCACCTCGACCCCGAGCGGGGAGGCCGCCCCACCCGCTGGTACGACACGATCCCGCCCCACCTCTTCCTCTTCTGCTTCGTGGTGGTCCTCGGGTCCGTCATCTTCGCCCCGAGCCTCGGGCGCTGGACCGGCGACGCGCTCTACAAAGGCGACGTTCCCGCGGGCGGCAACATCACCTTCACCGTGCCCGAGTCCGGCGACACCATCCACGTCGACGTCACCACCACCTTCGCGAGGAGCCCTCACGGTGGCCACGAGGCTTACGTGCTCCTGGAAGCCCCCTCGGGGGAGACGGTGTTCAACCACACGATCCGCGTCATCCCCTCCTCACCCACCAGCGACGAGCGCAACGTCCGCGTCCTCCACCGTGCCCCCGACGTCCAACCCGAGGAAACGGGAACCTACCGCCTCCACTACATTCCCGTAAGCGGCGACCCCGCCCTCGTCACCCTCGGCATCACCCAGGGCGGCCTCAACGTGCGCCATGCCACAAGCGGCCTCATGTTCTACACCATCGGCGCCCTCTTCCTCACCGGGCTCATCTCCCTATTCTTCGTGAAGGGCGGCTACCCCGACGGCAAAGGGTGGGACCGGTTCTTCCCCGTGCGGGGAGCGACGAAGCTCTCCCTTGCCCTCACGATTGTGGTGGCGCTTGCGACGCTGGCGGCGTTGCTGGTGGTGGCGTTGGGTGGGTATGTGTGAGGCCTAGCCGCCTGCATGAAAACCAGAGGCCCGCGCGTGGCCAGCTTGCCGAAGTTTTAGGTCGGCGTGGGAGTTGTTCGCCAAAGAGGGTTCGGATCAGCGCGTGCCCAGCTCGCCGCTTTCTCCTTCCCCTCGCTGCGCGAGGGGTTCGTCGAAGCGCGGCTCGGCTGCGACGAATGGCCCCTACGGGTCCATTCGTCTTGCTTGCAAGCTTTCTTCAAAAACAGCGCTTCGCGCTTCTTTTTCAGAAGCGCTTGCAAGCCGCCTCGGGGAATCGAACCCCGGACCTTCTCCTTACCAAGGAGACGCTATACCTCTAAGCCAAGGCGGCAGTGCCCATCGGGGGGCGAACCCCACTAAACAGGTTACCCTTCTTATAGTTATCGACGGGGGCCGAAGCCCCCGATTTTTCAGGGGAGCTGCTGCGGCGCAAGCAGCCAAACCATGGCCGCCATCTGCGCCCACATCCGGTTCTCCGCCTCGTCGAAGATCACGCTGCGGGGCCCGTGCGCAACCTCCTTCGTGACCTCGTACCCGTAGTAGGCGGGGAGACAGTGGAGGAAGATGGCGCCCGGCGCCGCCTCCTGCATCCGCTCCTCCGTGACCGTGTAGCCCTGGAAGGCCTGGACGCGCTCCTCCTTCTCGGCCTCGTCCCCCATGCTCACCCACGTGTCCGTGGCCACCACATCCTGATCCTTGAAGGCCTGGTCGGGGTCGCTCGTCATCGTGAGGCTGCCGCCGTTCTCGAGCGCGAGGCGGGCCGCCGCCGCCACCATCCCCGCGTCGGGCGCGTACGCTTCAGGAGCGCAGATGGTGACGTGCATGCCGGCCATGGCGCACCCGAGGAGGTAGCTGTGGCACATGTTGTTGCCGTCGCCGATGTAAAGGAAGCGGAGGCCCGCGAGGCGGCCCTTGTGCTCCTCCACCGTCTGGAGGTCGGCGAGGATCTGGCAGGGGTGCTCGAGGTCGTCGAGGGCGTTGATGACGGGGATGGTGGCGCGGCGCGAGAGCTCCGCCATGTCTTCATTGCGGTAGGCGCGGTAGATGAGGAGGTCCGCGTAGCGGCTGAGCACGAGGGCCGTGTCCTCGATGCTCTCCCCGCGCCCCATCTGGATGTCGCGAGCGCTCAGGAAGGTGGCGGAGGCGCCGAGCTTGTTGAGGCCCACCTCGAAGCTCACCCGGGTGCGTGTGGAGGCCTTCTCGAAGATCATGATGGCGCTCTTCCCGGCAAGGAGCGGGAGGGGACGACCGGCCTTGAACTCGCCCTTCAGGTGCTTCGCGAAGGCGAGCACGCGGGGGAGGTCGGCGCCTAGGTCGCGCATGCCCAAGAGGTCGCGCTTGGCCGAGGCCGCGCGCTCGGGGGCGCGGGCGTTGGCGGCCATCGCGTCATAGGAGGGCTTGCGAAGAGCGGCAGGCGGGGTCATTGAACCACACTACCTGCGCGGAGGCCATAACCCTATAGACCCGCATGAGACATAACGGGACACGAATGTCGGATTTTCGGAAACTCCCGGTGGGGAATCGGCCGATTCCTCCGGGGGCCTCGCTTAGGCCTTCGTTTCGCCGCTGAGGAGCTCGAGCGCGCGGGCCGTCTTGCAGGCCCGCTCCTGGATCTCGCCGTCGAGGCGGCCGAGGGTGGCGCGGAGGTCGCGGAGGCGCTCGGCGACCCGCTCGGGGGCGGTGCCGCCGGGACTCGTCTTCGCAGAGGCGGCAAGGGCCGGGTCGAGGACGCGCTGAACCTCGGACGTGACCGCCACGCCCTGAGCGGCGAACACCCCTGGGGGGAGGTCCCGCAGCATGCAACCGCGGCGCGTCGCCTCCGCCACGAGGCGCCCCACCTTGTGGTGGGCCTCGCGGAAGGGCGTCCCCGTGCGGGCGAGGAGGTCCGCGAGCTCCGTGGCCTCCAGGTGGCCCTTCTGGAGCGCGGCAAGCATGGGGGCCGGGTGGAACTCGGCGCCCTCGATGCAGGCCGCGACGACCTGCGTCGTCTCCACGGCGGTGTCCACGGCGTGCAGGAGGGGCGCCTTCGCCTCCTGCAGGTCGCGGTTGTAGGCGAGGGGAAGCCCCTTCGTGATCGTGAAGATGGCCTGCAGGTCGGCCTGGACGCGGCCGGCCCGGGCGCGGGCAAGCTCGAGCGCGTCGGGGTTCCGCTTCTGCGGCATGATGCTGCTCCCCGTGGTGTAGGCCTCGGGGAGCGTCACCCACCCGTACTGGGGGCTCGCCCACAGGATGAGCTCCTCGCTGAGGCCGCTCAAGTGGGTGGAGGCCACGGAGGCCGCGAAGGCGGCCTCGAGGGCGAAGTCGCGGTCGCTCACCGCGTCGAGGCTGTTCTCGAAGGCGCGGTCCATCCCGAGAAGACCCGCCACGAGGGCTGGCTCCAGGGGGAAGCTCGTGCCGGCGAGGGCGCAAGCGCCGAGGGGGCTTACGTTAGCCCGGTCGAAAGCCTGGAGGGCGCGCTCCGCGTCCCGGACGGCGCGCCACGCGTGGGCCGTGAGCTGGTGGCCGAGGGTGACGGGCTGCGCGGGCTGCAGGTGCGTGAAGCCCGGCAGCGGCGTGTCC
This sequence comes from Thermoplasmatota archaeon, assembly GCA_035553595.1. GTDB lineage: Archaea > Thermoplasmatota > SW-10-69-26 > JACQPN01 > JAJPHT01 > DATMKA01. The sequence goes on along the minus strand of DATMKA010000166.1, from coordinate 5,266 downwards.
ACGTGGGTGGTCGCCTGGTCCGCGAGGGCGAGGGCGAGGCGCACGCTCGCCCGGGCGAGGGACAGGGTGGCGTCGCGGGTCCACAAGCGGAGGTCGAGGGCGACCTGGTCGTTGCGGCTGCGCGCGGTGTGGAGCTTGCCGGCGACGGGGCCCACGGCCTTCGCGAGGAGCTGCTCCACGTTCATGTGGACGTCCTCATGGTCCGGGAGGAGCTTCGCGGAGCCGGATTCGAGCTGGTGGTAGACGGTGCGGAGGCCGCGGCTGAGCGTTTCGGCCTCCTCGGGGGTGAGGACGCGGGCGCGGAGCAGGTTCTGCACGTGGGCGAGGCTCCCCTGGATGTCGTAGGGGATGAGGTGCTCGTCCTCGGCGAGGCTGCTGCTCATCGCTTCAAGGTCCGGCGCGGGGGGGGTGCTGAAGCGCCCGCCCCAGGCCTTTCCTGCCGCGTCCCCCGTCACGGTGGCGTCACTGCTCCCGGCGCGCCCGCGTGTACGTGGCCACGGGGAGGCCCCAGATGTCGATGAAGCCGACGGCGGACTCGTGCTTGAACGAGTCTCCCTTGCCGTAGGTGGTCAGGTGTTTCGTGTACAGGGTGGTGGGGGCTTCGCGGCCGGCGAGGCTCACGTTGCCCTTGTAGAACTTGAGGGTCACGGTGCCCGTCACGTTCTCGTTGGCCTTGTCCACGAAGGCGCTGATGGCCTCGCGCAGGGGGCTCATCCAGAGGCCATCGTACGTCAGTTCCGCGAACTTGTCCTCGAGGATGGTCTTGAAGTGGGCGATGTCGCGCGTGAGCGTGAGCGCCTCCAGCGCCTTGTGGGCCTGAATGAGGGCCACGGCTGCGGGCGCTTCGTACACCTCGCGGCTCTTGATGCCCACAAGGCGGTTCTCGACGTGGTCGATGCGGCCCACGCCGTGGTTGCCCGCGATGTCGCCCACGTACTGGATGAGCTCCACAAGGCCGAGCTGCTTCCCGTTGACGGTGACGGGCTTGCCCTGCTCGAAGCCGATGGTGACGTACTCGGGGTGGTCGGGAGCGGCCTGGGGGTTCTTTGTCCACTCGAAGGCGGCTTCCACGACCTCGCGGCCGGGGTCCTCGAGGACGCCCGCCTCGACGGAGCGGCCCCACAGGTTCTCGTCCGTGCTGAACTCGCTCTTCTTCGCGATGTCGGGGATGAGGATGCCATGCTCGGCGGCGTAGGCGATCTCTCCCTCGCGGGTCATGCGCCACTCGCGGAGGGGCGCGATGATCTTGATGCTGGGGTCGAGGGCGCGGATGGTGACGTCGAAGCGCACCTGGTCGTTGCCCTTCGCGGTGCAGCCGTGGGCGATGAAGGCGGCGCCGTACTTGTGGGCCACTTCCACGAGCTTCTTCGCAATGAGGGGGCGCGCGAGGGAGGTGGCGAGGGGGTAGATGTCCTCGTAGAGGGCGTTCGCCTTGAGGGCGGGGAGGACGTACTCCTTCGCGAACTCCTCCTTGGCGTCCACGACGATGACCTCGAGGGCGCCGTTCTTCTTGCCGCGGGCGATGGCGTCGTCGAGGTTCGCGATGGGCTGGCCGACGTCCACGAGGACGCAGATGACGTCCGCGCCGTAGGTCTGCTTGATCCAGTGGATGGCGACGGAGGTGTCGAGGCCTCCGGAGTAACCGAGCACCGCTTTCTGGGCCATTGGGGTCAACCCAATGATTCCGGTCACCAAGATGAGGGTTCCGACCCTCTGCTGACGAAACAGGGCAAAGTTGTCCGAAAATTAACATTTAAGTGGGGGGCCGGGGATGGGGGCTGCATGCCCCGCCGCCGCCCCTCCGTCTCCGCCGCCCAGGCCGTGCGCGACTACATCGACACGCACCCGAGCATCAAGGACTGCATGCGGATGGGGATCATCAACCTGAGCGCCCTTGCCCGCCAGATCATGGAGGAGTCCGGCGTCAAGTCGGAGGAGGCGGCCCTCATCGCCTGCCGCCGCTACGAGCTCGACCCGAAGCAGAAGGTGAACGAGGAAGCCATCCTGAAGGTGCTGCGGCGCAGCAAGCTCGAAATCCGCACGAAGGTGGCCACGGCCACCCTGAAGCCGAGCTACAACCTCTTCGCGAAGCTCGAGAAGGCCATGAACGCCCTCCGCGGCCGGAACACGAGCATCCACCTCATCCAGGGCACGGCGGGCGTGACGCTCATCACCGACGGCGCCGTGTTCAAGGAGCTCATCGACCTCATCGGCGAGGAGGAGGTTCTGAAGGAGGCCAAGAACCTGGTGGAGCTCGTGGTGACTTCCCCCGACGTCATCGAGGACGTGCCCGGGATCCTCGCCTTCCTGAGCACGGCGCTCAGCAGCAAGGGCATCAACTTCCTCGAGGTCATCAGCTGCTACAAGGACACCATGTTTGTCATCGAGGAGTCCGATATGATGGCGGCCTTCGATACGCTGAACAAGATCATCAGCTCGTAAGGCTCGGGAAGAGGGCCACGACGGCCCCGTGGCCGCGGTCCACGGCGAAGTCCACGGCGGTCTTTCCTGCCTTGCTCTTGATGGAGGGGTCCGCCCCGTTCGGGAGCAGCCACTGGACCGCCTCCACGGACCCGTTCGCCGCCGCAATCATGAGGGGGGTGTGCCCCCCGTCATCGGTGGCGTTCACGTCCGCGCCCGCCCGCTTCAGGAGGGGGAACATCTTCACCTGCATCCCGGCCGCCGCGGCATGCAGGGGCGTGTTGCCGGGCCCGAAGGGGCTCCTCTGCCGGAGGTTCGGGTTAGCCCCCGCCGCAAGCAGCACTTGCGCCGCTTCCTGCTGCCCGTAGTGGGCGGCAAGGTGGAGGGCGGTGCCGCCGTCCGCGTTCAGGGCGTTCGCGAGGCTCGCGTTCTCGGCGAGGTAGCCCCGCACGAGCTCGGCGTGGTCGAGGGCGGCGGCCTCGAAGATATCGGGCTTTGCGCCGCGCTGCTGGAGGAGCGTGACGGCCTCCGGGAGGCGCATGTAGATGGCGAAAAGGAGCGGGGTCCACCCTTCGGGGCTGCGGACCTGGAGGTCGGCGCCGTCGTCGAGTGCGGCCTTCACGCGGGCGAGGTCGCGGCTCTTCAGGGCCTCGAAGAGGGCGGTGTTGGACATGCGGGATCGAGGAGCGAGGTGGGACTTGACTTTTTGCCTCAACGAGTCCGGGCCGCTTCAAGCTGCGGAATGGCGGAGCGGCGAAGGACCGCGGAGGGGCGCAATCTCGTCCCCCTCCGCGGCCCTCCGCTCCCCCGCCACTCCGCAGCGCTACGTCGCCCGGGGCGGCGATCGGCAGGTAGCCTCGCTTTGTGCCCTTTGAGGTATCCTTCGCCCCTTTGTGATCCTAAGTAGGCCCCGCAGCAAGGTTTGCGCAGGCCTTCTCAAGGAGCGCCGCCGCCCGCTCGCACTCTTCCCGCGTCACAATGAGCGGAGGAGCGAGCCGGAGGACGTTGTCGCCCGCAGTGCCCACGATAAGCCCGAGTCGCTCTGCTTCCTTCTTGACGTCGGCGGCCTTCAGGACCGTGAACTCGACGCCCACGAGGAGTCCCTTGCCGCGCACGTCCTTCACCCAGGGGGCGAGGTGGGTGCGGAGCTCCTGCTGGAAGTGCTCCCCCAGGTGGCCCGCCCGCTCGGTCAGGAGCTCATGGTCGAGCACCTGGAGCGTCGCGAGGGCGGCCGCCGTCGCCACGGGGTTGCCGCCGAAGGTGGTGCCGTGGTCGCCGGGCTGGAGCAGCTCCGCGAGAGGGCTCGTGGTGAGGCCCGCGCCGATGGGGAGGCCGCTTCCGAGGCCCTTCGCGAGGGTCACGACGTCAGCGCGGACGCCGTAGTGCTCCTGCGAGAGGAACTTGCCCGTGCGCCCGACGCCCGTCTGCACCTCGTCGGCCACGAGGAGCGCGCCCCGCTCCGTGCAGAGGTGGCGCACCTCCTCAGCGAATTCGAAGGTAGCCTCGTTCACGCCGCCCTCGCCCTGCACGAACTCCAGGAAGACGCCGATGACGGGGAGGTTGTCGAAGGCGGTCCGGAGGGCCGTAAGGTCGTTGTAGGGCAGGTGGACGAAGCCGCTCGGGAGGGGCGCGAAGTCCTTCTGGTACTTCGGGGTGCCCGTGAGCGTCACCGTCGCAAGGGTGCGGCCGTGGAAGGCGCGCTCGAAGCTGAGGATGACGCCGTCCGTGACCCCCTTGCGGTTCGCGTGGCGGCGCACGAGCTTCAGGGCGAACTCATTGGCCTCCGCGCCCGAGTTGCAGAAGAACGCCTTCTCGTACCCCGTGCGGGAGGTAAGCTCCTCGGCGAGGCGGAGGACGTTCTCGTGAGCGTAGAGGTTGCTCGTGTGGAGGAGCGTCTGGGCCTGCCGGCTCACCGCTTCCGCGACGCGGGGGTGCGCGTGGCCCGTGGAGCACACTGCGACTCCCGCGAAGAAGTCGAGGTACTGCCGGCCCGCGGCATCCCACAGGCTCGTCCCCTTGCCGTGGCTGAGGAGGAGTGGGGGCGGGTTGTAGTTGGGGACCATGACGCGCTTCCAGCGCTCGACGTGGGTGGGGCTCATTGGAGGCTCGCTCCGGGAGTGACGCGGGTGCCCTTTGTCTCCCCCTGCGCGACGGCGAGAAGGATGCCGGGGGTGTTGCCGTTCACGATGTTCACGTGCTTTACGCCGCCCTCGAGGGCCGCGAGCGCGCTCTCGAGCTTGGGGATCATGCCGCCGCTTGCCGCGTTGATCTCCACGAGCCGCCGTGCCTCGGGGGCCGGAAGCTCGCTGATGGGTTGACCGTCCACGCCCTTCACCGCGTCCACGTCCGTCATGAGCACGAGGGCCTTCGCCGCGAGGGCGGAGGCCATGGCGGTGGCCACCTCGTCAGCGTTCACGTTGAGCGCCTGCCCCTCCGGGGTGAGGGCGATGGGGGCGATGACGGGCACGAAGCCGTTGAAGCTGAGGAAGCGCACGACCTCGCCGTTCACGGCGCTGACGCTGCCCACGAAGCCGAGCTCGGGGTCCTTGATGGCGCCCGTGAGAAGCCCTGCGTCGCGCCCGGTGAGGGCGAGGGCGGGCACTCCGGCGCGGCTCACGGCGTGGGCCACGTCCTTCCCAACGCGGGTGAGGACGGTTTCCGCGATCGCGAGGGTGGGCCCGTCGGTGACGCGGAGGCCGCGCACGAACCGGGCCGCGAGGCCCGCGGTCTCGAGCGCCTTCGTGATCTGGGCGCCGCCGCCGTGGATGAGCACCACTTTGGCGCCCCACGCGTGCAGGGTGGCGACGTCCTTCGCGATGCGAGCGAGCCCTTCGGGGGTCTCGAC
>DATMKA010000165.1:0-4550 GCA_035553595.1 Thermoplasmatota archaeon | reverse complement strand
GGGGTTGATCGCGTTCTGCGCGATTTTCGCGATGATGATGCGGCGCTTGCGTTCGACCATGCGGCGGCGCTGGTCGGTGGTGAGCTGGAGGTCCCCCTTGAGGAGGATGCGTTTCACGCAGGCTTCGAGGTCCTTTGTCTGAAAGACCTTCATGAGCTCCTCGTCGCTTGCGCGAGCGCCTTCGCGGGCGGGACCCGTGAAGACGTAGCGGGCGGCGAGGAGGTCGTCGAGGTCAAGCTGACCCTCACCCTTGTCCTCCTTGAATTTGAGGGCGATCTCGGGATCCACCAGAATCTCGAGGTGCATGCCGTGGCTTTCCAGGCGGGCCACCACGGCCTCGTCCAGGCTCACCATGGGCGCTGCCTCCTTTCCGAGCGCTCGCTCAGCCCTGTTCGGGGATGGCGGCGTCGACGTGGCGCTTGATGGCGTCGGCGTCGAGCTTGTGGAAGGGAGTGCTCTTCGTGACCACGCCGATTTCGAGGGCGGCAGCGTTGAGCTTGCCCTCGGTGGCACGGTGCAGCGCCTTCAGGCCGAGCCGGATGGCCTCGTCCTGGGTGAGCCCGTCGCGGAAGTCGGATTCGAACATCTCCATCACGGAGGCGCGGCCCGCGCCGATGCTGCTCGCCTTGTAGGACATGAGGGCACCGGAGGGGTCGGTCTCGAAGAGGGAGACGCCCGTGCTGTCGACGCCGGCGATGAGGAGGGCCGTGCCGAAGGGGCGGACGCCACCGTACTGGGTGTAGGTCTGCTTGAAGTCGCAGATCTTCTTGACGAGGGTCTCGACCTCGATGCGCTCGTCGTAGGTGACGCGGTTCATCTGGGCGTCCACGCGGGCGCGGTCGACGAGCACGCGGGCGTCGGCGACGAGGCCGCTCGTGGCGCAGCCGACGTGGTCGTCGAGCTTGAAGATCTTCTCGATCGAGCCGGGCTCGATGAGGTTGCTTGTGATGCGCTTGTCCACGATCAGGACCACGCCGTCGGCGAACTTCAGGCCGACCGTGGTCGTGCCGCGCTTGACTGCCTCACGAGCGTACTCGACTTGGAAGAGGCGGCCATCGGGGGAAAAGACCGTGATGGCACGGTCGTACATTTGCGCTGGCTGCAAAACTGCTATCCTCCTTACTGACGTGCCCCGAAGCGGGACGAACATTCTTATAGCTTTTCGTTCGCCCGGTCGGTCTGGCCCCGTGACGCCGCACCCCGCGCGCGACGGGGCTCCCGCTTCATGGACAGGTAACGGTCCCGGGCGGCCCGGAGGGTGCCCGAGGTCCCGAGGGGCGTGACCCTCGTGGGATTCTCCCGCTTCCCCGCCCAGGTGATGCCCTCGAGGATGGCGACGGCGGCGTCGCGGTGGGTGTGGAGGACGCGCACGGCGCCTTCGCGGCCGTCGTAGAGAATGAGGCGGAGCCCCATGCGGTCCGCCGCGTCCTTGCCGTACCGAGCGGCGGCAAGCCCGCGGAGGGCGGCCACCATCTCGCCGCGGGTGGGGGCGACGGGAGCCTCCACGCGGAAGGCGACGTAGCGGGGGCGTCCCACGCGGTCCTTCACGACCATGTGGGGCCCGGAGGGGGCGATGCCCCTTAACCCTGCCGAGGCGTGTCGCCGGATCGGGTTACACGGTGTCACCCGTTTCGGGGACAGACGCGGTGCACAGTGCCCCTCTGCCTCTGGGACTCCATACAAACTCGCGAGAGAGCTTAACTACTCAGGCCCCACTTGTCACCTCGTCAGGTGACAACCGGGTCGGGTGACACCGGCGTTCCCAGTGACTTGCGGTTCTGGGCGCGCGCGGTTCCGACCGTGGGGGAGTCGCACCGTGGTGACCGTCAAGCAGGTAGCGTTAGCTCTCGCTCTCGTGGTCTCGGTGCCCGCCGTGGTGGCGGGGGCCGAGGCGTCCACGCAGGGCGTTGAGCTCGTTGAGGGCCGGACGAGCTACGGGATCCTGGAGTATGCCCGCGTGCAGGAGCAGCAGTACCCGCCCCTCCTGGGGTACGTGCCCTGCGACGTGAGCCTCTTCGGGGTTTTCGACGTCAACGTGCCGGAACCCTACCGGCCTGCCTTTTGCGACCCCGCCTCCACCGTGTACATCACGGCGGCGGGGGCTCCCGATCCCCGAGAATACGGCCTCTCGGCGACGGGCGTTTCACTCAACCCCCGCGCCGGCGGCATGACCTTCCCGCCCGTGGACGAGTTCAAGTACACGGACGCCGAGGGGCGCGTGCACTACGCGTGGCGCACCTTCACCCTGGAGTCCGCCATCTACGACCCGGATTCGGGCCGCGAGTTCAACTTCGTGGGCACCGCCGACCTCGCCCGCCTTCAGGGCGCGAGCGGCATCCGTGCCTGGGTTGTCGAGTGACGGCGGAGTGTCCTTTTCTTGGTGCTTTGGACCCTTCACACGTTGCCGTTTTAGATCACAAAGGGACGAAGGATACCTCCAAGGACACAAAGGGAGACTGATAGGGTGTGGGCTGGGCCGCTGGCGGAGGGCCGCAGGGGCCGCGGAGCCTAGGAATACGCGGAACTAGTAGAGGCGCGGAGGACGCGGAGAGCGTTTCAGGATTCCGCGGAGGGGCGGAGGATGGGGTTTTTTTTTGCCAAGCCGGCCCGGTCCACAAAACAGGAGAATTTACAGTAGTGTAAACGCCCCTTCCGGCTCTTGGGTAGTGGATTCGGCGGGTCGCGTGCGCCTGGCCTACGCCAACGCCTCCGGGCCCGGTGTGCGCGGCGGCTTCGACCAGGGGTGCGTGCCCGGTGCCGTCCGTTCGCCCGCGACAGGCCCATCAGAATGCGGCGAGGGACGGCGCCCTTGTCCGCGGGGCGGACGTCCCTTTGGCGTCCCCTCCGCCGTCCACCGCTCCTCCGCCGCTCCGCAGCGCAACGCTGCCCGGGCCGCGCCGCGCGCGCAACCTCCCCTTTGTGTCCTTCGAGGTGTCCTTCGCCCCTTCGTGATCTCAGGAGCGGCGCTGACCCGCCTCAGGCCACATGCTTCAGCACGTCGCCGCGGGGAACCGTCTTCTGCTCCCCGCTCGTCATGTCCTTCACGGTCACGATGCCTTGCGCGAGCTCCTTCGCGCCCATGAGCACCACTTTGCGGGCGGCGCGGTGGTTCGCGTAGTCGAGGTTCTTGCTGGGGCCGCGCCGTTGCAGGTCCACCTCGGCCTTGAGGCCAGCGTTCCTCAGCTCGGTCACGAGTTCCACGGCGGGGGCGCGGGCGTCTTCGCCGATGGGGGCGACGTACACGTCCATCGCGAGGCTGGGGGTGGGGGCGCCGCCTTCGCGTTCGAGGGCGAGGAGGATGCGGTCGAAGCCCATGCCGAAGCCGACGCTTCCCACGGGCTCGCCGCCAAACAGTTCGCTCAGCGAGTACGCGCCGCCGCCCACGATCTGCTTCTCGGCGCCAAGCACGGGGGCCTCCACTTCGAAGACCATGCCGGTGTAGTAGTCGAGGCCGCGGACGACGCCGAGGTCGTACTGGAAGTCGGTGATACCCGCGGCCGTCAGGAACTTCCCAATCTGGGCAAGCTGCGCGAGGGCCTGCTCGAGGGCGCTGCCGGGCTTCACGTAGGCCTTCGCGTCCGCGAGCACTTCCTCGCCGCCGGTGGCGTGGGCGATGAAGTCGAGGACGTCCATGGCGCCGGGGTCGGGGGTCTTCGCGCGGGCCAAGATGTCGCTCACGTCGAGGCGGCGCGCGTCGAACTCGTCCTTGTCGATGATGCGGAAGAGCGTGAAGCGGTCCTCTTCGCTGAGGCCGAGGTCGGCGGCGATGCCCTTGAGGACGCCGATGTGGCCCACGCGCAGGCCGTACTCCTTGAGGCCGAGGGCCTTGAGGGTGGTGACGGCGAGCGCGATGACTTCCGCGTCGGCTTCGGGGCTCGTGGGGCCGATGAGCTCGGTGCCGAACTGCCAGAACTCGCGGTACCTGCCGGACTGCGGGCGCTCGTACCGGAAGCAGTTCCCGAAGTAGTACAGCTTGAGGGGGCGCGGCTCGCGGCTGAGGTCGTTCACGAAGAATCGGATGACTGGCGCCGTGAGCTCGGGACGGAGCGTGATGTCTCGGTCGCCCTTGTCCTTGAAGTTGTAGAGCTCGCCCACCACGTTCGGGCCGGACTTCAGGGTGAAGAGCTCCAGGTGCTCGAAGGTGGGCGTCTGGATCTCCTGGTACCCGAAGCGCTCGAAGGTGCGGCGGTAGACGGCCTCGGCGGCGCGGCGGCGCGCCATCTCGGCGGGCCGGAAGTCGCGCGTGCCGCGAGGGGTCTCGATGGTGGGCATGAGGCCCCGAAAGCGGCCTCCGGCCTTAAATTCACTTCTTGCGGCCGAAACTCGGGAGCTTGAACTTGCCAGCAAGCCCCTTGCCCTCGGTGGGCTCGGGCGCCTTCGCGGGCTCGGGGGCGGGCTCGGCCGCCGCAGGCCCCTTCTTCTTGCCGAAGGGCAGGGAGAAGCGCTTGCCGGCCTTCGCGGGCTCCACGGGCGTCACGATGGGGGCAGGGACCACAGTCTCTGGGCCCGCCACAGGCGCGGGGGCGGCGGCGGGCCCAGAGACTGTGGTC
>DATMKA010000164.1:0-5691 GCA_035553595.1 Thermoplasmatota archaeon | reverse complement strand
ACGGTGGACGAGAACCACGGGGTCGGTGCCTTCGGGGAGCGTGGGGGGCGCCGCGGCCGCTTCGGCCTCGGCCCGCGCGGCCGCCTCAAGGGCAGCCTCCTCGAGGGCTTCCCGGACAAGCACGGCCACCGCCATGACCTTGTCCGACTCCTCGAGGCGCATAATGCGCGTGCCCTGGGTGTTGCGGCCCATCTCGCTCACCGTGGCCACGGGGATGCGGATGATCATGCCCTTCGTGGAAGTCACGATCACCTCGTCCTCGGGCGTCACCTCCTTCACGGCCACCACGCGCCCGTTGCGCATGTTGGTCTGGATGGTGATGATGCCCTGGCCACCACGGCCCTGCAGGCGGTACTCCTCCACGGGGGTGCGCTTGCCGTACCCGTTCTCCGTGATGGTGAGGAGCTGGCCCGCCTTGTTCTGGATGACGGCGAGGCTCACCACCTCATCCCCGTTCTCGAGGGTGACGCCGCGCACACCGAAGGCGGGGCGGCCCATGCTGCGGACGTCCGCCTCGTGGAAGCGGATGGACTGGCCGTTGGCCTTCGCGAGCACGATCTCGTCGTCGCCGTTCGTGATGCCCACACCGATGAGCTCGTCGCCCTCCTCGATGCCCATGGCGATGATGCCGGTGCTGCGGGGGCGGCTGTACTCCGCGAGGCTCGTCTTCTTGACCGTGCCCTTGCGGGTGGCGAAGAAGAGGTAGTGGTCCTCCTTGAACTCCTTGACGGGGATGGCGGCCTGGATGCGCTCGCCCTTCTCGAGGCCTTCGAGGAGGTTCACGATGGCCTTGCCCTTGGACTGGCGCGTGCCCTCCGGGATCTGCCAGCCCTTGAGCCAGTACACCTTGCCCACGTTCGTGAAGAACAGGACGTACCGGTGCGTGGTGGTGGTGAAGAGGTCCACCACGAAGTCCTCCTCCTTCGTGGCCATGCCCTGCAGGCCCTTGCCGCCGCGCTTCTGGGTGCGGTAGGCGTCGAGGGGGATGCGCTTGATGTACCCGTCGTTCGTGATGCTGATGACCACGTGCTCGTCGGGGATGAGGTCCTCCATGTTGATCTCGCCGGCATCCGCCCGGATCTCCGTGCGGCGCTTGTCGTTGTACTTCTCCTTCATTTCCGCCAGCTCGGCGTCGATGATCTTGAGCACCTCGGCGCGGTCGGCGAGAATCTCGTTGAAGCGGCGGATGGAGGCGCGGAGCTCCGTGAGCTCGCCCCCGAGGCTCTCGATCTCGAGGCCCGTGAGCTTGCTGAGGCGCATCTCGAGGATGGCCTTCACCTGCTCCTCGCTCATGCGCCCGGCGGGAATGAACAGAGGCTCGTGGCCGGGGACCGCGATGCGGGCCTCGGCGAAGTCGATGCCCATGAGGCGCTCCCTGGCCTCGGCGGCGTCGCGGCTTGCGCGGATGAGCTCGATGACGCGGTCCACCTGGTCCACGGTGCGGAGGAGACCTTCCACGATGTGGCGGCGGGCCTCCGCCTTCTTGAGACGGAAGCGGGTGCGGCGCGTCACGACGTCGACGCGGTGGTCGAGGTACTGCTGCATCATCCCCTTCAGGGTGAGGACCACGGGCTCGCCGTTCACGACCGCGAGGTTGAGGATGCCGAAGCTCGACTCCAGCTGGGAGTGCTTGTACAGGTTGTTGAGCACGACCTCGGGGTTCGCGTCGCGCTTGAGCTCGAAGATGAGACGCATGCCCTCGTGGTTGGACTCGTCACGGATGTCGCGGATGCCCTCGATCTTCTTCTCCCGGATGAGCTCGACGATGGCCTGCTGGAGGTTCGCCTTGTTCACCATGTAGGGGATTTCGGTGACGATGATGCGGTTCCCGTGCTTCTCCGTCTCCTCGATGTCGGCCTTCGCGCGCACCTTGATGATGCCGCGGCCGGTCGTGTAGGCATCCACGATGCCCTGGCGGCCGTAGATGATGCCGCCCGTGGGGAAGTCCGGGCCCGGAATGAACTGGAGAAGCTCCGCCGCCGTCACGTCGGGGTTCGCGATGAGGGCGCGGATGCCGTCCACCACTTCACCAAGCTGGTGCGGGGGAACGTTCGTGGCCATACCGACGGCGATACCGGCGCTCCCGTTGAGGAGGAGGTTCGGAATCTTGCTCGGGAGGACGCTCGGCTCCTTGCGGGAGGCATCGTAGTTGTCCACGAAATCGACGGTCTCCTCGTCGATGTCCTCGAGAAGCTCCACCGCGAGGCGGGAGAGGCGGGCTTCGGTGTAACGCATGGCGGCAGCGGAGTCGCCGTCGATGCTGCCGAAGTTGCCCTGCCCGTCAATGAGGGGGTAGCGCAGGCTGAAGTCCTGGGCCATGCGCACGAGGGTGTCGTAGATGGCGGAGTCGCCGTGGGGATGGTACTTACCCATGGCGTCGCCGACCACGAGGGCCGACTTGCGGTAGGCCTTGTCGGGCGTGAGGCCCATGTCGCCCATCGCGTACAGGATGCGGCGGTGGACGGGTTTGAGGCCGTCGCGGACGTCCGGGAGGGCGCGCCCCACGATGACGCTCATGGAGTAGTCGATGTAGGAGGAACGCATCTCCGCCTCGATGGGGCGGGGAAGCACGGTGCCGTGAGTGTTTTCTGTAACCATTCCGAGTCACCTCCTTAGATGTCGAGGGATTTCACGTACTTCGCGTTCTCCTGGATGAACTGGCGGCGGGGCTCCACCGCGTCGCCCATGAGGATGCTGAACAGGGAGTCCGCGCGCACGGCGTCCTCGACGGTCACGCGCAGGAGGGTGCGGTGCTCGGGGTCCATGGTGGTCTCCTTGAGCTGCTCGGGGTTCATTTCACCAAGACCCTTGTAGCGCTGGATGGCCACGCCCTGGGTGCCGCCGAAGCCCGCGAGGATCTGGTCCTTCTCCGCGTCGGTGTACGCGTACCGGGCGACACGGTTCTTCGTGATCTTGTAGAGCGGGGGCTGCGCGATGTACACGTACCCGCTCTCGATGAGGGGCCGCATGTAGCGGTAGAAGAAGGTGAGGAGCAGGGTCCGGATGTGGGCGCCGTCGACGTCCGCATCGGTCATGATCACGATCTTGTGGTAGCGCGCCTTCTTGATGTCGAACTCCTCGCCGATGCCCGTGCCCACGGCCGTGATGATGGCGAGAACTTCGTTGTTCTTCAGGATCTTGTCGAGGCGGCTCTTCTCCACGTTCAGGATCTTGCCACGAAGGGGGAGGATGGCCTGGAACTCGCGGAAGCGGCCCTGCTTGGCGGAGCCGCCGGCAGAGTCACCTTCGACGAGGAACAGCTCGGACTGGGTGGGGTCGCGGCTTGCGCAGTCGGCGAGCTTGCCGGGGAGCCCGGCGCCGTCGAGGAGGCCCTTGCGGCGCGTGAGCTCGCGGGCCTTGCGGGCGGCCTCGCGGGCGCGCTGCGCCTGCAGCGCCTTCTCAACGATGATCTGGACAACCTTGGGGTTCTCCTCGAAGAAGGTGCCGAGGCGCTCGGCCACGGCCGCGTCCACGATGCCGCGGACCTCGGAGTTGCCGAGCTTCGTCTTCGTCTGACCCTCGAACTGGGGATCCGGGACCTTCACGCTGAGGATGGCCGTGAGGCCTTCGCGGGAGTCGTCACCAGTGAGGTCCTCATCGTTCTCCTTGAGGATTTTGCGCTCGCGCCCATACTTGTTGAGGACGCGGGTGAGTGCGGCCTTGAAACCCACGGCGTGGGTGCCGCCCTCATGGGTGTTGATGTTGTTGACGAAGGTGAACAGGCTCTCCGTGTAGGCGTCCGTCCACTGGAGCGAGACTTCGACCTGCACGTTCTCCTTCTCGGTCTCGAGGTAGATGACCTCGGGGTGGAGGGGGACCTTGCCGCGGTTGAGCCACTTGACGAACTCGATGGTGCCGCCCGTGAAGTGGAAGGTCTCCTCGCGGCTCGTGGACTCCTCGCGGATGATGATGCGGAGGCCCTTGTTGAGGAAGGCCAGCTCGCGCAGGCGCGTGGCGAGGGTGTCGTACTCGAAGGCGGTGGTGTTGAAAATCTCGGGGTCGGGCTGGAAGCGCACGACCGTGCCCGTGCGGCCCGTGATGGGACCGGGCTTGTCGATGCCTTCGCTGCGGACGGGGTTGCCGCGCTCAAAGCGCATGAACCAGCCGCGGTCCTGGCGCCAGGAGCGGACGTCGAGCCACGTGCTGAGGGCGTTCACGACGGAGACGCCCACGCCGTGGAGACCACCGGACACCTTGTAGGACTTGTGATCGAACTTGCCACCGGAGTGGAGCTTCGTCATGATCACTTCGATGGCGGGAATCCCGTACTTGGGGTGGATGTCGAAGGGGATGCCACGACCGTTGTCGACGACGCTGCAGGACCCGTCGCTGTGGAGCGTGACCACGATCTCGCTGCAGTGGCCCGCGAGGGCCTCGTCGATGGAGTTGTCCGTGACTTCGTAAACAAGGTGGTGGAGGCCGCGGGCATCGGTGGAGCCGATGTACATGCCGGGGCGCTTCCGGACGGCGGCGAGGCCTTCGAGGACCTGGATCGCCGATGCGCCGTAGTCCGTTGCCTGCTCGGGAGGAGATGTCATTGGGAGACCTCAAGGAGGGGATCCCGGAAGCTAACCTGCCTCCGGAACCGCATGCCCCCCACATCGCCGACCTGCTTTTTAAGCGTTGCGCGCGTAAGCGCGCGCACACGCGTAAGGCCGCCAGGAACGGCCCCTGAGAGGCCCGGAAAGGGCCCTCTGAGGCCCGAAGGGGGTGGGGGGCCACCTCTCGGCCTCCCCCGGCACCCTCAAAGCCCGAAACGCCTCTCCACCCCCTCGTGGATGCGTACGTCCTCGACACCTCGGCCATTCTCGCCGGCACCCCCCCTTCCCCCTCCCTGGGGACGCTCTACATCCCAGAGGGGGTCCTCGGCGAGATCGCTATCGAGGGCCCCACGCGGCGAGCCCTCGACTTCCTGATCGAGGCCGGCGCCAAGGTCGTCCAAGCCCCCGCGGGGGCCCTCCGGCAGGCCCGGGAGGCCGCACAAGCCACCGGGGACCTTCCCCGCATGAGCGAGGTGGACCTCACCGTCCTCGCCCTCGGCCTCGAGCGCAAGGCGACCCTCCTCACGGACGACTACCGCATCCAGAACGTCGCCCGCCGCCTCGGCATCCCCTTCCGCGCCATGGCCCAGCGCGGCATCACCGAGGAACGCCACCACGCCTGGGTGTACCGGTGCGCGGGGTGCAAGCGCGTGTATCCGACGGCGCGGCCCGACTGCGATGTGTGCGGGAGCATTGTGAAGCAGGTGCGGGCGCGCTAGGTCGCGACATGAGAATTTTTTCTCACGAAAACCGCGGGGGCCAGCACCGATGGAGGCGCAAGGGTACCGCCTCCCTGGTGCGCCTGCGGGCGCGCCAGTACAAATGAAGCGGCCTTTTTGAAGGCCGAGTGCGGGGGGCCGGATTCGAACCGGCGAAGACCTGCGTCATGGGATCCTAAGTCCCACCCCATTAACCGGGCTAGGGCACCCCCGCGGTGTCCTGGGAAGCCGGGTCCTCGGTCAAACGTTTTGCGCAGACCTGGTGGCCGAAGGCCACCCGTGCGAAATGAAGCGGCCTTTTTGAAGGCCGCCGGACTCGGGCACCCCCGCGGTAGGGTGGGAAGCCGGGTCCTCGGTCAAACGTTTTGCGCAGACCTGGTGGCCGAAGGCCACCCGTGCGAAATGAAGCGGCCTTTTTGAAGGCCGCTTCA
>DATMKA010000163.1:0-12600 GCA_035553595.1 Thermoplasmatota archaeon | reverse complement strand
GGGCGCGGGCCTTCAGGGTGATGCTCGTCTGGGGGCCGGGAACGTTCTGCTGCACGGGCTGCCGCGTCTGCGGTAGGTTCGCGTTGCAGGAGTACACGGAGGTGATCGTGAGGGTCTGGGGCGGCGCGTTCGCCGCGAGGTCGCCGGGGGCCGTGACGCTGAAGGTGGCGCTCTGCTCCTGGGTGGTGACGGCGGCGAAGCTCAGGTTCGGGGGGTCCGCGCGCCACCCGGAGGGGAGCTGCGGGGTGAGGCGGACGTCGGCGTCGAGGCCGTTGCCCTGCGCGATGCGGACGGCCACGGTGAAGTCGATGCGCTCGCCCGGCGTGAAGGCGCCCTCCGTCTGGCCTGCGCGCACCGTGAGGGCGCCGCAGGGGTTCTGGCCTGCCGGCAGCGGCACCTGGGCGAGGGCGGGGGCTGCGATGGCAATCGCCAGCAGCAGGGGCACAGCCAGAAGTAGAGCGGAGCGGGCGTGCATCCGGGTCAAGCGGGGACCCACGGGGCGGGCCATAAAGGTTCGGATAACGCGGCGCGCCGTCAGATCTGGGCCGCAGGGGCGGCCGGGGTCTCGGCGGCGGGCGCCACGCGGCCCTTCAGGGTCACCGTGGCGCGGTCCCTGGGGCGGTCTACCCGGGCGGCCGTCACCGTGGCGCGGCCTTCGGCGCCGGCGGCAGCCTCGGCGGGGGCGCGGAGGCTTGCCCACAGCTCCACGGCCTCGCCGGCATCGAGGTCCACCTCGTCCACGGCGAGGAAGGCGGACCAGCCGGCCCCGTGGACGCGCACCGTGAGGTGCGCCTTCAGGCGCTCGGGGGTGTGGTTCTCCACGAGAAGCGGGAAGCTTGCGGCATCCCCGGGGGGCACGGGTTTCGTGCCCGCCTCGCACCGCAGGTGGACGCTGCGGCGGCGGCCGCGGACCACCATGAGGACGATGGCGCCCGCGACGGCGGCGGCGAGGCCGAGGCCCCACAGGACCCAGGCGAGGCCGAAGACGGCGAGCTCCACGTGGAGGGTGTGGGTGGTGGGAATGGACTGGGTGGCGATGGGCTCCGTCTGGCAGGCCATGGAGGCCGTGAGCTTGACGTCCCCCGCCTCCTGGCCCACGCCGCGGGCGGGGGCGGCGACGGTGACGGTGAAGGAGGCCTCGCCGCCGGGGGAGACGGCGCGGGCGGATTCGCCCACGATGGCGCTCCATCCGGGGGGCATCGCGTCCTGGGGGACGGTGAGCTTCACCTGCCCCGGGACGGGGTTGGGGTTGGCCACCATGACGGTGAAGGGGCGCGCGTTCCCGGGCTCGAAGGGGCCGGGAGGCTCGGGCACCGTGAGGAGGGGCGCCCGGCAGCGCTGCGTGCCGTCGCCCTGCGCGAGGGCGGCGGGGGCGAGGACCGCGAGGGCAACCACGACCGCGACGACAAAAGAAACGGCGCGCGTCGATGCCATGGGGTTGTCTATCCGCAAAAGCGCCGTGGGACTATATGTAGCCCCCACACAAGCGCCCCCTCGCCCGTTCGCCAGCTCAACACCCCGGACGGGTTCGGAATCCGTTCAGTGCCCCTGGGAATACGTTAAAGGGGCGAGAGCCGGTTGGCGCCCGCCATGGATGCGAGCGGGGCCGGGCCGGCACCCACAGGAGCCCCCACGCACGTGAGCCACCCCGCCATCGCGGAGGGCGCCGTGCTCCGCCGCGACTACCAGGTGTCCGTGGCCGTGGAGTGCCTCAAGCGGAACACCATGGTGATCCTGCCCACCGGCATGGGCAAGACCGTCATCGCGCTCCTCGTGATGGCCCACCGCGAGGCCGTGGCCCCCGGCAAGATCCTGTTCCTCGCGCCCACGAAGCCCCTCGTGGAGCAGCACGCCGCCTTCCTGCGCGACACCTTCCTGAAGGGCCCAATCTCAGTGTTCACGGGGGAGACGCCCCCCGAGGACCGGGAGCACGACTGGCGCACCGCCCGCGTCATCTGCAGCACGCCCCAGGTCATCCAGAACGATCTGGTGGCGGGACGCATCGACCTGAAGGACGTCACGCTCATCCTGTTCGACGAGGCCCACCGCGCCACCGGGAACTACGCCTACGTGTTCATCGCGGACCAGTACAAGCGCACGCGCCTCAACGGCCTCGTGGTCGGCATGACCGCCTCGCCCGGCAGCAAGCCGGAGAAGGTGCGCGAGATCTGCGAGAACCTCGGCATCGAGGGCGTGGAGGTGCGCACCGAGGCCGACGAGGACACCCGCGACTACGTCCAAGACGTGAACGTGCAGTGGATCCACGTGGCCATGCCGGACAACCTGAAACGGATCGCGGAAACCCTCCGGGCCATCTACGAGGAGAAGATCGGGAACCTCCAGGGCCTCGGTGTCCTGTCGCGGCGGCCCACGAAGGTGGAGCTCCTCAAGCTCGCAGGCGTCCTGCAGGCGAAGATCCGGGAGGCGGGGCAGCAGCCCGACTCGCGCTGGTTCAGCGCCCTCAGCGCGCAGGCGGCCGCCCTCAAGGTGGCCCACGCGCTGGAGCTCGTGGAGACCCAGGGCCTTGGCGCCTTCGAGACGTACCTGGAGCGCCTCCAGAACGACGAGTCGAAGGCGGCGAAGGCGCTCCTGCAGGACCCGCGCATGCTCCACGTGCGGATGCTCGCGGACAAGTCCCGCGCCGAGCACCCGAAGCTCCGCCGCGTGGCCGTCATCATCTCCCAGCAGCTTCGCGAAAAGGCGGACAGCCGCATCATCGTGTTCACGAATTACCGCGACACCGCGGAGCTCCTCACGCGCGAGCTTGCGAAGGTGGAGAACGTGCGCCCCGCGCGCTTCGTGGGCCAGGCCTCCCGCAGCGAGTCCGACAAGGGCCTCAGCCAGAAGGAGCAGGTGGCCATGGTGGCGGACTTCCGCGCGGGCACCCACAACGTCCTCATCGCCACCAGCGTCGCCGAGGAGGGCCTCGACATCCCCTCCACGGACCTCGTGATCTTCTACGAGCCCGTCCCCTCGGAGATCCGCAGCATCCAGCGCCGCGGCCGCACGGGGCGCAAGCAGGCGGGAAAGGTCGTGATTCTCGTCACGAAGGACACGAAGGACGAGACGAGCCTCCACGTGTCGCGCAACCGCGAGAAGAAGATGAAGACCGAGGTGCAGGCCCTCAAGCAGTACTTCCGCGCCGTGAACGCCTCGGAAGAGAGCGAGGAGTGGCGCGCCTGGTTCAAGCCTGGAGGGGCCGACTCGACCGTGACGCTGAGGCCTGCCGCCGCCCCGGCGCCCGCGCCGCCGCAGGAGCCCGCGCGCGAGGAGGAGGAGGACCGCCGCGGCGCCCTCACGATCCTGGCGGACCACCGCGAGTTCGCGTCCCCCGTGGTGCGGGAGCTTGCGCGGAAGGGGATCATCGTGAAGCCCCACCAGTTGCCCGTGGGCGACTACGTGGTGAGCGACCGCCTCATCGTGGAGCGGAAGGCCGCCACCGACTACACGGCCTCCCTGATGGACGGGCGCCTCTTCCCGCAGGTGAAGGCGCTCCGGGAGGCCTGCAGCGCCCCGCTCATGCTCATCGAGGGGGACGGCCTGTTTGCCACCCGCATGTCCCCGGAGGCCATCTGGGGCTCCATCGCGTCGCTCCTCACGGACTTCCGCGTCCCCATCCTCACCACGCGCTCCCCCGAGGAGACGGCCGACCTCCTGGCGGCCCTCGCAAAGCGCGAGCAGCGGGACGAGCGGCGCGCTCCTGCCGTTCGCGGCGAGAAGGCGGCGCTTGGCGACGAGGAGCGGCAGCGCTACATCGTGGAGGGCCTTCCCGGCGTGAGCTCCGTGCTCGCGCGCCGTCTCCTCGACCACTTCGGCACCGTGCGCGCGCTTGCGAACGCGGAGCCGGACCAGCTTGCGGAGGTGGAGGGCATCGGCAAGGAGAAGGCGGCGGAGATCCATCGCCTCCTCACGCTGCGTTACCGCCGCCCGGGGCTTCGCCGCAAGACTGCCGAGGCGCCGAGCGCTCCCGAAGAGGAGGCTTCCCCGTGACCGAGCCCGCTCCCCCGCCTCGCCGCCGCGACCTCACCGCCTACCCTTCGCCCGGGCCCTACAACAGCTTGTGGCACTGGACGATGCGGTTGAACCCGCTTCGCGTGGGCTACAACTACGTGCTCATGGCCCTTGCCCGCGTGTCCCCTTCCCTGAAGCTGAAGCGGGGGCTCTACCGCCTGATGGGGGCGAGGGTCGGCCGCCACGCCGCCGTGGGTCTCGAGGTCACCTTCGACATCTTCTACCCCGAGCTCATCGAGATTGGGGACAACAGCATCGTGGGCTTCAGCAGCACCCTCCTCTGCCACGAGTACCTCGTGAAGGAGTATCGCACGGGCCCCATCCGGATCGGGCGCGACGTGACGATTGGCGCGAACACCACGATTCTTCCCGGCGTCACCATTGGCGACGGGGCCACCGTGAGCGCGATGAGCCTCGTGAACCGCGACATCCCCCCGGGGGAGTTCTGGGGCGGCGTGCCCGTGCGGCGCCTCCGGGGCGCGGCGACGGAGCCGGCCACCGCAACGGAACCCAGGAACCTGTAGCTCCGCGGCGTGCCATGCCTTGCACCGGCGGGACCCATCCTTTGGTCCGGCCGCAACCTATTTGGTCCCGAAAGGGGCAGGTGGCTCATGCCCGGCGCCTGGGGAAACCCGGTGGCGCCCTCATCCGTAACGGGTTTCTCCTGGAGAAGCTAAGCTTTATCAGAGGGAAGCACGCTACGAGCCAAAGCCCCCCGGTGGTTACCCTACGGTACTACCCCTTCCTGTTCAAGGAGGAATTTCCCTCATGGCCCCTTCTGATGACCGTCTCAAGCAGTTGACCAATGTCATTGATCAACTCATTGAGGACAACAGCGTGCCCCGCAACATCCGCCGCGGTGCGGACAACGCCAAGAAAATGCTCCTCAACAACGCCGAGGCCCTCGACGTCCGCGTGAGCGGCGCCGTCAACATCCTCGACGAGCTCGCCAACGACCCCAACATCCCCCTCCACGGCCGCACCCTCATCTGGAACATCATCAGCGGCCTCGAGACCGTGGCCCGCGCGGCCAAGTAACCCGGGCCCCTGAAAGGGCCCCTTCTTCTTTTTCACGTCTCCAAACCTTGAGCGGAGCGGCTCCTCGCAGGGCCAACTGCGAGGCCTCAGGCAGGGAGGCGAAGCCGCGCCAGGGCCCTTCGGGGGAGGACGCGAACAGCGGCGACGACAAGAAGCCCCGCGGCCGAGATCAGCCATCCCACAAGGGCGAGCCCGGAGGCCGGTTCGGGCAGGGAACTCGTGGAGGGGCCAGCGGGCGGGAAGGCCGCGAGGAACCCAAGCCCCTGGTGGTGGGGCGATTCGCCGTCGCGGCGCCAGGCAGCGACAGGCACGCCTGGCAGGGGGGCTTGCACCGCCCACGTTCCCGTGAGGCCGCGATCCGTCGTGAGGAGCGTTCCAGCGAGGGGCCGTGCTTCGCTGACGGCTTGGAGGTCCGCCCATTGTTCAACGTGCAGCACGGGCGCGTCAGGAGTCCACGCGGCTCGCGGCGCCGTGTTCTCGTACAGCGCCACCTCGCGGTTCTCGAGCACGAGCCGGAGGTCCCGTTGCGCGGCGAGGGCCGCGTTGAGGGGCTGCCAGTCGGCTTCCTTGAGGACGAGGACGTACTGGACGTTGAGGGGCGCGAGGAGGTTGCCGAAGGTGCGGATTCCTCCGGGGTTGCCGTGGGCGAGGGCGCGGTCGTTCAGCCAGTAGGACACGTAGCGGCTCACGGGGTCCGGCGACTGGGTGGCGATGCCGCCCACCTCCAGGTTGTCGGGTGTGAAGGCGGGGCACGAGAAGTAGAGTTTCGCGGGGTTCGTCACGCGCGGCTCCCGGTTGGGCACCCACGCGAGGTCGAGGTACATGTGCCACGGCGTCACGAGGAGGGCGCCGTCGCATCCCGCGGTGGCGCGCTCCGCTTCGGCCCACCCCTCGGGGTACTCCGTGGTTGCCACCTGGCCCCCGTAGCCCCCAAGAAGGGGGGTTGCGGCGACCACGGGGGCTGCGAGGAGGAGCGCGAGGACGGTGACGGAGGCAAGGGGGCGGAGACGGGGCGCGGGCGCGCGCCGCAGCCCCTCCAGGAGGGCTTGCGCTCCGGCAGGCGCGAGGGCACCGTAAGCGAGGGCCACGAGCGCGAGGAGCTTGTGCGCGTCGCGGAAGCCGCGGAAGAAGGGCACGTGGTCCCACGCGAAGTGGAACAGGGGCGCGGTGAGGGTGCTCGCGGTGCCCACGGCGAGCACGAAGCCCAGGAGGGCAGCCACGACGAGGGTGAGGCGGCGCGCGTCCTCCCGCAGGGGCGTGGCGCCCCGCACGGCGAGGAACAGGATCAGGAAGGGCACCACGAGGAGCGCGGGCCGCGTCGCGTAGTAGGTGGCGTAGCCGCCGCGCCAGAACCCTTCGAGGGTGAGGGCCGCAAGCCCCACGCTCGGGAGGCCCGCGGCGGTGGTGGCGAAGACGGCCTGGTCGGCTTCGCTGATGCCCGTGAGCGTCGTGGCTCGCGCAAGGAGGACGGGAAGGATCCAGGCCGCGTTGAGGACGAGGACGCCGCCGAGAAAGAGCCCCGTGCGCTTCGCGACAGCCGCAAGCGGCTCCTTCCGAGTCGCCACAGTCAGGCCCCCGTGAAGGGCCACGAGGAGCGCCAGGAGGAACGCGCCGTGGGCTTGGAACACCGCGGTGGCGGTGAAGAGGAGGAGCGCGGTGGCGAGGGCGCGGCGGGACCCCGTTTCGCTCGCGTGGAACCAGGCGGCGAGGAACCAGGGGGTGAGGGCGTAGGCCCAGAGGACGCCCATCTGGCCGACGACGCCGCGCACGTAGGCGAAGGGGCTCAGCGCGTACACGAGGCCGCCGAGGTAGGCCACGCCCGGGGAGAGCGGGGTGAGGCGGCCGCTGAGGCGGTGCATGCCGAGGCCCGCGAGGAAGAAGGGCGCGAACAGGAGGAGCTTCTGGGCCCACGCGAGGGGGAGCGCGGCATCGAGGGCCGCAAGCGCGAGGGCGAAGCCGCCCTTGTTCTGGATAGGGTCGCTGTTGTCCGTCAGGAAGCGCGCGTAGTACCCCGCGCTCTCAGGACCCATGGCGTGATCGAGGAAGAACAGGTAACCGCCCGAGAGAAGGGGGAACGCGATGGCGAGGGTGACGACGGCGTAGACGAGGGGCGGGAGGAGCCGGCGCGTCCACGCGCTCACGCGGGGGTCAGGCCTCCTCGGTGGGCGACGCGGCCTCGTCGCGCGGGGCGCGGCCAGCCGGGAGGAGGCGCGCGAGGCGCCGCCGCTCCTCGGGGGAGAGGACGCCCAGCAGGAGGAGCGCTGCAGCGTAGGCGAAGAGGCCCGCGCTCACGGCCAGGAGGGCTTCGAGGCGCGTTGCGGGCGCGAAGGCCGCCACCACGGCGGCGAGGAGCCCGAGGGCCGTCGTGACCTTCAGGACGGCCCAGGGGTCCACGCGCAGCTTGAAGGCGCGCACCGAGGCACCGAGGGCGAGGAGCGCGCCCGCGAGACACGCGAGGGAGGTGGCCGCAGCCGCGCCGAGGATGCCCCACTTCGGAATGAAGGCCACAAGGAGCGCCACCTGGAGGGCGGCCGTCACCGCGAGGAAGGCGCCGGGGGTGCTCGCGCGGTGGGTGGCCTGGAGGCCGCGCGTGAGGACGAAGCAGACGCAGAGGGCGCCCATGCCGAGGGCGCTCACCGCGAGGGCGGGGGCTGCCGCCTGGTAGGCCTGGGGAAACAGGATTTCGATGAGGATGCCGGGGAAGGCGGCGAGGAGCACCGCCACGGGCGCGAGGGCAAGGAGCGTCCAGCGGAGCACCTTGCGCAGGAGCGCCGAGGCCGCCGCCGGGTTCCGGGCCGCCTCGCGGCTCATGAGGGGGAAGAACACGCTGAGACCCGCGATGAGGGCCCACAAGGGGGCCTTTGCGAGAATGCTCGCCGACTGGTAGTAGGCCGCCAGGCGGTCGCTCTCGCCCACGGGGGAGAGGTACTTCACCGCGAGGAGGTCGAGGTTCATGAGCAGCGTGAGGGCGAGGCTTCCGAGGAAGATGGCGCCGGTGTCGCGGAGGAACCGCCGCTTCTCGGCCTCCTCGAGGCCCTGGTCCTCCGGGAAGGCGTCGGCGTGCTTCCGCAGGAGGAGGGCTGCGGCAAGAATGAGGAGGATGCCGCCCACCACGAGGCCGCCGAGGGCGCCCGCGACCCCGAACCCGAGGAGGACGAAGAGGGCGCCGAAGAGGAGCTTGCTCACGGACTTGCTCGCGTGGAGGAGGGCGAAGCTCGTGAAGGCCATGCGGCCCTGGAGCGCGTAGTGGAGGGTGGTTCCCACCGAGAGGAGGAGGATGGTGGCGGCGACGGCGATGAGGAGCGTCTCGTAGTGCTCGCCGGGCGAGAGGGGCCCGCCGAGGGTGAGGGCGAGGAACAGGGCAACCACGAGGAAGGAGAGGACGAGGTTGCCGCGGACGGCGTACCGGATGAGGCCGCGGGAGGCGCCCTCCCGTTCGGCGAGCACCTTCGCGAGGCTCATGGGGAAGCCGCTTCCCACGAAGTACGACAGGAGCAGGAAGAAGGACATGGCCACCGAGAGGGCGCCGTAGTCCTCGGGGGCGAGCATCCACGTCATGCCCGCGCTGAAGGCGTAATCGAAGAGGGCGGCCACGAAGAAGGAGGCGAACATGAGGACCGTCGAGGTGGCGACGCGGGACTTCATGGCGGCAGGCGCGGGAGCAGTGGCGGGCGGCACGTCAGGGCACCTCGGTGGAGTCGGGGGTTTCGGTGGGAACGAGAGGGTTGCGCTCGCGCCTGGAACGGAGACGCGAGAGCGCGGCGGCAACGCCGCGCGGCAGGAGGGGAAGGAGGGGGAGCGCGAGGAGCGCCGCGGCGGTGATCCAGGCCCCCGTCTCCGCCCACTCCTGCGGGGCGTAGCGGACGGTGAGCGTGGTGGGACCGTCGAGGTCGAGCAGGAACCCGGTGATGACGCCGTTGGCGAGCGTGGCTCGGACGGTGCGGCCGTCCTGGAGCTGCGCAACCCAGCCCGCGTCGTAGGGCTCGCTGAACGTGAGGACCATGGGTCCCGTGGCGTTCACGTGGACCCGGTATCCGGTGGCGCGCACGCGCTCCCAAGTGGCTCCGGGCGCCTCAGGCCGACCGGTCCCGAGGGCGGCGCGGTCCGTGGTGAGCGCGAGGAGGTCAAGGAGGGGCGGGGACTTGGTGCCGTTGGGCTGCGCGAGCGTGAGCGTGTGCGCTCCCTCGGACAGGTTGCCGAGGGGGAGGCGGTACCACGGCGCGGTGCCGTTGCAGTCGGCCGCGCACAGCGCCTCGCGAGTGACGGCTCCGTCGAGCGTCACGGTGGGGAGGAGCCCGGGGGTGGCCACGCGGAGCCAGAGATCGGCCGACACGGCGACGGGCATACTGAAGGGGAGGTTCGTTGCGTTCGCGATGCGGGCGGCGCGGCCCACGCCCGGGACGGCAACGGCGCCCGCGGGGAAGTGGCGTTCCGCCTCGGCAAGGAGCGTGAGCGAGCCTTCGGTGAGCCGTTCGCTGGCCCTGGCGTGAGCCTCCGCGAGGCTGCCCGGGGTCGCGACGGCCAGCAGGTTCACGCCCTGGAAACCCCCGTCGTTGCGGAGGGTCAACGCGGGAGCCGCGGCAGGAAGCGTTCCCACCGTGACCCAGCGGAAGCCGGGCGCGCCAGCGGTGGTGTTCACGACGCCGAGAACGGGGGCCTCGGGGCTGTCCCCTGCGAGAACGGAGAGGGAGCCGCCCTGGGGGTGGAGGTAGACGCGCGCGAGGACGGTGCGGGCCTCTGCCGCCTCGGGAACGGGCAGCACGAGGGTGGCGCCGGGGGCACTCGTGTAGGCGAGGCCGTCGTTGCCGTCGAAGGCCCAACTCTCCTGCTTGAGGGCCCGCAGCGAGTGGGGCCACCCCCACTCGTAGTAGGTGAACTCGCGGGTGCCGCGGGCCCACCCGGCCTTGCCGTCGGCGGACACGGTAGCCTTGAAGGGAGCGATGAAGCTCTCCGGGGGAAGGAAGGGGACGGCGGCCTCGTGGGGGCTCTCCTCGAAGCCGGTGACCCAGTGCCAGGCGCGCGCGTCGCGGGCGAAGGCGGCGCGGCTCGCCGCGTCGGCGCTCGTGAACACCACGGGCGCGTCGCGGAGGGAGCCGTTGGGGAGGACCGCGAGGCGGCTGAGGAGGTCGAGGCCGTCGGGGGATGCGACGGTGGTCGCGGAGGCCGTGAACCGGGCCACGGGGTCAGGGTTCTTGAGCAGGGTGATGAAGCCGCTGGCGCGGGCGCGCAGCTCGAAGTAGACGTCCCCCGCGAGGGGCTTCCACGTCTTGCCGTCGTTGGCCACCGCGAGGGTGCCGGGCGCGTAGACGTCGGCCTTGTAGTAGGAGACGTCGTACCGGTGGTCCCCGGCCTTCGCGTACACGACGTCGTAGCGGTTGGCGGCGTCGCTTGCGGGGGACGGCGCCGTGAGGCGGAGGAGGTGGGGCGTTCCGGCCTCGACCTGAAGGCCGACAAGATCTACCTGCGCCTCCGTGGCGCCGGGCGCGAGGGTGAGGTTCCGGGCGGCCAAGAGCGTTCCCGTTGCGTTGAGGATTTCCACCTGGAGGGGCCCGGGCTCCCCCACGCGTGCCGCCTTCAGGGTGAGGCGCGTGAGGTTCTGCTCCAGGGGAACAAAGGTCTGCGCGAGGGCCCGCGTATCGTGGAGCGCGTACTTTGCGCCGGGCGTGCCCGCGGGGGAGACGCTCGATGCGTCCACCACCGGCGCACGGGTCGTGCCGAAGGTCTGGACCCGCTCGAGCCCCGCGTCCTCCAGGGCGTGGAGGGTGCGCGCGTCCCGTTCGGGGTTGCGGTCGTTGTGGAAGACCACGTACTCGAGGCCCGCTCGCGCAAGCAAGGGCGGGATGGGCCCGGCGTCCTCCGTGGCATCCCCCAGGAAGTTGAAGTAGGTGCTCGTGTGGGGCCGGAAGGGCCCGAGGGCCGAGCGCGCGCTCGAGGTGGCATCGAAGTAGGCAAGGGTGCGGCCCCCGCCCCAGGTGGTGGCGCCGAGCATGCGCGGCATCCAGACCACGTGCGTGTCCTCCGGGAGCGTTGCAAGGTGCGCGTTTGCGGCGCCGTACTCCTCGGGAACGACGACGGGAGCGAATACAGTGCCCACGTACCCTCCGAGGGCGGGACCGGCGAAGAGGAGCACGCAGGCCACGGCACCTGCAGGCCCCGCAAGCGGGAGGAGGCGGCCCACGAGGCGCGGCAGGCGGGCGGCGGCAAGGGCCGCCTCGTGGAGCGTGAAACCGGCGAGGACAGCGTAGGCGAGGGCCTGGAAGCCGCCCCACCGGTAGGGGTCGCGGAAGAGCCAGGAGAGGGATTCCCCCCATGGGGCACCGAAGAGGAGCCACTGGTACAGGGCGGTGAAGGGCGCCGTGTCCCCCATGCCGAGCGCGAGGGAGGCGGCGCCCACGGCCGCGAACAGGTAGGTGGTGGCGGTGCGCCGCAGGAGGAGCGCGTTGAGCGCGAGCAGGGGGACAGCGTAGCTCGCGACCTCCCACAGGAGGAGCGCCGTGCCGCCTTCGGGCGCGAGCGCGGCCCGCGGGAGGTAGTTGTGCATGAGGCGCATGGCGGACAGGAAGTCGCCGTTGCGGCTGAGGGTGTGGAGCATCTCGGTGCTCATCACGTAGGTGGGCCCGAAGCTCGGGTTCGTGACCGCGTTGTACGCGTAGGGGAGAATCCAGTAGGCGCCAAGCAGGAGGTAGGCGCCTGCGGCGACCCCGGTGAGGCCCGCGAGGCGGCCCGCCTCGGCCCGCGAGCGGCGCCAGGCCTGCACGAACCGGAGAAGCCCCAGGGGGGCGAGGAGGAGC
This sequence comes from Thermoplasmatota archaeon, assembly GCA_035553595.1. Classification (GTDB taxonomy): domain Archaea; phylum Thermoplasmatota; class SW-10-69-26; order JACQPN01; family JAJPHT01; genus DATMKA01. Next base: position 760 of record DATMKA010000163.1, on the reverse strand, counting down.
AGCAGGTTGGGCGGGTTGTGCGGGTCCGTTGTGGCAAGCGCGAAAACGGCGGCGAACCCGGCGGCGCGCGCGAGGGAGGGGCGGGCCGCGAGGCGCTCGAAGGCGAGGAGCACGAAGGGCGCGAGCGCGTACCCGAGCCACAGGAAGTAGTGGAACACGCGGTGGACGGACCACGGGTTCACCATGTAGAAGAGGGCGGGCGCGAGGGGGAGCGCCGCGACCACCCACGGAGCAAGCGCCGTGGCCCGAGGGTGCTCGGCAAGGTAGTGGCGCAGGAGCGCGTAGAGGCCGCAGCCCGCGAGCGCGAAGCCGAGGAGGATTCGCACCTTCACGTGCATGGCCATGTCCCAGGAGAGCAGCCGCCCCACGAGGAGGAGCGGGAGCTCGAAGAGGAGGGCGGGAAGGAACTGGAGGGTGCTGATGCCGCCGCGTTCGTTCCACAGGGGCCAGAAGCGGTCCTCGTAGGCCTCGGGGGAGAGCGGGAAGAAGCCGCTGATGTCCACATTGTACGGGAGGCCTGGGGCTGCGAAGAGGGGCCATGTGATGGCGAGGGCGGTGGCCACGAGGAGGCCGTAGGGCGCTGCGGCTGTTGCCGCCTCGCGCCACCGCGCAGTCATGCCGATCCCCGGGCGTCGATGAACTGGCGGAGACGGCTGAAGTTCTCTCGGGCGAGGGCCACCATGGCAGCGAGGGGCGCCTCCGCGCCCGCGCGGAGGCGCCCCTCGCTGCCATGGTGGCCCTCGCCCGAGAGAACTTCAGC
>DATMKA010000162.1:0-2365 GCA_035553595.1 Thermoplasmatota archaeon | reverse complement strand
GGGGGAGGAGAGCGCGCCCACGCCCCTCCTCAGCCTCCACCTGCCTGCGCCCGCCTCGGCGCCGCGGAGCCTCTCGGCCGCCCCTGTGCCTGAACCCGGGGTTCTCGAAGTGCGGTGGACCGCGCCCGAGCGCACCGACGGTCAGAGCGTCACGGAATACCTCTTAGAACACCAGGCGGGAAGCGCCGCCGCGCCCACCCAGGTGCGCGTCACCCCCTCCGGGGCCTCCCGTTTCCTGCTCCGTGGCCTTCCCGGTGGTGAGCCCGTCGCGGTGCGCGTGGCCGCCGTTACCACTCCCGGCCTTGGCGCCTGGAGCGCGCCCGTGAGCGCCACGCCCTACGCGGCGAAGGCGCCGCCCGTGCCCCTGCTCATGGCCGAGAGCGGGCCGCGCAGCCGCGAGATCACCCTCACGTGGACCCTTCCCGAGGAGGCGCCCCGTGGGCCCCCCGCCACCCGCTTCCTGGTGTACCGCCAGGCCGCCGGCAGCGAGCCCGCGCTCGTCGCGAACCTCACCTCGGGCGCAACGCACGTGGACCGCGACCTCCTCTACGACCTCGACTACACCTACACCGTGGTGGCCGCGAACGGGTACGGCGCGAGCGCGCCGAGCGCGCCCGCCGTGGCCCAGAGCCTCCGGAGCTGGGCCGCGCGGAGCGGCACCGCCGCCGTATCCACCCCGAGCGGCGTGTTCCTGTTTGGCGGCCTCGAGGCCGACCTCGACGCGCCCGTGAACCACATCCTCCGTTACGACCCCGTGAAGGGCACCTTCCTCGCCCGCGAGGCCCGCCTTCCCGTGGCCGCCTACGGAATGGCCGCCGTGTGGGATGCGCGCGACCGCCCCGCCTCCGGCTGCCCCGGCGGGTGCATCTTCCTGTTTGGCGGCCTCGCCGCGAACGGCACCGTCCTCGACACCGTCCTCCAGTACGCCCCCGCCACCGACGCCCTCTACCTCCTCACCGCCCGCATCCCCACGCCCCGCGAGGGCATGGTGGCCGTGACCGCGGGCGAGACGGTCCTCCTGTTCGGTGGCGCCCCCGAGGCGGCCACCGTGCTCCGCTTCGACCCCCTGAAGGAGACGCTCGTCCCCGTGCCCCGGACCGAGGGCCTGCTCGCCACCGCGCCCCTCACAACCCTTCCCGTGGGCGGCATGGCGGTCCTCTGGAGCGGCCGCGAGGCCTTCCTCTTCGGTGGCCTCGACGAGCGCGGCGTCCCCCTTGACGGCATCCTCCGCTACGACCCCGCCACCGGGGCCTTCGCGCAGGCGGGCCGCCTGCCGAGCGCTCGCGCCCACCAGGCCGCCGTCCTCGTGAGCGGCCACGCCTACGTGCTCGGCGGGGAAGGCCTCACGGGCTCCTGCATTGACCTCACCTGCACCCTCCAGGACGTCGTGCGGTACACGCTCGCCACGGGCGCCGTGAGCACCGCCGCCGGCACCCTCCCCTCCCCCCGGGAGCGCCTCGGCGCCGTGGCCCTCGGCCAGGATATCCACCTGTTTGGCGGCTGCGAGGACCCCCGGTGCGAATCGGTGGCCGCCAAGGTGGAGCGCCTTCGCGTCTTCCCCTGAGCCCGACCCCGAAAACATTAAGTAGCTTCGTAGAATAGTTGGGGTGCTTCCCACCCTCCGGTGGGGCGCCCACTCTCTCGCGCAAGCGGGAACGTGAAGCGAAAGACATGGCTAGGCCGGGCGGCCAGGCGTCGCCTGTTACCCGAAATCGCCTATACGCGGGGGCTGAGGCATGGGGGCGGCGGCCCCAGGGCTTTGGAAAGCCAAGGACTAACTGTGAGATCTCGTCCCTCGAGATGCAGGGCGATGCTGGGTGTTTCCGGAGGGAAGCACCCGTCCTCCTCGTCACGGGAACCGGGTCAGGCACGGAAGTGAGCAGCCTCACCGTGGACCATGCGTGTTCGTGGGGTCGCGGGATCGAGGAGGTCTTTGGGGTCCTTTCCACTGTCGCTGACCGTCCACCCTGTGCGGCCATGTCCGCTAATTCACGGCTCTTTTTCCCCTCCTCTTCCACGCTAACGTTCACGTTCCCGTTCACGCTCCCGTGAAACGTTGAACGTTCCACGTGAGCGTTAGCGTGAGCGTGAACGGGAGCGTACCCGGCCTCGGGCCTGACCTGAATCCCCGCGCCAGGATGCAAGGTCCCCAAGGGCCCTAGTGCCCGGGTCCCCCGGCCCTGTGGAGGCCAACGTCCCAACCCCCCTGTCTCCATCGTGCCACGTGACCCGCGGCGCCGCGCTTCGCCTCTTATACCCCTTGCGCGACCACCCGCGAAACAGGCACCCCTATGCGATGGGCACGCGGGCTCCTGGTCGTCATCCTCCTCCTCGCCCCCGGCGGGTTCGCCGCCGTGGCCGCGAC
>DATMKA010000161.1:0-4383 GCA_035553595.1 Thermoplasmatota archaeon | reverse complement strand
GGTCATAGCGTTTTGGTATCTCTCCGCGCTGCGTCCGCGACCGACCCCGAAGTTGCCCGTGTCAGGCGTTCACAAACAGGTGTGGCGGCCCGATTCGCTGCCGAACGGAGGCACCGCAACCTATATAAATCGAATATCTCTACCCGGGGCTGAGCTGCGGCTATGCGAGAGGGCGTTCACTCAGTTGGACACATCGCGAAGCTTGACGTCAGCCGGCAGGCCCGAACTGGCGTGCCGGAGGTCGTCCTTGCCGAAGGCAAGCTCGATCACCACCTCGTGGCCATCTGCCGCGAGTTCGTGGAGGTCGGGGGGCGCGTGGTCGTGTCCCGCCTCGAGGAATCCCGTCTCCCCCTATTCCGGGACCTGCCGTGCTCCCTGCACTACTACCCCGAAGCGCGCTGCCTCGTGCTCGCGCGCCCCGGCTTCGACCGCCCCCGCACCGGCGGCCGCGTGGCGATTTTCGCCGCCGGCACCGCCGACATCCCGGTGGCGATGGAGGCGCGCGTCATCGCCGAGGAGCTCGGTTGTGACGTCACCACGGTCTTCGACGTGGGAGTTGCAGGGATCCACCGCTTGTTCCCGGAGCTGGCGAAGGCCCGCGAGGCCGATGTCGTCATTGTGGCGGCGGGGCGCGAAGGCGCGCTTGCCCCCGTGATGGCGGGTCTCGTGGACAAGCCCGTGATTGGTCTCCCCGTGTCGACGGGCTATGGCCACGCGGGCAAGGGCGAGGCGGCCCTCTCGACCATGCTGCAGTCCTGTTCCCCCCTTGTCACCGTCAATATCGACGCGGGCTTCGTCGCCGCCGCATCGGCCGCGAAGATCGCAAACGCCGTGGCAAAGGCTCGGAACGAACCTTCCGCCGTACCCCAACCGGTCTCGGTGGATGGAGCGAGGGCTCGACATGCCGAATGACGAACAGCAGACTACCGAAGTGACGAACGACCAGGAATTCGCGGCCACCCGCGAGGGGCTCTCCGAGGCCGAGCGGAAGTACCGCACCCTCGTGGACAAGCGCAACAGCCTCAACGACAAGGCCCGCGCCGCCCGCGAAGCCCGCGACGCGCTCAACGCCCAGAAGGCGCAGCTCGTCCAGAAGATGAAGGACCTCCAGGGCCAGCGCGACAGCCTCAACAAGGCTGCCCGCGAGGCCAAGGACGCCCGCAACATGTACCAGGCCGAGGCCAAGCAGCTTATCGCTGTCAAGCAGGCCCAGCGCAAGAGCGGCGGCGAGGGCGAGCAGATCAAGGGCATCCGTGCCCTCGAGACGCAGCTCCGCGAGCTCGAGCACCGCCACGAGACCCAGGCCATGACTCCCGAGAAGGAAAAGGAGCACATGGAAAAGATCAAGGCCGTCGTGAAGGAGCTCACCGCCGCCCGCGCCGCTGCCGCCGAGCAGGGCAAGATCCTTGAGGGCATCGCCGACATCAACGCGAAGATCGACGAGCTCTTCAAGAAGGCCGACGAGGCCCACAAGCAGGTCGTCGAGCTCTCCAACCAGGGCCAGTCCATCCACGAGCAGCTGGACCCCCTCTTCAAGGAGCTCCGCCACCTCGACGCGAAGTCCGACGAGAAGCACCAGGAGTACATCAAGACCCGTGAGGAGGCCAACGCCGTCCACGCCGAGTGCGTGCAGATGCGCGAGACCGTCCTCAAGCAGCGCGAGGAACGCAACCGCGTCTACCGCGAGCGCAAGGCTCTTGTGACGGACCAGAAGGACAACGTCAAGCGCAACCTCTTCGACGAGGAGAAGCTCGACGAGAAGGCCGACGACGCCGTCAAGCTCCTGATGAGCAAGGGCAAGATCGAGCTCTGAGCGCGTTCACTGTGCGAGTGCAAGCTCTCCCCGAAGGGGGGAGTTGTGCTCGTGCAGGGAATGCGCTCTCACCGAGCCTAGCTTAGACTGCCGAGGATAACACCCGGGACCCTGCCGCCTTTTCTGCGGCGGGGTCCCAACCCTCGCTTCTGCACCCTTTTTCGCTTAGCGGAGCGGCTGGAACGGGTTGCGCTCCTGTTGCGGGCCAGCGCTCGGCCGGAACCGCGGCGGGCCGGAGAGGCGGGGGTTAACGGAGATATTCCGACTCTCTCCGTGAGCCTCCGCTACACCGCATCACCGCGGTTCCGGCCGGGAACCCGCACCCCGGAAGACAGTCAGGATTAAGCGCCCCCCGACGGTTTCTCGCGAGAGGATAGGCCATGCTCGCCCCCAAGGTCTCGGAGTATCTGGACGCGAACCGCGGAAAGCACCTGGAGGAGCTGAAGGAACTGCTCCGCATCCCGAGCGTGTCGGCGCAGCCCAAGCACGCGGAGGACATGACGCGGGGCGCGAACTGGGTCGCGGAGGCCCTCCGCCGCGCGGGCATGGCGCGCGTTGAGGTCATGCCCACGGGCGGCCACCCCCTCGTGTATGCCGAGTGGTTGAACGCGCCCGGGAAGCCCACCGTGCTCGTGTACGGCCACTACGACGTGCAGCCGCCGGAGCCCTTGGAGCTTTGGACGAGCCCGCCCTTCGAGCCCACGGAGCGCGGCGGCAAGCTCTATGCTCGCGGCGCCACGGACGACAAGGGGCAGATTTTCGCCCACATCAAGGGCGTGGAAGCCCTCATGGCCACCGAGGGCGCGCTTCCCGTGAACGTGAAGTTCCTCATCGAGGGCGAGGAGGAAGTGGGCTCCGAGAACCTGGAGCGCTTCGTGCGCATGCACCGCGAGATGCTCCGCGCCGACGTGGTGGCCATCAGCGACACGGCCATGTGGGACGAGAAGACGCCCGCCATCACCTACAGCCTCCGCGGCCTCGTGTACTACCAGGTCGACGTGAAGGGCGCGAAGGGCGACCAGCACTCCGGCACCTTCGGCGGCGCCATCAAGAACCCCATCGAGGCCCTCGTGGAGCTGCTCGACGGCATGAAGGACAACAAGACGGGCAAGATCACCATTCCCGGCTTCTACGATGACGTGGACGTGTCCTCCGCGGAGCGGAAGGCCCTCGCGAAGCTTCCCCACAGCGACCGCCAGTATGCAAAGGAGCTTGGCGTGAAGACCCTGTGGGGCGAGCAGGGCTGGTCCACGGTGGAGCGCACGACGGTGCGGCCCACCTTCGAGATCAATGGCATCTGGGGCGGCTACACGGGCGCGGGCGCGAAGACGGTGCTTCCCGCCGAGGCCCACGCCAAGGTGAGCATGCGCCTCAACCCCGGCCAGGACCCCAAGAAGATCATGAAGCTCTTCGAGCGCACCGTGAAGGAGCGCGCGCACCCCTCGGTGCAGGTGAGCGTCCACAACCTCAGCGGCGGCTGGGGCGCGAAAGTGCCCCTCGACCACCCCGCGATGCGCGCGGGGTCCCGCGCCGTGAAGGCGGGCTTCGGGAAGGAGCCCGTGTACAGCGCCGAGGGCGGCAGCATTCCCGTGGTGGCGATGTTCCAGCAGGTGCTCGGCGTTCCGAGCATTCTCATGGGCTTCGGCCTCCACACCGAGAACCTCCACGCGCCCAACGAGCACTTCGACATCGGCAACTTCCACAAGGGCATCCGCACGAGCGCCGCCTTCTTCACCGCGCTCGCCCAGGAGGACCTTTCTGTGACGCCGAAGGCCGCGAAGAAGGATCCCGCCCGCAAGGGGGCTGCCAAGAAGAAGGCCCCCGCGAAGAAGATGGCGGGGAAGAAGGCGAAGCGCTGAGAGGAAACAAAACGGGGGCGAAACGCCCCCGTTTTCGGCTTAGTCGAGCCACACGGAGGGCGTGCAGGCGGTCAGGAACGGCACCGTGCTGCCCGTGTAGTCCCAGTAGTACACGCAGGCGCGGCCGTCGTAGGTGGTGCCGTAGCAGACCTCCCGCGTGTTCTTGTAGATGGTCTGGCACTGGTAAGAGCTCGTGGTGCCCTCCGTCTTGCCCGCGCAGGTGCGCTCCAGGATGGGCTCGGGGCCGTGGTGCGGGTAGGCTTCGGCGCAGGCGCCGCTCGCGCCGGCCTCGGCGCAGGCCACGGGCAGGGGGACGCCCGCAACGCGGCCGCCCACGCATTCGCGCTCGCCCAGGGCGGGGCTCGTGGCCGCCGCCTTGAGGATGGGGGTGCACTCGGCAAGGACGGTGCTCTCCCGGTAGTAGACGGCCGCGCAGTAGCGGGCGCGGGTGTCGCCGTAGCAGACCTCGGCGTCGGTGCCCGCGGTCTCGCAGCGCCAGGTGCTCTGGGTCCCCGCGCCGGTCAGGTGGATGGGGAAGACGCGGACGCAGTACCCGTAGGGGTAGTGGTCGTTGAGGTCGCCGGCCACGCAGGGGTTGCCGTAGGCGTCGAGGTAGACGCAGCCGTCCACGTTGGGGACCTTCAGGTTCCAGCAGGGCTCCGCGATGGCGTCGAGGAGGTCGCGGGGGCACGTCTCGTAGTAGAGCATGCC
>DATMKA010000160.1:0-8994 GCA_035553595.1 Thermoplasmatota archaeon | reverse complement strand
ACCCGGCCCCCAGCATGGAAGACTCCGAGATCCTGGAGATCGAGGGAATTGGGCCCGCCGTTCTCCACCGCCTCGAGTCCTTCAACATCTTCACCCTCGACGACCTTGCCCACGCCGACCCCTTGGACGTGTCCCGGGCCTGCGAGGTGCCCCTCGCAGTGGCCAAGGGATGGCAGGGCCAGGCGGACCTTCTGCGCCTTGGCACCCTCGGGGCCGACGAGGCGAGCCTCCTCGTCCAGGGGGGCGTCAACGGCGCCGCGGACCTTGCCCGGCGCGACCCCCACGACCTCGCGCGCACCCTCCGCGAGCAGGGCGCCTCCGTGACGGAGGACGCCGCCGAGCGCTGGATCCGCGAGGCCCGTGCCCGGGAGGAGCGCGGGTTCCGCCCCTGAGCCCTTCCTTGCCAGTGAGAGTTAAGGCCCCGGCGCGCCTTCCCTCGCCCATATGCGGGCTCAGGACGAGGAAGCCCTTCTGCATGCCATGGCGGACGCCGTCCAGGCGGCGGTGAGGCGGGCAGACCCCCAGGACTTCGGGCGCACCCACGGCATGGGTGCCGACGGGACGCCCACGAAGGTGGTGGACGACCTCGCCGAGCGCGAGCTCCTGAAGCTCTTGGAGGCCCACGGGAACCCCTGGAACATGCTGTCGGAGGAGATCGGCTTCGTGGACAACGGGTCCTCGCGGCTCCTCGTCGCGGACCCCATCGATGGCACCCGCAACATCTGCCGCGGCATCCCCTTCTACTGCATCGCCCTCGCCCTCGGGTCGAAGACCCTTGACGACGTGGACGTGGGCCTCGTCCGGAACCTCTGCTCGGGCGACACGTTCTTCGCCCGCAAGGGCAAGGGCGCCACCCTCAACGGGAAACCCCTGCAGTGCCCGCCCTTCGACTCAGTGGACACCGTGGTGGCCACCACCCTCGGGAAGGAGGCGCGCCCCGAGGCGCTCTCCCTCGTGACGCAGCGCTACAACGTGCGCTCCCTCGGCGCGGCTGCCCTGGAGATGTGCCTCGTCGCGAACGGCGGCCTCGACTTCTACTACTACGGACCGCGGAAGCTTCGCGTGGTGGACATCGCCGCGAGCACCCTCATCGTGCGCGAGGCGGGCGGCTTCGTGATGGACATCGACGGGACGGACCACCTGCGCATGAACCTCTCCCTCGTGCCGCGCACGAACCTGATTGCCGCCAACTCGAAGGAAGCCATGGACATCCTGAAGGTGATCCGGTGACGCCCCCGGACGGCGCCGTGAAGCGCATCGGGCTCGTGGCAAAGCCCGACGACCCGCAGCGCACCCGCATCGCCGCCTTCGTCGTGGACCACCTCCGTCAAGCCACGGACGTGAAGATCTTCGCGCCGCCGGACCTCGCCAAGCAGTTCCCCGAGGGCCGCGTCCACTCCCTCACCCCCGAGCGGTGGGCGGTGGATGCCGTGGTGACGGTGGGCGGCGACGGCACCATCCTGTGGACGCTCCAGCACGCCAACGCCCCGGTCCTCGGCATCAACTTCGGCGAGCTCGGGTTCCTCACCGAGATTGAGCCCATCGAACTCGTGGACGGCCTGGACCGCCTCCTCAAGCGCGAGTACCGCCTCGAGCATCGCATGCGCGTCGCTTCGCGCCTCAGCGGCCGCGCCCTTCCCGATGCGCTGAACGAAGTGGTGGTGAAGACGCCGCGCCCCGCGAAGATCCTGCGCTTCCAAGTGTTCCAGAACGGGGAGGAGCTCATGTCCGTGAAGGCCGATGGCATCATCGTGTCCACCCCCACGGGGAGCACGAGCTACGGCATGAGCGCGGGCGGCCCCATCGTGGACCCGCGCCTCGAAGCCATCGTGATCGTGCCCCTCGCGGCCTTCCGCCTCGCCTCCCGCCCCATCGTGCTGCCCCCCGACGTGGAGGTGAGCATCCGCCTCAAGGAGCGCGAGAAGGACGCGGTGGTCGTGGTGGACGGCCAGTACGAGACCGAGATGACGAAGGACGACACCTTGTCGGTGACGCGGAGCGCCCACGCCGCCCAGTTCATCCGGTACCGCGGCGGCTTCTACGGGCGCCTCCGGGAGCGCCTCGGCCTCATGGGCGAGACGCCGATGGGACGGTGACGCATGGGCTTCTGGTCGGGCATCAAGCGGTTCTTTGGCGGCGCGGACGACCGCCCCCGCAACGAGTGGGGCGAGGTGGAGCCCCCGCCCCGGCCCCGCCGCCGGGTCACGAAGATCCGCGGCGAAGTCCTCGACCTCATCGCCGCCATGGGGAAGGACGCGTTCCCCAACGAGTTCGGTGCGACGCTGCGCGCCGAGGGCGACACGATCACGGAGGTGATCCTCGTGCCCGGCACCCTCGGCGGGGACCGTCACGCGATTCTCCCGCTCTATTCGCTGCCCGTGGATCCCACGATCGTGGGGACGGTGCACAGTCACCCCTCGCCGAACGCGAGCCCGAGCGACGCGGACCTCCAACTGTTCCGCCACTTCGGGCACACCCACATCATCATCGGGAAACCCTACACGTGGGACTCCTGGGTGGCCTACGACCACGACGGGTACGAGATCGACCTCGAGATCGTGGTTTAGTCAGCGCCCGGCCTCGATGTCGTGGACAAGCTGCTGGAAGCGCGTGCGCGCCTCCTCCTCGAAGCCGTCGGCGGCGAGCGTGTCGGGAAGGGTGAGCACCTCCACGAGCTCGGTGCGCCCGTCGGGGCGGCCGTGCAGGTTCAGCTCCTCGCGGATGCCGCGGGCGTCCTCCAGCACGAGGGAACGGCGCGGCAGGCACTGCTTGATCTCGCCCTGCGTATGGCGCCCCTCCCGCGTCGTGAGGTCGAGCCGGGTGCCCACGAGCCCGTGGCGCACGTGGGCCACGTGGGCCTCCTGGATGTCCGGGATGAGGCGAGGGAGGGTGTCGAGGTCGGTGAGGGCATCGTAGACGCGTTCCACGGGCGCGCGGATCTCGCTTCGGTTCTCGATTCGCATCGGATCACCGGGGGCTAGCCCCACCTTCGCACGCCCCTCGGGGTGCTTTTAGGGAAAGCCTGGCAGCCTGCCGGGGTGGTCCCCGCAACGCTCAAAAGCACGTGGCCCCCATGATCGGGGTATGTCTGAGCAGGCCGTCAAGCGGCTCTACCGGTCCCGGTCCGATCGCATCGTGGCAGGCGTCTGCGGCGGTTTTGCAAAGTACGCGGGCATCGACCCCACCGTCGTGCGGCTCGTGTTCGTGATCCTCACCGTGTTCACGGCGCTCTTTGGCGGCGTGCTCGCCTACGTGCTCGCGCTCCTCATCGTTCCCGAGGAGCCCGCCTCCGCGTACGCGCCCGTCCCGACGGCTCCCCAGGCGCCGCCGCCCCAGTTCTGACGCCTCAGCGGGCCTTTCCCGCGTGCTCGGGCATGGGACAGGCCTCCGTCTCGCGGCCCGTCCAGAGCACCCAGTACACGAAAAGGCCGCCGATGAGGAGGGGTGGCAGCAGGTAGGCCAGGTTCATCCCGAAAAAGGTGGGGAGCGTCGCGAGGCCCGCCGCAGCAGCCACCGCGAGGGCCGATAGCCCGCAGTGGGCGCACATGAAGGCCGCGATGAGGGGCGTCTTCCACTTGGAGGCCACGCCCTGAAAGGGGACACGCTCCACTATGAATTTGGCGCTCCTGCCGAAGCGTGTATAATTCCATAATTATACATGGTTGACGCCTGTTTACGGGGTGTGGGGCCCGTAGGGGGCTTCGCTCGGGGCTGACGCCCCTTCACTCGCGAGGACGCAGCGAGCACAGAGGTTCGCAGAGGGGGTTGACGGGGGCGCTTCCTTCTCTGCGAACCTCTGTGTTCCCTGCGCCCTCGCGAGGGAGCACGAAGTGCGACTGAAGCCCCCTACGGGAGGCGGGCCGCAAGAGAGGACACACCCCTCACAGCCGCTCGTTCGGGTCGTAAGGCCGCCCCGCCTTCGCCGCCCGCCTCTGCTGCACCCGCACGTCCGTCTTCCACGCAAGCACCCCGAGGGGCCCCGCGAAAAGGGTGACGGCGAGCCAAGTGGTGGCCGTGGGGTCGCCCGCGGCGCGGCAGCGGCGATACACCCACACGCCAGGGATCAGGCAGAACAGGACCCACACGCCGAGCAGGGTGAGCGTCTGCCAGAGGGGGAGCGTGACGCCCGCCATCTCAGGCCTCCGCCTTGGGTTTGGGCGCGCGGTAGCGCCGCCACAGGAGCATCCCGGCGGGGATGCTCGCGGTCACGAGGCAGTACGTGATGGCCGTCCAGGCGTTGATGGGGATGCCGAGGAAGCGGTTGCCACCGAACAGCCACAGGGTGAGGGAGGCCACGCTGATGAGGACGGCGAGGACGAAGCGTTCCACGGGGTTCCGCGTCTGCTCCTGGAACACGGCCTTCACCCAGAGGTATCCCGGGAGCCAAAGCAGGAGGACCGTTCCTCCCACGGCGCGCAGGATACCCAGGAGGTCCATGGGTCCGGGAAAGGGGCGGGAGGATTTGAAACCGACCCATGGGCCCTGCCCGTGGGTAACCTTTTTAGCCGAGGGGACCGGGTAACGGGCCCGTGAACCTGGAGGAGCTGACGGGCCGTGCATACAGCTGCATCCCAGGGTGCGGCTTCTGCTGCACCTTCCCGGCAGCCGTCTCCACGGCCGAGCGCCGCCAGCTCCAGGCCGCGGGCGCGGGCCAGGCAGTGGCCGCGCGGAACGGCGTCCTCTCCCTGAAGCTTCAGGGCGGGTGCGGGGCGTGCACTCTCCTCAACAAGGACCGCCAGTGCAGCGTGTACGACGCGCGGCCCAACCCGTGCCGCTACTTCCCCTTCCACGTGTACTTCGGGCGGCGTACGGAGGTGTACGTGAACTACACCTGTCGCGGCGTCATCCTCGCGCCGCTCGGGAACCTGCACGCGGCCTACGCGGACTCGGTGACGGCGAACGTGGATGCGCGGGAGCTTGCGGCGCGCGAGGCGGAGGCCCGCGAGACCCACCGCCAGTTCCAGCAGCTCTGCCGCGAGGCAGGCATCTGGGAGGACCCCGATCCCGTGGTGGACGCGCTCCTCATGCAGGGCCCCGACCTCTTCACCGCAAAGGGCGTGACCGCCCTCGCGCGGATCGCAAAGGACGACGCGCCCCTGGAGGAGCACCTGCAGGCAGCGCTCGAGGCGTGGGCCGCGCGCAACCCGACGCACCGCCCCTACTACCTCGACCCCGCGACGCGGTGGCTCACCTACGCGCCGGAGGGGGACGGCCTGCGCGTGCAGGAGCTTCACGACGACGGCCGCCTCACCTCGCTCCACCTCATCGAAGGCCTAACGCGGTGGGAGGAGCCGCCCGTCCTCGTGCAGGAAGCGCTCTTCCGGTACCTGGAGCGCCTTGCCCGCCGCGACCTGTTCGTGGGAAGCGCCTTCGCCCTCGTGGACGAGGACGGGTACCGCGCGCGCCTGAGGGAGGCTCTCGCGAGTCGCCTTGCCGAGATCGTGGTGGACCTCGTGGTGCGGTCACGCCTCATCGCGCCAACGCTCGCGCGGGAACTGTCCGCGGAGGAGGTGGCGGACGAGGTGGCCCGCTTCTACGACGGGGACTTCCTCGACTCGCCCACCATCGGCGGGTTCCTCTGACGGGAGCCCCTGCCCGCGCGTCAGGGATCGACCACGGTCACGGTCCGCATCGTGGAGAACCGCGCATTCCCGGCTCCGTCCAACGCCCGCAGGAGCAAATTGTGGCTCCCCAGGTTGGCGGTGGAAGGGTCCCAGGTGAAGCGCCACGTTCCGCTCTGAACCGTGCCCGCACCCAGGGTCATGTCGCCCTTGAGAACGCCGTCAACGTAGAACTCCACCTTGGTGACGCCAACGTTGTCCGAGGCTTGGCCTTCGACGACGAGGACGGTTCCCATCACGATAGGTCCCACGAGGGAGAGGGTGGTCACCTCCACGTTGTTCGCGTAGATGGCCGTCGCGGGCCGGGTGAGGGTGATGCTGGGCGCGCTCGTGTCGGCGAGGGTGGTGAAGGTGAACCCCTCGGAGACGCTCTCGAGGCCGGCCGAGTTCGTGGTACGCACGCGGTAGTGGTACAGCGTCGCGGGGGTGAGGCCCAGCAGGTTCACGGAGTGGCTCGTGACCCCGCTCGGTCCCGTGACGGTGGTGCCGTAGCTCTCGGTCTTCCCGAAGTCCACCACGGTGGTGCCGGCATCGTCGGTGGTCCACGAGATGGTGGCGCCCGTGGTGGCGACGGTGGCCTTCACGTTGGAGATGACGGGCGGCGTGGTGTCGCCGGGCCCCGGGAGGGTGACCGCGAGGGAGTTCCACGCGTCGCCGCTGTTGGTGCCGTCACCGTTCACGGAGTTCACCGCGAGGGTGAACTGGACGTTCCCGTCCCCGAAGGGCGCGGAGGGCGCGATCCACCGCACCACCCAGCTCGACTGATCGTTGCCGGTGCTCGTGTGCGTGGCTTGGCCGCCGCTCAGTTGGACGGCGCCGCCGCTTGGCGCGTTGGAGAGGGTGCCTGCGGAGGCGGCGAGGTTGAACCCGCCCGTGGCGGAGCGGCCCGGGTTGGGGACGTGGCCGGGGCCCCCGCTGAAGGAGACGGTGAGGTCGTAGCTCTCTCCTGGTGTCCATTCCTCGGGAAGACCCGTGAGGGAGGGCGTGACGAGGGAGGAGGGGCTTCCCGCGTGGCAGGTGCAGCCGCTCGTGGAGACGCCGGTGATGCCGCTGGAGCGGCTTGCGGCATCCAGCGCAAGGGCGAGGACCGCCAGGAGCGAAACGAGGACCACGATGAGGCGCACACGCATCAGGCGCCACCCCCGAGGGGCGTGACGCGGAAGAGGCGCCCGCTGAAGTATTCGACGACGTAGAGCGCGCCGTCAGGCCCGAAGGTGAGGTCCGTGGGGAAGTCGAGGCCCGTCAGGAACGGGACCACAGTGCCGGCGCCCGTGACGGGCTCGGGCTCCACGAAGGCGACGTAGCCGCGGTCGTCGGCCCCGTCCTCGGGGCTCGACTCGGGGATGCCTGAGTAGATGGCCACCGCGAGGCGGCTCGACGTGAGGGAGGGGAATCCGGGGGGCGCGAGGGCGAGGCCCGTGGGCGCCGCGCCAAGGGTCACGGAGTCGGGGAGAATGGTGGCCACGCGGCGCACCTGGCCCTCCGTGACGAGGACGATGCTGTCGAGGTGGTTCGCGTCGAGGAGGCTCGACCCTTCGAGGGCGGTGCGGTGGCTCCCGGCCTGGAGGCGGGCGCGGTAGAAGCCCACGTTCTCCGAGGCGTAGAGGGCGCCCTCGGGGGTCACGGCGAGGTCGTAGCAGTTGCGGCAGCCGCGCGCGTACACAATGCTCGGGTCCACGATGCCGGGCGCGGGGCGGAGGATGGAGCTCGAGTAGTCGGTGCCGTAGTCGCGCCCGCCAAAGCCCGGGTCGTCCGGGGGCCTCCCGTTCGCGGCCTGGGTGCTGAAGAGCGTGCCGTCGGGAGCGAAGGCGAGGCTGTAGGCGCCGGTCGTGTTCACGTCGATGAGGTCGCCCTGGCCCGTGCTCAGGACGAGGTCGCCGACGGCGCCGCCGTCATCCACGGGGGCGTACACGAGGTCCGCCGTGTTGGGGGGAAGGCCCACCGTGTAGTCGGTGAGGGTGCCGTCCTCCCCGAGGATCGAGATGCGGCCGTAGTGGGTGAAGAAGATGCGGCCCGCTCCGTCCACGGCGATGCCCACGGGGTCCGCGAGGGCCTCCGCGAGGGGGCGCGCCGTGCCCGAGGCACCGTCGAGGCTCACGGCGAGGATCCGTCCCTCGGCGAGGTGGGGTTCAAAGGGAGCGGCGAAGGCGTATCGGCCGCCCTCAACGATGAGGAGGTCGCCCCCGCGGAAGGCGAGGCTTGTGGGGTAGCGGAGCGCGAGCGGCGCCCCTTCCGGCGTGGTGAGCAGGACCTCCTCGATGAGGAATCCGGGGGTCGTGGTCGCAAGCCCTCCCGGGCCGCCGAGAACCCCCTCCGCGTACCCGAGGGTGGGTAGAATGAGCGTGGCGAGCAAGCTGGCGATGATGGCCTTCCCTGTTGGACCCGACATGGGGTCGCCTCCACGCTTGCCACGCCTTGAGGAGAGCATAGCCTTTCGCCTCGTGCACGAACCTTCGGGTGGAGGGTTCCCCAGTCGGCTGCCATGCAGAGAGTGGCGGGAGCGCCATCGGGCGGCTCCCGCCCTTTTCATAGGGGTATATAGTGGGGCCCCACTAGAGAGCGACCTGGTGCCCGATAGCAGCCCCCGCTCCCGGCCGTTTGGCCCCCGTGGCCCGAGCGGGAGCCAACCCCGACGGGCGCTTCGGGACGACTGCGGCATGAGCGAGGTTGTGGCCACCACGCTGCTCGTGGCGATCACCGCCATCATCCTCGGCGGCTTCGCCGTGGTGGTGCTCTCCACCGTCACCGACACGGCCGAAACCTCCCCCGTGGGCTCCTTCACGATGGCGGCCGCGCCGGGGGACCGCGCCCTGAACCTCACCTTCCTTTCCGGCACCTCCATCCCGCTCGGCGAGCTTCGGGTGGTGGTAACCGTGAACGGCACCATGGCCCTCGCGGAGGGGCTCTCCCTCAGTGGGGGCTCGGATGCCGTGTGGCACCCGGGCGAACGCCTCCGCGTGAACCTCACGGACGCGCACCCCGCCCTGGGGGCAGGCACCGGGGTCACCGTCTCCATTCTCCACGCGCCCACCGACACCCTGGTGGGGCAGACGAGCCTCACCATCATGGGTGCGCTGGCAGCCACACCCTTGTGGACCGCCCAGCCCGGTGTGGTGGCGGCCACCGTGACGCCTCGCCCCATCACCGCTGACGGCGTCGCCCTCGGCACCCTCGCCGTGGCGGTGCGCCACGAGTACGGGCGCGACTTCGTGAAGACGGTCACCGTGAACCTCACGCCCCTGGGGGGCCTTGCCGCCGTGACGCTGCTCGACGACGGCCAGGGCCCCGACGCGGTTCCCGGGGACGGCATCTACTCCGCCGAGTTCAACGTCCCCACGGCCGCCCTCATCTCGAACGCGTACCCGCAGACGAC
>DATMKA010000159.1:0-10344 GCA_035553595.1 Thermoplasmatota archaeon | reverse complement strand
CGCCAGTGTCGTTCATTGTTCCATCGCCGCCCATGGCGTCGTCGCCCGACTCATTCTGGGCGGCAGCGAAGCCCAGTCCCCCGACGAGGAGGAAAAGGCTGGTCAGCATAAGTGCAGACAGTTTCTTTGCGTTCATGGCTTTCGTTTCCTTCCCGGCGTTCCTCAGAAACGCCACATGCCACTCTCCGCCGAACTCAGGTAAACCGCTTCTGAAGCATTCCTAACTGATGGCCAACGGTGCCGGCCGGGTTCTCCGCTGCCGGTCACGGTCCCCTCCTGCTCGTCCAAGAAGCTTCGGATCAATCGTCGCACGATCGCGAAATCTCCTGGTGGAACCGAGGGATTGAGAAGGAGGAGTCGTGGAGGGCTGCGGGAGAAAAGCGTGGAACGGCCGCGCCGGTGGAAGAAGTTGGTCTGCGCGGTCGGGATGCATCTTCTTTTTGGAGCGGGACTCTCCCCCGAAGAGGGGGGTCCGGGCCCCGCGGGCCCCTCAGCCGAACCATTCCGCGAGGGTTTTCTGCCTCGTCGGCTGCCAAGGGATGTCGAGCCGTTCGAGCACCGTTTTCACCAGGTCCTTGTAGTACTCCGTGTCCAGCTGGGCGAACGTCTCCTTCGTCGGCACGTCGTACCCGTAGGTCGTTTTGATGTACTCGAGCTGCATGCCGCGCTCGGGCTTCACGCCGAGGCGCTTCTCGGCCGCCCGCGCCACTTGCGCGCCAAGCGCGTTGCCGCTCGCGTATTCGCTCGGGTCCTTGCCGAGGCGGATGCGCATCACGAAGTCCTGCTGTTCGTAGGCCTTGAGGTCGAAGCAGGCGCGCCCGACGGCCACAGGATCAGCGCCCCCGGTGAGGAGGGCGCGGCTCACGCGCTCGAGGGTTTTGTCGAAGACGCCGCAGAGGCTTGAGCCCTTGAAGGCGATGCCGTGCTTTTCCAGCCGGCCGTCGTCGTGGAGGAGGATGTAGGACTTCTTTTCGTGGAAGTAGCCGGCCTTGAAGCGGTCCACCTCGACGCGCATGAAGTTCTCCGCGCCGAGCTCCCGCTCGACGAAGCCCGCGACCAGGCGGTTGACTGCCTCGCCCTCCACGGGGACCGAGGAGTAGACGCCATCGGTGTCCGTCTCGATCTTGCCATCGCCGAGGTGGTCTTCGACGACGCGGATGAGGCGGCGCGCGATGCCGACCGTGGCCACGGCGACGGGCAGGGACCCGTAGCGGGCCTGGGGGGAGGCCATGATGCCGTAGACGGCGTTGAGGACCACCTTGATCACGTTCTGGGTGGCGTGGAGGCGCTCGCGCTCCTCCGCGTCCTCCGTGACCTTCGCCTTTTTCTTGAGCTCGAGGCGCATCTGCAGGAGGCGCTTGAGCTCGAGGGCCATGGGGGACTGGCCCACAATCTCCACGACGAGGCGGAGGTTGCGGGACTCGTCGGGGATGTGGTAGAGGCGTTTCTCGCCGTCGTGGGTGACGAGGAAGGGGCCGTAGGGCTCGGTTTTCACGAGGCGCGTGTTGTCGGCGCCGCACCCGAGGCTCACCATGATGCTCGGGTACATCGACGAGAAGTCCACCTTGTGGACGGGCTGGAAGAGGCCGCGCTTGTAAATCTCCACGATGCCGCCCACGAAGGCTTGGCCGTCCGCCGCGCTGTAGAGGCTCGCGAAGCGTTCGCCGTTCTTGCCGTCGCTCACGATGCCGAGGCGCTTGAAGACGCGTCCCTGCAGGATCGTGGTGTGGAAGGTGGGGGTTGCGCGGAAGACGAGGTTGAGGGGCGCGTTGTAGAACTCGGCGAGGGCGACGAAGTTCTTGAAGTAGATGTTGCTGAGGTTGCGGGTGAGGCGCACGTCGCTCAGGTTGTACTCGCGGAGGCGATCGGTGCCCACGAGGGAGGCCGTGTCGCTCGTGTCCTCCTTGATGAAGGGGAGCTTCATCCACTCCGCCACAGTCTTGAGCTTGAGATCCTTGATGCCGTGGAGGGTCTGGTCCATCTTCACGGAGTCGAAGACGTCGTAGACGATGCGGCCCTCGATGATGAGCGTCTCGTCCTCCTCCTCGTACACGGGGCCGCGCTCGCCGCGGGCGATGGGCCGCGCGTCCATCCCCAGGTACTTGAGGCGGCGGAGAATCATGGGCAGGTCGTAGCCGTCCACGTTGTAGCCCACGATGACGTCGGGGTCGTACTCCCGGAATTCCCGCAGGAGCGCCTCCAGGATGGGGCGGTCGTTGAGGTCCTTCCCGGTGAGGATGCACTGGGGCTCCTCGTTGCCGCGGGCCCACGCGATGCTGATGAGGGGCTCCTTCTCGGTGGGGAAGCCCTTGCCCGTGGTGTATTGCTCGATATCGAGGTAGAGCACCTTGAGCGGGTCGGTGTTGGCGTACTTCGTGTAGTACTCGGGGTCGTCGATGAGGACGCGCTCGGTGTAGGCGACGTGGTTGTCGGCCATGCCGAGGGGCCGCCGCGCTTCGAGGCGGTTCGCCTCGCTCACGCCCTGGGTGGCCTTGAACTCGTAGCGGTACCACTCCTCCTCGCGCAAGGTGGAGAGGGGGCGCACCTTCTCCTTCCGCTCGCTGACGAAGGGGACGCCCTGGAGGGGCTCCTTGGTGTAACAGTAGGGGAGGAAGGGGGCCTCGACCCGGACGAGGCGGGAGTTGGTCCATAGGTCGAGGACCTGCTTGTCGCCCACGACACGGGCGAAAGCGGCCAGGGGCACACGCATGCGCCTGAATGCGGGGCGCCCCGCTTAGGGTTTCCGTTGCGCGTTCCAGGCCGCGCGGGCGCGGCGGGTTCGAAGAGTTCAATACGTCCGCGTCGATAGCGGGGGCGTGGAGACCATCCAGGGAGCAAAGCGGGTCGCCCTCTTCACCTCCCTCTACGCGGGGAGCCTCTCGGGGATGCTGGCCCTCCTCGCCCTCTTCCTCATCGGCTTCAACCTCATCACCCTCGCAAGCGGCCAGGGCGTTGCCGGCTCCGTGATCGTCCTCGACGCCTTCCGCTTCTTCAACCTCCTCGCCCTCCTTGGCGGCCTCGTGGGGAGCCTCCTCGCGGCGCGCCACGACTTCAGCGGGGGCGCCCTCGGCGTGTACAAGAGCACGCTCGCGGCCGTGAACCTCCTCGTGGTTCCCCTCGTCCTCGTCGTCCAGTCCGGCGAGACCGCCATGGCCCTGTGGGTGGCCTTCCTGTCGGGAGCCCTCATGAGCAGCATCAACCTCGTGGCCCTCCTGTTCTGCCAGTACCGGATCGGTCGGGACACCTTCTACACCGCACTCCGCTACACAGGGGTCTTCGCGGGCGGCCTCCTCGTGGGTGCGGCCCTCGAGCGCTTCGCCTTCGCCTCCTCCACGCTCCTCCTCCACTTCGTGGGCCACGGCCTCCTGCTCCTCGGCGGCGCGTCGGCTGCCTTCTACGCCCTCGCGGTGGCGCGCGAGGTGTGGGAGCCCCTGCAGGCCGACCGCGGCGCCGAGGACGCCTAAGGGGCTCGGCGGCGGGCCCGGAGGCGCTCCTGTAGGGAGCGGATTTCCTCCCGCGCCGCCTCCTCGCCGGCTTCGTCCGTGCGGATCTCCACGCGGTCCGCCGCCCGCGTCACGCGCAGGTGGGTGCCGCCGCGTGTTCCCGCAGGCAGGAGCGTGAGCGGCACGTCCAGGGTGTCACCCGTGCCGTCGTGGACGAGGACGGCGAGGGTTCCTTCGATCCGGTCGACCACGTACCGGTCTCCCGCGGTCAGGGGCCCACCCCCTGCGCGAGGGTGGCGTTCGTGTCGGCGCGGCGGAGCGTCCAGGTCTCGCCGTCCGTGCTGAACACGAGGGTGCCGTGCTCGTCGGTGCGGTAGCTGGGGACGCCCGCGGCCTCCAGGCGCGCGAGGGTTTCGGGGTGGGGGTGACCGTAGTTGTTCTCGCCGAGCGAGAGGATGCCGAGCTGGGGGCTCACGACGGTGAGCCATTCGGCGCTCGTGCTGCCGCGGCTTCCGTGGTGGCCCACCTTGAGCAGCGTGCTTGCGAGGGGGACGGGGCGGCGAAGGAGATCGCGCTCCACGGTCGTCGAGGCGTCCCCGGGGAGGAGGATGCTCACGTTGCCGTAGGCCACCCGCAACACGATGCCCTCGTCGTTGGGTTCGCCGCGAGGGTTCACCTCGTAAGGGTAGAGGAATTGGATGGAGACGGCGGGGTCGAGGGGGAGCAGGTCGCCCGGGTTGAAGTCCTCCGCCGTCCGGTACTCGGCGTCCGTGGCCTGCACCGTCTCCAGGAAAATCCGGTAGGTCTGCGTGGTCTTGGGGTACCCGGGGTCGTACACGACCGCTGCAGGGTGGGCGAGGAGGACGTTCGGGTCGCGGCGGCCCACGGCGCCGATGTGGTCGGCATCCCCGTGGGTGGCCACGAAGGCGTCGAGCCGGTCCACGCCGAGCTGGTCGAGGTAGGCGATCACGGTGGCGGCGGCAGGGCTCGGGCCGGCGTCCACGAGGAGCGTCTTCGCCTGGGGCGTGATGAGGAGGGCGCTGTCCCCCTGGCCCACCGAGAGGAAGTGGATGGTGAGGTTCTTGCCGGGAAGCGGCGGCGGGCCGCGGGCGTCCGGGTTCGGGACGCCCCCCGGGTCGGGGAAGGCGGGGAAGGTGCAGCCTGCGAGCGCGACGAGGGCGGCGGCAAGGAGCGGGGCGAGGCGGTGCACGCCCGGAAAAGGGCGCCGCCTGGTATCAAGGGAGGGGGCAGCCTGGCGGAGCAATTAAAGAAGGTTTAAGCCGCCGGATCAAAATGGGCGACCTCATGGTTGCTGGAAGCCGCGCGATTATCCTGCTCGTCGTGCTGGGGCTCACGGCCTCGGCCCTTGCAGGCTGCATCAACCCCTTCAGCGACGAGGGGAAGAACCTCCGCTCGGGCCCCGGGTCCGATGCGCGTCTCTACATCCGCTCTGATCCCCACCCGAAGCTCCACGTGGTCATCGACTACGTTCCCGGGTACGCGCCCAACGACGACGCGGTCAACGTCCTCCTCGCGACGATGCGGGAGGTTCTCGACAAGACCGAGGTGACCCTCAGCAAGCACGGCGACCTCCCGAAGCGCGGGGACACCCACGTGTACACGGTGGCCGACCTCAACGCCCTCGAACGGGAATACCGCGAGGACTACCACAAGGGCGACACCGCCGTCATGCACTTCATGTACCTCGACGGGAAGCTCCAGACGGAGAGCAAGAACGGGTGCGTCCTCGGCGCGGCCTACCACGGGTCGAGCATCGTGATGTTCAAGAACTGCATCCGGACCTCCGTCGAGCAGAACGAGGGCCTCCTGGGCCCCAAGGACAAGGCGCTTGAGACCATCATCGAGCGCTCGGTGCTCGTGCACGAGATGGGCCACCTCCTCGGCCTCGTGGACAACGGCATCCCCATGCAGCGGGACCACCTCTCCCGGGACCCGAACCACACGCCGCACCACAGCACCAACCAGAACTCCGTGATGTACTGGGCGGTGGAGTCGAGCGCGGCGCTTGCTGGCCTCGTGAAGCTTTCGAGCAACACGGCCATTCCCTACAAGTTTGACTCGGACGACCTCGCCGACATCGACGCGGTGAAACGGGGCGCTTAGCCATGACCCACTACGACCGGACCCTTTACGAAGACGCGCTGAACCTCAGCGTCAACAAGAGCCTCGACGACGTGACCACCCTCCTGCAGTGGGCCCGCAACGAAGGGCGCCCCTCGGCGAAGGCCGAGTACGTGGAGCAGGCCATCCGCCTCCTTGAGCAGGTGCGCCTGAACTACGAGCAGATGCGGAACACGCTCTAACGGAACGTGACCACGACCTCTCCGGCGGCTCCCGCGGAGGGGCAGTCGAGGAGGGCGCTCCAGGCGGCCCCCACGAGCACCGTGAGCTCGCGGGCCTCCAGGGGCACCCCGATGCTCTCCCTTTTTCCACACCCTCTCGCCGACCCCAGGTACTCTCCCTGCGCCGTGTAGAAGTCGGCGCTGAAGCCCGGGTCGGGCCCGTCCGTGGCGGTGACGGTGACGTCCACCCGGGAGGCGCCCTGGAAGTAGAAGCGGGCGCCGCCCACGTTCTCGTCCCGCTCCGCGGAGAGCGTGGCGGGGAAGAAGGTGACGAGGCCGTTCCCGCCCACGTAGGACGCGGACTCGCCCGCAGCTGGGAGCGTGATGGCGAGGACAGTGCAGAGGCCGACGGCGCCGGCGCTGAAGCGAACCACTGAAGATACACCCCCCGGGAGGACGAACCCTTCCCGGCCCCACCGGTTGGGTGCAAGGCCGGTATTACCCTTTCGTGGGCGTTTCCGGTGCAGCGGGCTTCAGGAGGTTTCCACGGTGAAGCCGGTCGTCGCCGTGCCGACGGCGGGGCGTTCCGTGCGGAGGTCCTTGAGGCGCACCGTCTCCACGGGGAGCCCCTTCGCCGTGAGAATCTGGAGGATGCCGTCCACGTGGCCGTCGCCGAGGACCGCCACCACGTTCTGGTGGCTGCCGTGGAGCTGGACGAGCGCGTTCGCCATGTGCTCGTTCCGCTCGTCGATGAGGATGCGCTTGAGGGTGGGGAACTTCTTCCCCATGACGTTGAAGTAGCTCGTGTAGTCCTGCTCGAGCTCCTTCACCTGGTCCTCCACGCTCTTGCCGGGCATGAAGAGGCCCGCCACGCTCGAGCCCACGAGGCGGAACTTCTCGCGGAAGGGCATCTCCTTCATGAGGCGCTGGAAGGTCTGCTGCGCGTCCTTGTCGATGAGCGCGATGCTCGCGGCGAGGTCCTTGGCGGCGTCGGAGGCGGCAAGCATCTCGTCGCCGGGCTTCACGCCGTACCCTTCGGCGAGGCGGTCCTGGAAGTTGGCGAGCATGCGGTACACGAGGGGCGCCTTCCCCTTGCCCCGGTCGGGGCTGCGGAGGGCGTGGTACCGGGCAGGGTCGAGCTCGAGGCAGACCACGGAGGGGACGCGGCGGAAGATTTCCTCCTGCACCCGGGCACGGAGGTTGAACACGTGGCCGGTCCCGATGAGCGTGATCACGGCCGCACGATGGGGGCCGTCCTATAAAAGTGTGCGGGGCTTGCACCCTGGTGGCCGCTCGTGGCGCGGGCCGTAGCCATTTTATCGTCCCGCACCCTTGATGGAGCGATGGTCTTGCCCGGGGGAAAGGAGAACGGCCGCTCGCTCCGGTACGTGCCCTACGAGGTGTTGGGGACCACCCCGAACGTCGTGGTGGATGGCGCCGCGCAGGAGGCCACCGTGCTCACGCTCAGCCACTGGCCCGGCTCGGGAACGCACAAGGCGCTCAAGGCGGACACGAGCACCGAGATCTGCTTCCGCTACCTCTCCGCCCCCGAGATCGCGCCCGAGGCCGAGGAGGCCCGCGCCGTGAGCGTGAACCACGAGGACGTGGACGGGCTTCTCGGCATGTGGGCCCTCCTGAACCCCGGGGTCGCGTGGGATCACCTGGAGGACCTCGTGGCCGCCGCCACCGCGGACGATTTCGGCCGCATCACCTCCGAGCGGGGCGCCTGGCTTGCGCTCACCTTCGCCGACCTGCTGCGGGAAGGCTACGCGGCCGCGCTGCCGCGCGTCGCCCACGTCCTCGGGAACCTGGAGCTCTACGAGGGCACCTACCGGGCAGCGTGGCGCCGCATCGAGGCCGACCGGGACGCCCTCAAGACGGGGCGCGCCACCCTGGAGGAGCATCCCGACATCGATCTCGCGGTCTTCCGATCCCACGCGCCGCTCCACGAGTGGGCGCAGAACTCCGCCACCGACCGGATGCGCATCCTCGAGATCGTGGATGGGCGCATCCACGGCTTCCGTTACCGCTACGAGACGTGGGTGCAGTTCGTGAGCCGCCCCCTTCCGCCCCGTGTGGATCTCACGCCTTTCCTGCAGACGCTCAACGCCATCGAGGAGCACCCGGACGCCGTGTGGGAGTTCGACGGCATCGGGGACCTCGTGCCGCGCCTGCAGCTCCTCGATGCCCGCGGCGACGCCGTGGCCTCCCGCATCGAGCCGGACCGGTTCCTCGCCGACCTGGGCGAGTACCTGCGCCTCACCCAGCATGACCCGGACCGGATTTGGAACCCCTACGATCCTTAGGCATCGATGGGTGGGCCGGAGGGTGTTAGGCCACAGGCGGGCACCCGCGAAGGCATGGTGGAACCGTTCCCGACTCCCCCCAAGGCGCCAGGCTACCCGACCGCCCCCTCGGACGTCCGAGTCCTCCACGTGGCGGGCTGGGGCCGCCGCGTCCTCGCCTACCTTATCGACATCCTGCTCATCACGGTCGTGAACGTGCTCGTGGTCCTCCCGCTGGCCGCAGGAATCCCCGAGGGCCTCGCGTGGCTAGTCACGGGCTTCACGGGGTTCCTGTACTTCTGGCTCCTCACGGCCTTTGCCGACGGGCGCACCCTCGGCAAGATGGCGACGCGTCTCGAAACGGTGACGGAGCTCGGCGGCCCGCCCACCGTGGGCCAGGCCGCGCTCGACGCCGCCGGCAAGGCCTACCTCCTGATCCCCGACCTCCTCATCGGGCTCTTCGTGGGCCGCGAGCGCCGCCAGCGCCTCACGCAGAAGATGACGGGCCTCGCCGTGGTCGTGCGCGACGAGGCCGTGGAGTCCCAGGGAAGCGTCCGCTTCTCGAAGACCTGAGCGTCAGGTGTAGCTGAGGAGGGGCGTGACCTTGGCGGCCACCTCAGGGTCGTCGAGGGCGCGCGCCACCTCCTCGGCGCTGCGGAAGGGGCGCTTGAGCACGAGGCGGACCGCGCGCTTCTTCCCCACGCCGGGAAGGCTCTCCATGGCCTTCAGGGGCGCCTTGTTCACGTCGAAGGGGAGCGCCACGCCCGTGAGGCTGCGGTACCCGTAATCCGTGATGGCGATGTCCACGAAGGTGTTGAGCGGCACTTCGTAGGGGACGCCCACGAGCATCGCGTAGGTGCCGATGGGGCGCCCGAAGGTGGTCTTGCCCTCGTTCTGCTCCATGTAGACGCGCCTGAGCACGGTGCCGGGCGGGTACATGCGGCGAAGGAGCGGCTGGTCGATCTCGTGGCGCACGAACTCCTTGAACGCGAGGAATTCCTTCTGCACCGTCTCGACCTCGACACCCGCGACGCTCACCTTGCGGATGTTGATGCGGCGCGCGAGGAGCCCGCGGGCCACGTACTCCTTCAGGAAGGCCTTGTTGAGGTTGAGGGTCTGGGGCCCTTCGCCGGGGAGGCCCGCGAGGAAGTTGAGGCCCGGCAAGAACCGGGGCTGCCCGTTGGGGCCCTGGGCCGCGCCGTACTGGTTGAGGATGGCCGCCGCCTCGAACACGATCTCCGAGTTCGCGTTGAGGTTGTTCGCCTCGATGACGGCGGGGTCCGCGGATTCGAGGCCGAAGGCGGCGATGTTGCCGTCCGTCATGTACTCCACGATGAGCTTCGTGACCTCGCGGCTCGCCTCGGGGTTCGCGGCCACCACGGCGGGGTCCACGTTGTCGAGGTGGAGCGTGTGGAGGCCCGGGCAGGCCTTATGGATGCCCCGGAGAAGCGCCTCGATGGCGACGGGGTCGGGCTCGGGCGTGGGCGTCTCGCCGAGGCCCTTCGCGTGGTAGGAGTAGAAGCAGGCCTGGCCGCCGAGGCGGAAGTTGACGGCACCGTGCCGCGCAAGCTCGGCCACTTCCTGCACGACGTCCTCGACGGGCCGGAACTGGGGCTTCCCCTCCTTGGGCTCCATGCAGAAGCTGCAGCCGCCGTTCACGTACCGCACGCACCCGTGGTACGTGTCCAGCTCGAGCGTGAGGGGCGTGGGCCAGTCGGGGTGCTCGCGGATGATGAAGGCGCCGCGGCGGGACCAGTCGGCCCACTCGTCGAAGCTGCGCTTGCGCTGGTGGAGCTTCCCGTCGCTCGCGCCCGTGAGGATGTCGTACAGGAGGGCGTCGGCGTGGAGGCGGGACCGGAAGGTGAACAGCTTGTCCAGATGCTCCTTGCCCGCGGGCGGGAGGCCGCCGCCGCGGCCGAAGCCGTAGAGGGCGCTGGAGCCCGCGATGAGCGTCTCGCCGGGGTACCCGTTCACGAGGTCTTGGGCCTCGCGGAAGCTCATGGGGGTGCCGCGGAGGTACTTCCCGGGCACGAGGGCGCCCGCGATCACCACGAGGAGGTCGGAGTCGCGGACGAGCTGCGTGCGCTCGCCGCGGCGGTACTGGTCGATGGTGAGGTACCGCACCTCGTTGTCGGGGTGGGCGGCCTTGGCGGCGCCGGCGAGGTAGCGCGCGTGCGGGCTCAGGTAGGGGGGCACGCCGAAGTTCGCGGGCTCGTCGATGTAGCCGTCGAAGAGCGTGATGCGCTTGGGCTTTGCCTGCCCCGGGCCCTTGCGCGGTAGGGCGGCATTGAGCTGGCCGGGAGTGATCAGGGG
>DATMKA010000158.1:0-5999 GCA_035553595.1 Thermoplasmatota archaeon | reverse complement strand
CCCCGTAGGGAACGGTAAAATAGGGGAAGCGCAATTAGGGGCTGTCCGCCCGGGCAACCGGGACACGGGCAAACACCGGGGAATTAGTTCAGCTCGGTTAGAACACTCCCTTGACATGGGAGGGGTCGCCAGTTCGAATCTGGCATTCCCCACTCCGGTGCCACAAGCGCTTGGGAAGGGTTTTATACCCGACCCTCATTCTTGGGGCCGCTGGAAACAGCAAAAATTCGGGCGCGTAGATCAGTGGAAGATCGCTCCCTTGGCATGGGAGAGGCCGCGAGTTCAAATCTCGCCGCGTCCACTTCTTTTTTCAGGTACCGCTGCTTCGCAGCGGTACGCTTCAAACGAAGTGGACGCGGCTAGCCCGCCGCCGAAGGGCTTGGGGCCCGTCCCGATTTCTCCCCTCCGGACGAATCGGGCCGGCGCCTTCGGCGCCTGCGCGCTTCGCGCGCGTGCCCGACTCGTCCTCCGGTGCGAAATCGGGCCGAAGGAGCCCTTCGGCTGCGGTCTCGCCGAATCGGTGCCCGGGCACCGATTCGGCTTGGTCCTCGCTCGCTCACGCTCGCTGCGGTCTTGCCGCGACGAGGCCCGGGCCCCAATTTTGGTTTGTCCTCGCTCGCTCACGCTCCCTGCAGAGAGGAACACGGCTGGGCCGGTGGCGCCATCCTCTGATCCCCACGGGAAGGGGTCCGCCTGCTTCCCCGCCGAGGGCCCTGAACCGGCGGTGGAGCCCACAGGACTATGCAGGCGGGGCGCAAAAGCTCCCGCAACCGGAGACGCCAGCGCATGACAGGCAAGGGAATTAGCGTGCAGGAGATGGTGGAGGCCCTCCTCTTGTTCAATGAGCCCATTCTCAACCACCGCTACCATGAGTTGATTGCAAGAGAAGCGGAATCCATCAGCGGCGAGGACCTCCAGGGCCTTGCCGCCCGCATAGTCGAGGCCGAAAGGGCCGCCCGAGACGCAGCCCGCCAATGGCAAGGGGAAGCGCACGGCCCGGAACTCGCGCAACCCTTCCTGGCCCACGGCAGAGGCGTCCTGCTGGAGGCCTTCTTGGACCTTGCCGACTCCCAGACCCGCCTGTTCTCCTTCATGGCACGACAAGCGCCCCTGAGGAATGTACGGGCAGGCTTCGAGCAGGCGGCAGAGGACACGCGCCACGTTGCCGCCGTCCTGCGCCGTGCCGCCGAGGACGCCGCCGAGGAGGCCGTCGGGTGGAACGAGCAACGCGACGTGGGAGAACTCCGGAACGTCCAAGAGGAGGACACGAGGGAGGGCGACCTCCGGGGACAGGTGGAGCAGGCGCTCCACCGCACGAGGGCTGCCGGGAAGGAACCCAGACGCCTCCTCCTCAGCCACACCGCGCTTCGGCACCTGAGGGACCAGGGCTGCTTCCAGAACGGCAAGTCCACCCTCCACGGCGTCCGCGTGGACGTGGACCTGGGGTGGGATGCACCCGCCTTCGCGCTCGAAACCTACGACGTCGTGCCGCTGGAGGAGATGATGGTGCACGGTGTGGACGGTCCGATACCCAACCCCTTCTCAAGTGGGTAGGCACCGATGGTTCGAGGGGCCGAACCAGTCCCCCTTCTTGATCTCGGCTCGGAATCGGGACCGCACCGACGCGGCAATCGATGGGGGGTCGCCGGACCGGCCCCGAGGAATGGCAAACTCATCCCAGAACCCCAAACCCAAACCGAGTTCCGGCCCGAGAACGGCCCTAATCGGCGAGGTTGAACCGAATTTAAGGCGCTTCGGCGGAGCCCACCGGTGCACCCACTCGGTTGCAGGAAGGGTGAAGTGTGCCACGTTTCGAGAACTCCAAGTTTAGAGAGGCGGAGCCTTAATGACCCTTTGAACACTCCGGTTGCCCCATGGCGTTCCCCCCCATTCAAGTTCCCCCCGGCCTCCCGGAGGACTCAGCCCATCGGCTCGCCATGCGCGCAGCGCTTGCTTCCCTTAAAGCCGCTGAACGGCGCTTCGGGCTCGCGGAACAGCACCTGGCCGAAGCCCCCCTTGCAGAACGGGCGAACGCCCTCCGCGACTACAAGGAGGCCGAACAGAGCCTCATCAACGCGCGCCTCCACGTCGAGCATCTCCGCCGCCTCACCTGGTAGCATTGCAGCCCCCGCGTTGCACCATCGGCAACCAGGTAAAGGACGCGTTGCTAAACCTAAGCGTCGGGGGTGTGCCTCCGTTTTACCCCCGGCGAGCAAAGCGGCCACCGCCAACGGGACGGACCTGTGTCTAAGCCAACCTCCGGGTCCGTTCCATTCTGACGCGCAGGTGGCCGCTTCCTCTCTCACCTTTTAGGGCAAGGTTTCGAGCGGGCAAACAGCCCCCAGCTGCGCGCTCTTAATGTTCCCTTGCCCGCAGGACAAAGGGGTGCAAGGGCCGCAACGTTCATCCACAATCGAGACGGGAGCAAAGCCATGTCGCCCCTGTTCATGCTCCTCATGGAGCAGGCGACCGAGGAGGGCCTCTCCCCCGAACGCACCCTGAGTGTGGTGCCAGACGGCCTGCTCGTCACGATGCTGTTGAAGATGGGGGCCGAGGACCGGCGGGAGATTCGCCTTATCGCCACCGAACTGTCGGCAAGGCTCCAGCGCGCCGAGGCAGTCCTCCAGGCCGTCCGGTCCGGCGCACGCCTGGAGAACCCGTGCGGTCGAGCAAGGCGGCCCAGACGGCTACCGAGCCGTGAGCCGGGAGCGTTTAAGGCCAAGAGAGGCCAGAAGGGCCGCTAATGGGAGACACCCGCTTCCACCGGCACTATCGCCGCATCCTGGATTCGGAGGACCCCGTTGCCGTCATCAAGGAGATGGCGGACGAGGAACTCATCGCAGCCCTTGCCGCCACCTCCCATAGCGAGGACCCGTTCCTGGCGAACGTCCTGGCCACCGAGGCCCAGAACCGCGTCCGGCGGAAGGGCACCATCGTGGAGCAGGCCGCCGAGGGCCTCATCAGCGTGGACGCGGCGGGAGCGCTCACCTACATCAACCCGGCGGGGGAGCGGATGCTCGGGTACGAGGCAGACGAGTTGCGGGGCCAATTCATCCACGACATCATCCACCAGGATGAGCAAGGCAACGCCATCGCGGAGGAGCCCTGCGCCTTCACACTCGCGTTATCCGAAGGCAAGACTACACGGGGCTACGAGACGGTGTTCCGCCGCGCCGACGGCTCCGTCTTCCCCGTGGAGGTGACGGCCGCCCCCATCAAGCGCGACGGGGACATCACGGGGGCCGTCCTCTCCTTCGACGACATCAGTGACGTGAAGGAGGCGGAGCAGGCCCTGCGCGAGGCCGAACAGCGGTGCCTCCTGACGGTCGGCTCGACCCCCGACTACGCCATCTTCATGCTGGACCCCGAGGGCCGCATCTGCACGTGGAATACGGGTGCCGAGCGCCTGAAGGGCTACCGCGAGGAAGAAATCCTGGGCAAGCCCATCGAGGTCATGTACCCCGAGGAGGCGCGCAGGGAAGGCCGTCCCCAACACAACCTCCGGAAAGCCCTGGAGAACGGTCGCCACGAGGACGAGGGGTGGCGTCTCCGTAAGGACGGCACCTGCTTCTGGGCTGACGTCGTGGTCACCCCTATCTACACACCAGGTGGGCGCCATGTCGGCTACGCGAAGGTCACACGCGACCGGACGTCCCGCAAGAAGGCGGAGGAGCGGTACAAGTGCGCCATCGCGCGGTTTGCCACTGGCTTCGTCACGCTCGCCGTCCTCTCGCTCGTGGTGTTGGCCTTCTTCACCCTTTACCCGACCGACTGGCCCAACGCTCTAATCTTGGCCACCCAGTTGGGCGTGGTCGCCGTCGCACTCATCGCCTCCTACGCCGCCCACCGCATCTGGGACAAGCAGTTTGCGGCGCTCGACCCTCACCGCTGACGGAACGGTTGAGAGGAGGGACATGGGGGGCGGTCGGGCTTGACCCCAGGAAGGCATCCCCTGAACTGGTGGGCACCACGCAGCCAAGCCCGACGAAGGGCCGAAATTAGGCAGCCAGGTTTAGTTCTTCCCGCTCCACCGCTTGACTTGGTAGGCCCTCCACCACGTTAGAGGGGCCGCAGCGAAACCTCATGGAGAAGCGCATCGACGCTGAAGGGCTTCTCCAAGAAGCCATCCAGGCCGAGTCGCGCGGCGGCCTCCCGCGCCCCCAGCGCCCCGCTACACATGATGATGGGGGTCCTGCCCACAGCGGGGTCGGCCCGAATTGCAGCGATGTGGGCCTCCCACGCGATGCCAGGCATCTGGAAGTCATGCAGCACCGCCACAGGTCGGGTCTCCCGCATGAGGGAGAGGACGGACTGAACATCGGAGAGCCCCACGGCAGGAACCCCTAACGCTTCGAGAACCAGCACGGTCGAATGGACCACGCCGGGGTCGTCATCGACCACCAAAACGGGATTTAGTCTCTCCAAGCAGCAACCCAGGCCCTCCGATGGACCTGGAGGATAAAAGGATGCCGCACAAAAAGCCCAGCCGAGAATTTGGCCCACCGAGGGTGGCAGGGGTAGTGACGGGGCTCCCATGGGGCGGTCAGGACCCATGGCGCGGCGCGACCGCAAGAAGCAACTCGGTAGGCCTGCACGGCTTGGACAAAACCCCGTCCAAGCGGAAGCGCACCGCAATTTCGTCGGTTGTGAATGCCGCGCTGAACAACATAATCCGGGTGGCCCCCACCAGGGGGTCGGCTCGAATTGCTTCGATGTGCTTAGCCCACTCCAGCCCCGGCATCGCATAATCGTGTAGAACCGCGATGGGCCTCAACGCGCGCATCAGGGGCAGCACACTCGCCGGGTCGGTCGTCCCCTCCGCCTGGATGCCTGAGGCCCGAAGAAGCGCCACGGTGGACTCCACGATGGCGTCATCGTCATCCACCACGAGAACGCAGCCACGCGGCATCATCTTCCGTCGCCGAGAGGGGAGACGCCATGAAAATGATTTTTGTCGTTGCAAGCCGCCCGTTGCAGATGCAATAACGAGCCACCCCCAATGGACCCGGCT
Source organism: Thermoplasmatota archaeon (assembly GCA_035553595.1). Taxonomy (GTDB): domain Archaea; phylum Thermoplasmatota; class SW-10-69-26; order JACQPN01; family JAJPHT01; genus DATMKA01. The sequence continues at coordinate 988 of DATMKA010000158.1, read as the reverse complement.
ATGCCTCTCCCCGGCCTCAAGACCCCGGTGGGTGGTTCCCTTCCCGTGAACTCATCGCGTGGAGTAGGGCGAACACCAATTCTTCGGGAGAGAAGGGCTTCTCGATGAAACCATCCGCGCCTACCTCCTGAGCGAGCCTATCCAGGTCGTGACTGGCAGAAAACAGGACAACGCCAACGGTAGGCCATCGACGACGTAACACCGCAACGTACGGCCCAAGGTCCAGCCCAGGCATCCGCACGTCTTGGAGGACCACCTGTGGCTGCTCGGACTCAACCAAGCCAGGAACGTGCTGAGTATCGGTCGTCCCGATGGCATCATACCCCAACGCATCAAGGAGTGAAATTGTCGATTGAACGATAGGCGGCTCATCGTCCACAACAAGAATCTTCGGAGCCAACCGCGTCCGCCCCTCACACTTGGGACAGGACTTAAATCTACTCCCTATGGGGGCCTGGAGCAATGGCGAACGGCACAGGAAACGGAGCTTGAGGATTTACTAGTCAATCTTTCGGTTACCTTACCCATAACGCTATCTTGCCTGAAAGCAACGCACCAACCGAGGAGGTGACCAGACATCCGGATAATCCTCAGGCCCGGCCCCCTGCTCGCGGCCTACGTTTCGAGCGTCACGATTGTGGTGACGGAGGGAGAAGCGCTTACCATCGTCCTAAGGCTGCTCGCGCTTGCGTGAAGGGTAGGTGGCCCGTACCGCACCCATCAGCGGCACGGGCCTTCCGAACAGGCTGCTCCTCAAGGCCCCCGAAATAGGGACATTGGGAGGTCGTTTTTCATCTCAACGCGAGCTTGGACGTCGTCGCATCCACTTCTTTTTAAAGCAACACGTCCCTCCGCGATCCTCGGGCTTCGAGCGAAGTCCGCGCGGCTTGGTGCTCGCTCGCGGCGATCCCGCCGCGCCCCCGTTTTCCCGTTGAAAACCTCCGGCGGGGCGGAGCCTTCGCACCGGCACCGGCAGCCCTTGCGACCC
>DATMKA010000157.1:0-8669 GCA_035553595.1 Thermoplasmatota archaeon | reverse complement strand
CGCGGCTGCCCGCGCGGAGTACCACCGCGTCCCGAAGCCCTTCGACGTGTTCCTCGGCCGCTTCGGCATGACGCCCGACCTCGACGCGCTCCACCCCTTCGGGCACCTCCTCACGCCCGCCTTCGCTCCCGTCCGCTTCGACACCCAGTTCTTCATCGCGCCCGTGCCCCCGAACCAGGAGCCCCACGTGGAGCGGGGCGAGCTCGTGCGCGGCCAGTGGATCACCCCCGCCGAGGCCCTCGCGCGGTGGGAACGCAACGCCATGAAGGTCCCCCCGCCCACCCTCGCGATGCTGAAGGCGCTTGCGCGCTTCGGCCCCCAGGAGGCGGCGCAGATCCTCAACGCCACCGACGGGAAGCCCCACCACGAGCGCTTCCGCATCGAGGTCCACCCCGGCATCTACGTGGAGCCCCTGCCCACGCGCACGCTCCCCCCGGCCACCACCACGAACTGCTACTTCGTCGTGGGCCAGAAGGACGTCGTCATCATCGACCCCGCAGCGGAAACCCAGGAAGGCATCGCCGTCCTCGATTACCACCTCGCGGGCCTCGCGAAGGAAGGCAAGAAGGTCACCGCCATCCTCCTCACGCACCACCACAGTGACCACGTGGGCGCCGTCCGCTGGCTCAAGGACCGCACCGGCGCGCCCGTGATGGCCCACTCGGAGACGGCGGAACGCCTCCCCAAGGGCCTCGTGGACGACTGGATGGAGGACGGCGACACGGTGAAGCTCGGCAAGTACGGGCCCACGGGCGCCGCGTGGACGCTCAAGGCGATCCACACCCCCGGGCACGCGCCCGGGCACCTTGCCTTCCTGGACTCCCGGTGGAACGCCGTCATCGGCGGCGACCTCGTTTCCGCCGTGAGCACCATCCTCATCGACCCCGATGACGACGGCGACATGGGCGCCTACCTCGATTCCCTCGAGCGTATCCTGGAGCTCGACCCTCCGATCCTGCTCCCCTCCCACGGCGCGGCCATCACGGACCCCGTCGGGAAGCTGGAGGAGTACCGCGAGCACCGCCTCATGCGCGAGGGCAAGGTGCTGCACGCCGTGCAGTCCGGCCACCGCACGGTGGACGCCATGCTGCCCGTGGCCTACGACGACACGGACCCCTCGCTCTACGGCCTCGCCCTCCAAAGCCTGCGGGCCCACCTCGCGAAGCTCGAGGACGAGGGCCGCGTGGCGCAGAAGAACGGAACCTACGAGTTCCTCGGTTGAGCCGGCGCGGCCTCTAGGTCGCGCGTGCGCCGCTTCCGGAGCTTCACCACGAGCACGTCCCCCGCGAGGATTCCCTCCTGGCGGGCGACCTCGGGTGGGATCACGAGGGCGAGGCGGTCGCCCCACTGGCGCACTTTCAGAAGAACCATTCTCTCTTCGGGGGGCACGCCGGGGGCTTCACGGGTGGGAGCGTAGGGTTTTCCCCAATTCGCTCGACCACGAGGTCGGGGAAGGTCTCCAGGCTCGTCTGCCCCGCCTTCGTCTTCACCAGGTTCTGGAAGCGGACGCCGATGAGGCGCACGGCCTTCCGGAGGGGGAGGAACTCGCTCACGAGGTCCCGCGCCACCTCCGCGAGCGCCGCGCGGTCCGCCACGGGGCCCGCGAGGCTGCGGCTGCGCGTGTAGGTGGTGAAGTCCTCGAACCGGATCTTCAGGGTGACGGTGCGCGTGTGCAGGTGGGCGCGGCGCAGCTCGTTGTGGGCCACGTGGGCGAGGTCGGTGGTGACCTTGAGGACGGCGTCGCTGTCGGAGACGTCCCGGAGGAAGGTGTGCTCCGTTCCCACGCTCTTCATCTCGTTGCCGGGCTCCACGGGCCTCGGGTCGATGCCGCGCGCGATGGCCGCCACCCGTGCCCCGTGCTTGCCGAAGGCCTCCCACAGGATGCGCTCGGGCGCGCTCGCAAGCTCCGCGCAGGTGCGGATGCCCAAGTCCTCCAGGAGCTCGGAGGTGCGCGGTCCCACGCCGGAGAGCTTCCGCACGGGGAGGGGCGCGAGGTACGCCTCGGCCTCCTCGGGCCGGATGAGGGTGATTCCGCCGGGCTTTCGCGCGTCGCTCGCCACCTTCGCGCAGGACTTGTTGTGCGCGACGCCCACGCTCACCGAGAGGCCTTCGCGGTCGCGGACGAGGTGCTGGAGCGACTCGGCGAGGCGGCGCGCTTCCTCGAAGTCCTGCACGCGGGTGGAGACGTCCATGTAGGCCTCGTCGATGGAGGCCATCTCGAAGAGATCCGCCTGGGGCTCCAAGAGGTCCATGATGCGGGCGCTCGCCTCGGCGTACCGCTTGTGCCTGGGCGGCACGTACACGCCATCCGGGCAGAGCGCGTAGGCCTGGCTGATCGGCATCGCGCTCCGCACCCCGTACACACGGGCCTCGTAGCTCGCGGCGGCCACGACGCCGCGCCCCTTCCCACCCTGCGGGTCGGCGCCCACGATGAGGGGGCGCCCTCGGTACTCGGGGTGGTCGCGCTGCTCGACGCTCGCGAAAAACGCGTCCACGTCCACGTGCAGGATCACGCGGGGCGCAGGGGCCGCAGCCGGGTCAGGGACCGGCGGGTCGACGGCGGAGCGCCGTGGGCCAGCAATTGAGGGGGTCAAGGGCGTCTCCACCTCCGAGGGATCCGTCGGTCATCACCCTGGCGTACGCCTGGGCGGTACTTAAAGGGGTGGTGCGATGAATAGGCTTCCCGGAAAACCTTGATATCTGCCGTTCCAAGTGTACCCGACGGAAGGCAGACCCAATGTCCTCCGCCCGTTACGCCGCGACCCTCGTCCTTGCGCTCCTCATCTTCCTCTCCGCTCTGCCTGCGCCCGCGGGGGCGTTCCACGAGGACCTGCCTCGCCTCGCCGAGGGGAGCGTCACCGGAGGTCACCTTGCGGTCGCCACACGGGTCGAGATCCCGCCCAACGCGACCGCCTCCTTCGGGTACCGGATCGAGAGCCCCAGCGCGCCCTTCTTCGAAAGCTTCTCCTTGTACGGTGGCGCCGGGGACCTGAAGGGCATGTTCTCGGGCTTCGGGTCCGGGTCAAGCGCGTACGGCGTGAACGCGGAAATCGGTGGAGTTCGGGAGTTTACTTGGGGCTACCGGTCCACGGGAGGAAGCGGGGGCTGGTCCGAGACTGTGCTTCTCACCTGGAACGACGGCACTGAGCCTCTCACGCTCATCTTCGTTTTCTGGACGGCGGGCGACGCGGAGGCTGTCTCCTGGTACCAGGGGGGCTCGGAGGGCGTCACGGTGGAGGCCGTCAGCGAGGGGACCAACACCCACCTCCTCGTCGACCGGGACTTCCGCGCCGCCGCCGGCTTCTCCGCGGACCTCCCGCAGGCCGAGCGCGCCGGCCTCGGCGCCACCGTGGCCGGGGAAGCGAACGTGACGGTCACCAAGGGTCTCTTTGGCCACTTCCTCGCGAGGGGCAGCCCCCACGGCTGCGTCTTCTCGGGGGCTCTTCTCTCCTACTGCGCCCAGGCCCCCACCCTGGCCCACCTGAGCTGGAGCGGTCCCGGGCAGGCTGCGGAGGAGTCGGCGACGGCGATCGAGTTCGCGAACGCGGCCCCGGGCGAGTACGTCTTCCGCGTCGACACCCACGCGAGCGCCTCCTCCGACAACGCCTACTTCTGGGGCTGCACGGGCCTCGCCCGCTGGACGTGCGTGGATGCCGGTGCAGCCCGCGGCACGGTCGTCCTTGCCGTGGCCGACCTCGCGCTGCCGCTGGAGTGACCAGCAAAGAAAAAGAGACGGGGGGCCTGCCGGCCCTCCCGATCATTCGCGCTTGAGCTCCTGAATAATCTTGGGCACGAGCTCCTTCGCATCCCCGATGAGGCCGAAGTGGCTCACGCCGAAGATGGGCGCGCCCTTGTCCTTGTTGACGGCGACCACGAGGCTGCTTTTGCGCATGCCGAGGTAGTGCTCGAAGGCGCCGCTCACACCAAGGGCCACGTACAGCTTGGGGGCGACGTGGTGGCCGGTGGCGCCCACCTGGCGCTCCTCGGGGGCGAGGCCGAAGTGCACGGCCGCGCGGGAGGCGCCCCAGGCGCCGCCGAGGGCCGTCGCAAGGTCCTCCGCGAGCTTGAAGTCCTCCTTGCCGCCGAGACCCATGCCGCCCGTGACCACCACTTCCGCCTGCGGGAGGGGAATGTCCTGGGGCGGCGCGTCCTCGATGCTCACGAGCTTCACCTTGAGGGAGCCGCGGGGGATGCGCACTTCCACCTTCTCGACGCGCCCGTAGCGGGAGTCGTCGGGGTAGCCGGGCCGGATGGCGCCGGGGCGCAGGCTCGCGATCTGGGGGCGGGCGCGGGGGATGGTGGCCGCGGCCTCGACGGAGCCGTCGTAGGTGAGGCGCTTGGCCACGAGGAGGCGATCGGTCTCATCGATCTCGAGCTTCGTGGAGTCCGAGAGGGCGCCCGTGCCGAGGGTGGCGGCAAGGCGCGGCGCAAGGTCGAGGCCGAGGGCCGTCGCCGACAGAAGCAGGATCTCGGGCTTGCGCTCCTTCACCACGGGCAGGATGGCCTGGTAGAAGGCGTCGATGTTGCCGAGGGTGAGGCTCTCGTCCTCCGCCACGAGGGCGGTGTCCGCGCCGTTGTGGATGGCGACCTCGGCGAGGTCCTCCACGCCGGAGGGGCCAAGGATGAGGGCTTCCACGCGGGCGCCCAACTGGTCCGCGAGCTCGCGGGCCTTCGTGAGCACCTCAAGGCTCGTCTTTGCCAGGGAGGAGCCGCGGGTTTCGCAGATGACGAGAATGTCGCGGTAATCGGAAGGTCCAACCATGTTTCTCTCCTCCTTAACGGATGTTGCCTCCGCGGGATTTCAGGCGGCGGACGAACTGGCGCGCCACGTCGTCGGCGTCCCCCTCGAAGAACTCGCACTCGATGGGCCCCTTGCGCTCCTGCACCTTCTCGAAGCGGCGCACGCGCGTGGGGCTTCCCTCGCGGCCCACGGAGTCCTCGTGGAGGTCGAGGTCGCGGCGGTTCCACACGATGATGTCCTTCGTCGTGTAGGCGTCGTAGATGCCCCAAGCCGTCGCGATGGCGGGGGCGGCGCGGTCGGCGCCCACGCTCACGAGGCACGGGAGGGGCGCTTCGTAAGTGGCGAGCTTCGTGCCAATGCGCTTCGTCACGTGGAGCGTCTTCCCCTTGAGCTCGGTGCTCTCGGCGAAGGTGACGGCGGGAATGTTGAGGAGCTGCGCCACCATGGGGCCCACCTGGGCGCTGCGGCGGTCCGCCGTGCGGCTGCCCGTGAGCACAACGTCGGCGCGGAGCTTCGTGAGGGCGGCGGAGAGCACGCGCGCGGTGGCGAGCGTGTCGGCGCCCTCGAAGCTCTTGTCCGTGAGGAGGACGGCCTTGTCGGCGCCAAGCGCGAGGGCCTCGCGGAGGGCCACCTTGCTGGACTCCTCGTCCATGGTGACCACCGTGCAGGCGCCGCCGTGGTTCTTCACGAGCTCGATGCCGAGCGCGATGGCCCGCTTCTCCCAGTTGTTGATGACCCAGCGCGTGCCCTCGAGGATGGGCTCGCCGGTGCGGCGGGAAACGGCCACGTTCAGGTCCGAGGGGACCGCCTTGATGCAAACAACGACGTTGACCATGCTTTGTCCCCTCCTTACAGGATGAACTCCCCGGTCGAGTAGAGCTCGCGGCCGATGATGAGGCGCTGAATCTCGTTCGACCCTTCGTAAATCTCGTTGATGATGTGGTCGCGGAAGGCCGCTTCGAGGTCGTCGAAGCCCTCGGCGAAGCCGCGGGCGCCGTAAATCTGGAGGCAGCGGTCGATGACGCGGCCCGCCGTCTCGGAGCCGATGATCTTCGCCATGGCGGTCTGGCGGCTCACCTTCGCGCGGTAGGGCCGCGGCACGCTCTTGCCGTGCGCCACCATGTGGTAGTAGTTCTCCACGTCCTGGGCGGCGTGGTAGCAGGCGGCGCGAGCGGCCCAGATTTCTGCCGCGCACTCGGCGAGCATGAACTGGATGGCCTGCTGCTTGCCGATGGGCTGCCCGAACTGCTCCCGGGCGCGCGCGTACTGGATGGTGCGGTTGAGAATGGCGTGGGCGCCGCCGAGGTTCCCCACACCGAGGGAGACGCGGCCGCCGTCAAGGGCGGTGAGAGCAGCGATGAAGCCCTCGCCGACGTTGCCGAGGACGCAGGAGTCCGGCACCCACATGTCCGTGAACTGGAGTTCGGCGGTGGTGGAGAGGCGGATGCCCATCTTGTCCTCCACGCCCACGACCTTGAAGCCCTCGAAGTTCTTCTCGACGATGAAGGTGGTGACGCCGCCCCGGGCGCCAAGCGCGGGGTCGGTGACGGCGGAGACCATCACGTAGTCAGCGACGTCGCCGTTCGTGATCCAGATCTTGCTGCCGTTGATGCGCCACCCGTCGCCGTCCTTCACGGCGGTGGTCTTGATGTTGGCGGCGTCGGAGCCCGCTTCGGGCTCGGTGAGGCCGAAGGCGCCGATGGCCTTCCCCTCGGCAAGGGGGCGCACGTACTTCTCGCGCTGCTCCTCCGTGCCGAAGAGCCACAGGGGGACGACGCAGATGCCGGTGTGGGCACCCACGATGGTGGCAATGCCTCCGTCGAGGCGGGCCATCTCCTCGAGCATGATGCAGTACCCCACCTCGCCGAGGCCGGCGCCGCCGTACTCGCGGGGGATGGGGACACCCATGAGGCCCTGCTTCTGGATCTTGCGGACGATGGCCCACGGGAACTCGTGGCCCTCCGTGAAGCCGCGGGGCATGATGGGGCGCAGCTCGTGGTCGATGAACTCCCGCACGGACTGGCGGAAGAGTTCCTGCTGCTCTGTGAACTGGAATTCGAGCACCATGGCGAGGCCACCTCTCACGGTTCCTGACTGACCGTGATTGTGTCTGGCACAGGGGAACACTATGCAAGCACTTAAGGCCTTGGGGTAAGGGGGCTCTGAGGAGGCCCGGTCGGACTGTAGCGGTGGCCCGTCCACCAACTGTCGGTCACTCGGTCCTCCCCGTAGGCGGCGTGCACCTCATACCCGAGCTCGAACGCAGGCCCGGCCGGCAGCCCGTCCGGGGCCGCGCACGTGAACGGGGCGGCCGTCCGGGGAGGAAGCGTGACGGGGGCCACGTCCACCACCACGTCGAACGGAGGTGTCCGGTCCGCGTCCCAGACGCAGCGCAGCCACACCTCCCGCGGCTCCTCGGCGGGGTTCACAATGCTCACCTCGGCGGCAAGCCGCGGCCTCGGGACGGGGCCGGGGTCCAGGGTGCGCATGACGGGGACGCGGCGCACGAAATCACCCCCGTAGGGCGCCTGCAGGTCGAGGCGCCCCCACCATTCCGTGGCGAGGCTTGCGCGGTCCGGCGGCTTCGCCACCTCCACCTGGTAGCCTCCCGGGGGCACGGTGGCCCAGACGCAACGGCCCCCCGCGTCGCTCCACTCCTCCGCGAGGACTTCGCCGCCCTGGAGGAGGCGGCCGACCACGGGCGAGCCGCTCCAGGCCGCGCCGGAAGGGGCACGGAGCTGGAGCGCGAGGGGGCCGGGCGTGAGCACGGAAGGGGACGCGGCGGCCTCCGCCGTCCCCGAATCATCGAGAAGGAGGGGGACGAAGGCGTTCACGAGGCTTGCGAGCAGGGTGAACATCCCGACAATGACGACGTCTCGCGGCCCCCGGCGAGGGGCCTCCGGTTTCGGTTCACCCATGCGGGGCCCCCCTGGAGTTGACGGCCCGCCCCCTGGTTGGCGGCTCGAGGGCTTCAAGCTCGGGGAGACCCGACACAGTGGCGCTACCGAAACCCGGGGGGCCGGCGACCTCCCGCGGATAGCTTCATTTCCGCCCCGGCCCGTGCGCCGCCCATGCCCAACGACCCCTCCTTCGTGGACTACGTGCTCGACCAGCTCCGGGGCGTGAAGGCCGTGAGCGCCCGCCCCATGTTCGGCGGCCACGGCCTCTACTCGGGCGGCACCATCTTCGGCGTCATGGACGACGGCCGCGTCTACCTCAAGGTGAGCGACGCCACAAGGCCCGACTTCGAGGCCCGCGGCATGGGGCCCTTCGAGTACGCTCCCGGGAAGCGCATCAAGACGTACTACGAACTGCCCGAGGACATCATCGAGAACCCCGACGAGTTCGCGGCGTGGGCGAACAAGGCCATCGCGGCGAAGCGCGCTGGTGAGGCCAAGAAGGGAGCGAAGAAACCCGCGACGAAGAAGCCTGCCGCGAAAAAGACAACGAGAAAATGAGCGGGCCTTCGCTGCATCGCTCCTTCGTTGCATCGCGTTGATCAGGGCCAGGGGCGTCCGGTATCAACGCGATGCAGCGATGCAGCGGAGCAGCGGAGGAACGGGTTTACTCACCCTTGAACACGGGCTGGCGCTTTTCGACGAAAGCGGTGATGCCTTCCTGGAGGTCCTTGGAGTTGGCCACTTCGAGCATCTCCTTGACCTCGACGCCGAGGGCGTCCTCGATGGGGAGGTCGCTGCCGACGTTGATGGCGCGCTTCGCGGCGGCCACGGCCACGGGGCTGGACTTGGTGGCGATGCGCTTCGCGATGTCCTGGGCGGCGCGCACCTCGTCGCCGTCGGGGACGACCTTGTTCACGAGGCCGATGCGGAGGGCCTCCTGGGCGTTGATCATGGCGCCCGTGTAGATCATTTCCTTGGCGCGGCCGCGGCCCACGACGCGGGGGAGGCGGGTGGAGCCGCCCCAGCTG
>DATMKA010000156.1:0-3080 GCA_035553595.1 Thermoplasmatota archaeon | reverse complement strand
TCTCCTGGGGAGCCTCAAGCAGCGCCTCAATGAGGATCTCAGGGGCAGCTTCCACGATCACTTCGGGCGCGGGCTCGGCCGCGGCGACGGGTTCCGCCACGATGGGCTCGGGAACAACCTCGGGCGTGATCTCGGGAGCGGCCTCCACGGGGAGCTCCTCGTGGACGGCCTGGAGGATGTGGGCAACCTCCTCCACGATGGCGCCGAGGTCGATGGTGGGCACCTCGGGCGCGGGCGCCTCGAGGACTTCCTGCACGACCTCGGGGGCGGCCTCGGCCGGCACGAAGTAGGCCTCGGCGGCCACGGGCTCGGGCGCGGCCTCCGCCTCGGGGGCGGGGGTCGTGAGGGCCTTCAGCTCCTCGTGGGTGGGGAACTCGTAGGCGAGGTCCCAGGAGTCGGTGGCGGTGACGTACTGGAGCGGCTCCTCAGCGGGCGTGGGCTCGGCAAGGAGGGCGCTCACGATGGCGGCATGGGAAGGCGCTTCCACCGCGGGCTCGGGGGCCGCGACAGGGGCGGGAGCGGCGGCGAGGGCGGCCTGGAGGCTCGCCGCATCGAGGAGGGTGATGCCGAAGCGCGCGGCCCAGCGCTCCGCCTCGGGCGTGAAGCCCTTGAGGCCCACGAGGACGGGCGTGGCGCCGGTGTCCTGGGCGCCCACCTGGAGGGGGACGGTGTCGGGGGCGGCGACGGCCGTCTCGTGGACGGCGACGTAGAAGGTGCCCGCTTCGCCGGTGGCGAGGAGGTCAGGGGTGTGGGTCTCGCCGGTGGCGCCCGTGAGGGTGGGCCGGAGGGCGACGCGCATTCCCTGCGTCTCGAAATAGTGTTGAATGTCCGTGGTGGCCATTGTGCATCCCGTCCATGAAAAGGCCGCCGCGGTCTAAATAATCTTCGCGGGCCGAATAATTTCCGGGGCGGGTTCGGGACGGCGCGACGCGGTATCCGGAAGCGTTATGGCCCGCGCGGGGCTTCGCGGCGCCATGAGCCTTGCCGCCGCCGTTCCCGCCCTTGCGGAAGGGGACCTTTTCGACCTCAGCGCGCTCGACGGGTGGGGCATCGCGGGCCTCGGGCTCGCCGTCACGGTGCTCGTTCTCGCCATCTCCTACGGCATCGCGCTGCTTTGGCAGAAGTTCCGCGAGCCGAAGCGCACTTGAACCCGCCGTGCGGCCTCGCTCTTTCTTTGCTCCCTCTGCGGATCCTAAACACCGTTCTCTGCGACCCCTGCGTCTCCCTGTCCTCTGCGTATACCCTTTTCGCTGCGGCCGCTAACCGCGCATGGAGTCGAGCGGAGCCCCTAGGTCATCGCAGCGCTCTAAGCCCCGCTCATCCACTCGCGCACGTCCTCGAAGTGCACGCCGTCGAGGCCCATGTGCAGGAGCACGGTGCCCACGACGAGGATGCCGAGGCCGAAGTGGACGAAGCGCCAGGTGCCGAAGCCCCAGCGTTTCACCAGGGTTTTCTGCAGGGCGCCCGTGACGGCGAGGCCGATCATGCACGCGAGGCTGAGGCCTCCCCAGATCATGCCCACGTCCCAGCGGTAGCGGGGCTCGATGAGGAAGAGCACCATGTGGATGAGCGAGAGGCCGAGGAGCCAGTAGCTCATGGTGTTGTGCCACAGGACGCGGCGGCGCGCGCCGCCGAGGACGCGGTTGAAGAACGTGACGGTGCCCTTGCCGAAGGTGCCGCCCATCACGAGGGCGGGGATGAGGAGGAAGGAGGAGGCGAAGCCCACGACCTCGGAGTAGGCCTTCATCTGGGCGCCCATGGAGGTGCCGCCGACGTCGATGGGCAGGATCCCCTGGCCGCCGACGAACTTGTCGCCCACGAGCACTTGGGCCGTGGTGACCACCTGGAAGCTGCCGAGGTCCTGGTTGTTGCTGTCGTGCTTGTAGTACATGTCGAACACGGAGCCGAGGAGCAGCGTCTGGGGGCCCTTCGTGTTCGAGGCCGTGAGGTTGATGGTGAAGGTGTAGGGCTCGCCGGCGAGGAGCTTCTCGGGGCCTGCGACGAGCTGCTGGGGCGCGGCGCTCGCGTTGTAGTACACTTCCACGTGCGCGTTGTAGCCCACCTGTTGCGTGAAGAGGGCGCCCGGCTGCGGGCTGAAATCCGCGTTGACGTAGATCTTCCACTGCCCGATGCCGGCGCGGGCGAGCGCTTCGGGGGTGAGCTTCACGACGTTTTCCGCCTCGTCGAGGTCCCCGGGCTCGGACTCCTCGCCGGGGCACTCGCCGAAGCAGAGCTGCCCGTTGGGGTTCGTGACCCACACGCTGAGGTCGGAGGCGCCCACGCCCTGCGTGGTGGGGAGGACGACGATGCTGACCTCCGTGGCGCCGAGGCCGATCTCGAACGCCTGCTCGGAGACCGAGGTGCCGGTGCCGGGCACCTCCACCGTGTCCTGGCCCCCGAGGTCGAGGATGGAGGGGGGCGTTTCGCTCGGGAAGGCGAGGTTCGGCGCCTGGGAAAGGTCCACGCCGCCGTACACCTTCTGCAGTTCCATGAGGCGCTTCGTCTTCCACGTCTCGAGGACCGTCACCTGCACGGGGAAGGGCTTGCCGGCCTCCACTTCCTCGGGCACGTTCACGGAGAGAACCGGGATGACGGGCTCGCCGATGGCGGCCGTGTGGCAGTCCATGCAGCGTGCCTCCTCCTGCACGCCCTGGGGGTAGGGGAAGACGTCGCCGAGTTCCTCATCTTGGGCAATGCCGGGGCCCACCACCACGAACAGGGTGGCCGCGATGGCGGCAAGGAGAAGAAGGGCCTTCACGGACCGGGACGCGCGTGACACCTGGGACCGCCTCAATGGGCGGGAAGCATGAGGTGCCTTCTTAAACATTGCCGATTCGACGTCGAAGCGGTGCGCTCAACCGAACACGAGGCGGCGCAGGCCCGCGACGCTCACGTAGATGGGGCACTGGGGGCAATAGGAATAGGTGCCCATGGGGCAGCCGGAGAGCTCGAGGGTGAGGTTTCCGGTGCGTGCGTTCTTCTGGAGCCCCACGCGCGCCTCGGGACAGGGATAGGGAAGGGCGGCTCCGGGAGCAGCGGGAGCCGGGGTGGCGACCGCGGCGGGGGCCGCAGAAACGGGG
>DATMKA010000155.1:0-8592 GCA_035553595.1 Thermoplasmatota archaeon | reverse complement strand
ACCAGGCCGGGAGCGGGGGTGCCAAGGTGTGTCACCCCTTCCCGCGAATCCAAACCCCTTACATAGCCAGTGGGTGCATTCAAGGCGGGCAAGGTCCGGACGTGCCCAGTGAGCCCCATGGCTGAGGAAAACGACGAGGTGGAGGAAACCTTCGGGAAGAACCTCCCCTGGCGCACGTTTCTCTCCTTCGCCACCCGGGCCGTCCTACGGCACCCCCTCCTCCTGTTCTTCGTCATCCTCTCGGCGCTCGGCGTGGTCTTCGCCGACGTCCTGAGCATCAGCCTCATCCTGCCCTTCATCGACACCCTGCGGGGCGGGTCCTCCGGCGTCCCCGAGGGCTTCCCGCTCGGGTTCCTCCTGCCCTACTTTGAGGGCATGACCCCCCAGGAGAAGATCGAGGCCATCGCTATCGGCCTCGTCCTCGTGACTGCCCTCCGCGGCATCTTCACCTACACGGAGTCGCGCGTCACCGGGTACATGAAGATCCTCGTGGAGCGCGACCTGCGCGAGCAGGTGTTCGACGACCTCCTCCGCGTTGACCTCCGCTTCATCCACAAGGAGCAGACGGCCAACCTCTTCACCATCCTCCACAACTACCCCCGCACCGCCGCACAGCTCGTGGACGAATACCTGGGCTCCCTCAGCAAGGGCCTCAAGTTCCTCTCCGCGGCCGCGATGCTGTTCCTCATCTCCTGGGAGCTCACTCTCCTCGGAATGGCCCTGGCCCTCACCTCCTTCTGGGCGGTGGGGCGCTTCCGCGTCTGGATCAAGCGCCTGGGCCGCCGCATCAACCGCTCCCGCGTGCGCCTGAACCAGACGAGCCTGGAATCCCTTCAGGCGATGAAGGTCATCCGCCTCTTCGCCCGGGAGGACCACGCGCGCCGACGCTTCCGGAGCGAGGTCAGGGCCCTCCAGGAGATGTCCTTCAAGCAGTCCAGCCTCAGCGCCGCCGTGGGCCCCGTCCAGGCGCTCGTGAACGTGACGCTGCTTGCCGTCCTCCTCATCCTCGCGAGCGTCGTCCTCGTGAACAGCGCCGCGGACTGGGTGGTGCTCCTCACCATGTTCCTCTTCGTCATGATGCGCGTCATGGCCCCCATGGGGTCCCTCGGCAAGCGGCAGACGAAGATCGCGGCCGACATCCCCGCCGTGGAGGCGCTCATCCACTTCCAGGAGCGCAAGGACAAGACGTACCTCATCGACGGCCCGCGGCCCTTCGAGGGGCTCAGCCAGGGCATCACGCTGGAGAACGTCTCCTTCGCCTACGCGGACGGGCCCCTGGTCCTCCGGGGCGTCAGCTTCACCATCCCCAAAGGAAAGACGGTGGCCCTCGTGGGCGGCTCGGGCTCGGGCAAGAGCACCCTCGTGAGCCTCCTCTCCCGCCTCTCGGACCCCTTGGACGGCCGCATCCTCGTCGACGGCGTCGACCTCCGGGAGTTCCAGATGGCAACGTGGCGGCAGCGCCTTGCGGTCGTGAGCCAGGACACGTTCCTTTTCAACGACACCGTGCGCGAGAACATCCGGTACGGGCGCCTCGACGCCACCGATGCCGAAGTGGAGGAAGCGGCAAAGCTTGCCCTTGCCCACGACTTCATCCTTGCCATGGACGAAGGCTACGAGACCCGCGTGGGGGACCGTGGCGTCCGGCTCTCCGGCGGCCAGGCCCAGCGCATCGCCATCGCTCGGGCCCTCCTCGTCAACCCCGAGGTCCTCATCCTCGACGAGGCGACGAGCGCCCTCGACGCGGAGACGGAACGCTACGTCCAAGAGGCCATCGACCGCGCAAGCCACGACCGGACCGTCATCGCCATCGCCCACCGCCTGAGCACCATCCGGCAGGCCGACGAGATCATCGTCCTCGAAAAGGGCACCATCGTGGAGCGGGGCCCCCACGCGAAACTCATGGCCCTCGGAGGCGTCTACGCACGCTACGTCCGGATGCAGGATCTCGGCAAGGACGCGGACGCGGACCAGGCCCCCATGCCTCCCCCGCGCGCCAGCCGTGACGAGGCGGCCCGGAAGCCCCTCCGCGTGGTCCTCGCGCCCTCGCTCCAGACGGCCAGCCTCTACCGGGAGGATATCGCCATCCGGGCGGACCTTCCCGTGGTGGTGACCCGCAAGGGAGAGGCCCCGTGGGATGCCCTCCGGGACCTCGGCGGCAGCGATGGCGTCATCTTATCCGAAGGCTCCGACTCCGCGAAGGTCCGCTTCGATCACGTCCTCCACGATGACGTTCCCCTGTTCTCCGCGGCGGCCGGTCAGGCCGAGCCGAAGCGCGTGAGGGTGGCCGCGGTGCGGCCCCGCGCGGGCCCCTAAGCTGCGCCTACCTGTCGGCGGGCGCGAGCAGGTCAAGCGCAAGCGCCGGAGTGGCGGGCCTGTCCCCGGCGTCGCGCGCGAGGCAGCGCTGCAGGAACTCCCGCTCCTGTGCCGTCACGGATTCCGGCCACGCGGTCGGCGGCCCCGGAGGCGTGGCGGGCGGGGGAAGCCCCGTGGCAAGGAACCACCCGAGGGCACCGAGACCGTACACGTCGGCCCTTGGGGAGAAGCCCGCCCCGCCCTTGGCGACATCAGGCGCCATGTAGCCGTCCGCGCCATAACGGCCGCCCTTGAGCGGCTCGCTGAGGGCGCGCGCGTGGCCAAGGTCGGCGAGCCTGACCCGTCCGTCAGGACCAAGGAGAAAGTTGGAGGGATTGACGTCAAGGGAGAGATAGCCCCGCCCATGGAGGTGCGTGAGGATGTCGCCCACCTGGCGCAGCAGGCCCACCCGGGTCTCGGGGGGCATCGGCCCCTCGCGCAGACGCAAGCGGAGGAGGTCCGTCCCCTCAACGAAGGACCGGACAAGGTGGTGGCGACCGTCGATGTCGAAGCGCGCGATAAGCCGCGTGATCCCCGGGTGATCGAGACTCTGCAGGACATCCCCTTCCGAGCGGAGGCTCGCGTCACGCTCCGCGAGGGGGCCGCTCCAGTTCCAGGCGTGCTTCACGACCGCGGGCGCCGCCCCCGGATGCTCAAGGTCCTCGCAGAGCCAGGCGATGCCCACACCGCCCCGCCCAAGCTCGCGCAGCACACGGAACCGGTCCGCGAACACGGCGGGCGTCGGAGGCAGCAGGATGCGGAGGTTCCCTTGCTCGACGAGCCCGTTCACGAGCGCTCTCACGGCGCGCCCCACTGACTGGAGCGAACGCTCGGGAGCGCCCTCGTGGTAGACGCGCACGAGCTGCGCAAGCGTGACCCCCGTCTCGAGGGCTTGGAGGACGGGGAGGACACGCCCCCGCATGAGGGCCGTGTTCCCTGTGCGCAGGAGGTTGAGCGTGACGACCTGTTGGGCCGCGTCGTAGGACCATGTGGGCTTGTGGAGGACCTCGATGGGGAGCGCCGAGAATCCTTCCTCGGTGGCGTCCCAGCCGAGCGCGCTGCTCAAGGGGCTCCTCCGGGAAGGAGGCGCGCGGCGTCCCGGATGGTGGCGACCCGCTCCTCGCGCGCGTGGCGCAGGGTCGCCGTGAGGAACGCACGCTCCCACTCGGGGAGGTCCGGGGGGAGCCGCTCGAGGAGGCGGTCCGGGTGGGTCTTGGGCTTGGGGGCCTTGCCCATCACGAGCTGCCAATG
The DNA here is from genome assembly GCA_035553595.1 of Thermoplasmatota archaeon. Taxonomy (GTDB): domain Archaea; phylum Thermoplasmatota; class SW-10-69-26; order JACQPN01; family JAJPHT01; genus DATMKA01. Next base: position 4,989 of record DATMKA010000155.1, on the reverse strand, counting down.
GAGCGCCCCCAGGGCGTAAACAAGCGTGGGCTCCGTGGTTTCCGCCTTCTGGTAGATCTCCGGGGCCGCGTAGGCGGGCGTCGCGATGCCGCCCTTCGCGCTCCGTGTGTGCGGATCGAACTTCCGGCACATGCCGAGGTCGCTCAGGATGACGCCGTCCTCCGCGTCGACGAAGTAGTTGCTGGGCTTGAGGTCCAGGTAGAAGTAGCCCCGCCCAATCATGTGGTCCACCGTCTCCGCGACCTGCCGCGTCACGCGTACCCGGAAGGCTGGGTCTTTCCTCCGTACGGGGTCCACCTTCGAGAGCGGGGTACCATCGAGGCAGGCGCGGACGAGATGGAAGCGGCCCTCATGCTCGAAGCTGTCCAGCGCCTTCACGATGCTCGGGTGGTCGAAGGCGTTCATGGAGGCGTACTCGCCGCGGAGGGCGCGGTCGCGGCTCTCCAAGGCACCGGCGCCGTTCCACGCGTGCTTGATCACGAGGGGCCCCGCGTCAGTCTGCTCGTCGTGCGCGAGCCAAACGATCCCCATGCCGCCGCGGCCGAGCTCGCGTTGGACGTGGTAGCGGCCTGCAAGCTGCCGGGGGACCTCCGGAATCGCGAACTCCATGATGCCCCAACCGCGGAGCGAGCTGATGAGGCGGCCGAAGATGAATCGGGCAACGAGGTCCACGCGGTTCGCAAGCTGAGGCCTCCCGCGGCGGTAGACCTCGGGCAGGGGAAGCCCCGCGGCGAGGCCCTCCAGGAAGGGGAGCCAGTTGGCTTTCCTCACGCGGCGCCACCGCTGGGTCACCGGAAGCCACAGGTCGATGAACTCGCCCGTCCCATCGGGCCGGTCCCGCCATTCAAGCGGGTGCTTCCAGAGGATGGGGAGGAGGGTGATGCCGTCCTCCTCCATGTTCCAACGGAGGGCGCGCGGGTCGAAAGGGGGAGAAGCCGTCAGGGTCATGGGTCGCCTCAGGTGGATGCCGTGAGTCCTCCGGCTCTCACGGACGGGCACGCTCCGCGGGAGAAGCGTTGCAGGTCGCGGCCCAGGGCGCGCACCTCCCGGAGAAGATCAAAGAGGTTGCCTCCGAGGGTGACGGGCTTGAGCGGCGCGGTGACGCGACCCCTTTCGACGAGGTGCGCGAGGGGCGCGGTGCAGCTGAAGTCGCCCGTCACCGAGTTCAGGGTGAAGTGGCCAAGCAGGCCTCCCTCCACGAGGACACCCTTCTCGCAGGTCTCCACGAGCTCCTGAAGGGTGTGATCGCCGGGGGCCACGCGGGCGTTCGCGACCGTCGTCTTCGGCGGCTGGACGTAACGTCCAACCGCGCCCCGAAGTCCGTGGCCGGTCGGGGCCGCGCCCGCCTGGAGGGCGCTCGAGAGGTCGTGGACGTGGTTGCGGAGGATGCCGCGCTCCACAAGGGGGAGCGCGCCCTGGGAGGGGCTCCCCTGATCGTCGTAGCGGTAGCACCGGATGCTCGTGGGATCGCTGGAGTCGTCCGTGAGGGTGAAGGCCTCGCTCGCGACCACCGCCCCGACCTGGCTTGCGAAGCGGGATCGCTTGGCGTTCGCGGCGTTGCCCGCAAAGGACGGGAGGAGGCCTTGGAGAAGCTGCCACGCGCAGTGGGAGTCGAAAACCACCTCGTTCACGGGGCTTGCGAGGGGAACGGCCTGGGCCTTCACGCGGACAAGCTCGATGGCCGACCGGAGCGCCCCCGGGATGTCGTGAGCCTCGTTCACGGGCCGCCGAGCCTGGAGGCCCACCGTCATCGTCCGGAACTCCCCCTGCCCCTCGGCACGAAGCTCGCACGTGAAAGACTCGTGGGCGTGGCGGTCCCAAGCGAGCAACCCGTTGGTGTTCCCCACGACGAAGGTCCCCTCGCTGGTGATGAGAGCTCCCGCCCGGTAGTCGATCCAGGGCGCGGCGTCGAAGACGCGGAGCGACTCCTCCACGACACCGAGGAGACGGTCCACGCGGGGATTGGTGAGCTCCCGATCCACTGGCGTGGGCGGCGCGGAGGACTCCTCCGGGGTCGGCAGATGCCAGGGGGTATCGCTTCTTGGCATGAGCCGCGCGAGGGAGACCGCCCGCTCCACCGCCCACGTGATGTCCTCATCCCGCAATCCGCTCGAGATGACGCTCACGCGGCGGCCGTCGACGCGCACCCGCACGTTGACGCCGGACCCGTCGGACTCCTGGACCGTCCGCAGGCGGCCGGCCTCCCGGGTTTCCCAGCTCCGCGCCGACCAGAGGTAGACCTCCGCGTCCTCGGCGCCGGCGCGCTGGGCGGCGCGGACGCCGCGCTCGACGGCGGCCTGGAGCGCCTCGACCGGGAGGGTCATGCCACGCCTCCAAGCTGAGCGTCTTCCACGAGGACGTGGGGGCCTCCCATGCCAACGGCAAGGTACGACTGGCCCCACTTTCCGCAGCCGCCAAAGTTGGTGGCGGAGACCTGGAAGTCCCGGGTGACCCCGCGGACCCCCTTGAGGAAGTCGAAAATGTTGCCGGAGATGGCGGTGGCACGAAGCGGCGCATCGATGCGGCCGCCCTTCACGAGGTAGCCCCGCACGGACGTGAACATGAACTCGCCGCCCGCGGAAGGCGCGCCGCCGCGCCCGCCAATGAGGTAGACGCCATCGCGCATCGTCTCCAAGGCCTCCTCGACGGTGAGGTCCCCGGGCTCGAAGTAGGTGTTGCGCATCCGGACGATGGGGGACCAGCGCGCGTTCATGGCGCGGCCGTTCCCTGTCGGCTCGTGGCCCTCCAGTTGGGCGCTCCCGCGGGCATGCATCCAATGACGCAGCACGCCTTTGTCCAGAACCCGGATGGGGCGCCCCTCCACCCCCTCCTCGTCCACGGGCACCCGGATGCCATCCCGGGGGGAGGCCTCCACGATGGGTGCGTCCACCACGCTCACGGCCTCGCTCGCGAACCGTTGACCCAGGCACCCGTGCAGGCGGCTCCAACGCATCGCGATGAGGTCGTACTCCGTGAGGTGGCCGAAGGACTCGTGGGCGAGGACGCCGCTGAGGGCGTTGTCGCAGAGGACGCGGTGTCGGCCCGCGGGGGCCGCGATGGCCGTGCTCGACTCGATGGCGGTGACCGCCGCGTGCTTCCCGATCCGTTCGGGGCCGTCGGCACCGAAATCCCGGAGGCCCCGCTCGCCCGCGATCCAATCCTGCCCGTCCCCAGGCCGCGAGGCGTTCCGGTGGATGGCGTGCGTGAGGAGGGTGGCAAGGAGGGTCTCGGAATCCGTTTCCCGGCCGCCCGAATCGGCGTAGACCACGTGGCGGCGGGAGGCCGCCAGCAAGGCGCGCACCTGAAGCGTGGGATTGACCGCGAGCGCCGCGCCCTCCGCCCGGCCGAGGAGACTGCCCACCTCCTCCGGGCTCGCCTCGAAGGGGTTCCCGTGGATGCTGGGCCGGTAGCGGATTTTCCGCGCGGGAAGGGGCGCGTGGGGGAAAGAGGAGGCCTCACTGGAGGCGCTCGCCCCCGCAATCGACAGGGCCTGATCGATCATCCGCTCGATGGCAGCCGCGTCCGTGGTGTGGCAGCTCGCAAAACCCGATCGTCCCTTCACCCAGAGGCGGACCGCGACCCCGGAAAGGCGGCTCGTGCCAGCGCCCTGAAGGCCACCGCGGCTCCAAGTGTACTCGATGCTCTCCGAGGCCTCCGCCCGCACTTCGAAGCAGTCAGCCCGCCGCGCCACGGCGCTTCGCACCCTGTCGGCGAGCCCTGCGAGTGTCTCGGGCTCGGGGTCAGGGGCCACGGGCGGTCGACTTGGGGGGAGAACGGACACGGAATCCACCACCGCTGTCTATAATTAAGAAGGAATCCTGTACAGGCGTTCCCCAAAGGGAGAAGAAGCGGCGTCGCGAGCGCCCCCTGCCATCAGGGGGCGGCGTCGCCCGTAGTGAGGTTCAACCTCGAGGGAGTCGATAGATCCCGGTTCCCGCGGCAGGCGCGGTGTGTGGTGGATTAAGAGAAAAAACTGGCACGATGCGTGCCGTTTTACGCGCGCGGGACTGCGGCGAATCGCCGCAGTCCGGTCGCGTAGGTCAACGCCATGAGGCGCCGACTTAGATTTCGTCGCTGGCAGACTCGGACACTTCGGTGACGCCCTCAGGCTGGGCGGCCGTGCTGGTGTCATCGCCCTCGAGGGCGGAGCTGGTAACGATACCGAGAACGTTAACGCGCATTTGTTTTACCTCCGTTTTGTTTGCTTAGTTGAAGCAAGCTGCGACCACGGGGGTCGCGGTTTGCCTCCCAGTGCGCTCGGCGTTTGCCGCGCCGTGCACAACCCAACAGTGCACTCAGGAGTATAATTAATTGTTGGTGCACTGGCTGTTATGATATTATCCTCGGCCCGGAGCGTGATCTTGGGGCAGGCTCCGAGCCGGGAACACAGGAAAAAACGTCAGGCACGCTCATTGCGCGTGAAAGAGTTGGCTGGGGAAAAGTAACAGTAAACTCAGCCCCTTTTGGTGGCTGGTTCGTCCCAAGGGTGGGGCTCCAGGGAGGAAGGTCCCTCCGCATCGCCCTTCCCGGTTTGTGTCCGCGGCGCGCTCTTCCGAGACGCAAGGGTCGCGGCTCACCTTTCGGGTATGCGAGAAAGCGGTAGCTAACAGATGCCAGCCACTGCCTCCCAAGCTGCGGCTCTTGCCGAACCGCGGCGAGGCCATCAGTGCCATCGAGACTATATGACTACTCTGCTGAAGGTCTATTCGAAGTTGCACTGCGGAATGTTGCCACGACAGGTGACAACTGGACATGTCCGCAGGGTGGGGGGCTCCGGGGAGGATAGCTTCTTGGCGGCGGCGGGCGTCACCCCTCCGATGCGGGACGTCGTCGTGGTTGGCGCAGGGGTCAGCGGGCTCGCCGTGGCCACCGCCCTCCAGGAGAGGGGCCTCGCTCCCGGAAGGGTCCAAGTCCTCGACGCCGCTCCCCGCGCGGGAGGGTTCCTCCGCTCGGACAGCGAGGGGGGGTGGCTCGTGGAGGGGGCGGCCA
>DATMKA010000154.1:0-5353 GCA_035553595.1 Thermoplasmatota archaeon | reverse complement strand
GTGGTCACGCTACCCGGTACGAACGGGTGGGCTTAACTTCGTTTCGATACGCCACGCCACAGGGCTTCAGGCGAAGAGGCCCGTCAGGAGGGCCCACACCGCGTCGGAGCACATGGCGATGACGGCGCCCGCGAGGGGGATCACGACGAAGAAGTTCGCGATCATGTTGCCGATGTTGCTGAGGGAGGCCACCATGAGGACGCGCATGACGCGGTTGCGCCACATGTCGCCGAAGGTCTCCATCTTCCCGATGGTTTGGAAGTCCTTCATGGTGGGCGGGCGCATCTTGGCCTCGACGTAGCCCGTAATCCAGCCGGCGGCGATCGTGGGCGACAACGTCCCGAGAGGCGCTGCCGGGATGCCTGCAAGCACCGTGAGGGGATGGCCGCCCGCGAGGAGGGCGCCGAGGGCGCACGCGAGGCCGCCCGCGAGGACGCTGTAGAACACGAACTCGCCAAGGGGCATCCAGTCGCCGGTCTGGATGCCGCAGAGGACGCCGAACAGGAGGGCGGCGCCGAGGGCGGCCCAGAAGATCCAGCCGAGGAGCTTGAGCCAGGAGAAGCGCTTCTTGGGAATGACCTCGAGGTCCTCGAGGGGCGGAATCTCGTCGGGGTTGTCCAGGTGGTGGAGGATGCCCTTCACGTGGCCCGCGCCCACCACGGCCACCACGGTGCCGCTCTTCGCGGCTTCCCGGATGTTGTGGGCGAGGTACTGGTCGCGCTCGTGGATGAGGACCTGGCTGATGCTCGGGGCCGTGGCCTTGAGCTCGCTCATCATGAGCGTGAGGGTGTCCTCCTCGAGCATCTTGTCCACGTCCACCTCGTCTTCCTCTTCGGAGGCGGGGGCGCCCACGAGGGCCTTCATGAAGTCCTTCATGAGGCGCCACTTCTCGCCGAGGCCCATGTGGCCCCAGGCGCGGCGGAGGGTGACGCCGATGTCGCGGTCGGCCAGCACCACCTTCTTGTTGCGGGCCTTCGCCTCCTCCAGGGCGGCCTTCATTTCGGCGCCGGGCTCCACACCCTGCTTCTCGCCGATGCGGCGCTGCCAGTTGCCGAGGAGGGCTTGGGCGATGACGAGGAAGGATTTGCCGCCCTTGATGAGCTCCGTGATGGGGGTCTCCTCGAAGCGGCGCTTGTCGGTGAGGGCCTGGTGGCGGGGCTCGTCGAGCTCCACGGCCACGACGTCGGGGTTGACGCGGGCGATGGTCTCGCGAACCTCGTTCACGCTTGCTTGCGACACGTGGGCCGTGCCCACGATCACGATGCCAGGACGCTCAACAATCAGGGGGTCACGCCCGCGCGCTGTAAGGGGCTCCCTTCATATAGCTTTGTTTTAACGGGCCGGGCTCAGGGGCGCCGCGCGAACACGAACGCCGCAGCGGCGAGGCCCGCGAGCACGAAGGGGACCGCGACCCCGGGGCTCTTCGAGACGGCCGGGGGCCCCTCGGTTTCGGCGTTCCGGATGGACCACGTGTAAGTGAAGCTCACCGGGGTGGGGCCCGTGTTCGTCCACAGGAGGGAGTAGTCCCCGGCCTTGTCCACCCGGTAGCTCTCCGTGAGCGTGTCGACGGCCGACTCCTGCCGCAGGTACACGACCTGGCCGTTCGCGTCGTGGCGGTGGAGGTCGAACTTGAGCTTCGGGGGGCGGTCGCGGGGAAGGGTGAGGAAGTAGTAGTTGATTTCCTTCCCGTCCTCCACGGCGAGCATGTTCTCCTCCTTGCTCTCCCCGGGCTTCAGGACCACGTTCTCCGATTTGGAACGGTCGGGCTCCTGGCCGAGGGCGAGGGGAAACGCGAGCGTGGTGAGAAGCAGGAGAAAAACGAGCGAGGGCAGCGCGCGGGAGCGCATGCCCTCGAATGGCTGCTCGCGGCCTTAAGCCTTGAGTCGCTCAGGCCTTGCGGCGGGAGAGCAGGAAGGCCGCGCCCGCAACGGCGCCAAGGGCGAGGAGGGCCTCGAAGGCGGGCGTGTTCTGGTTCTGGTTCCCGCCGGTGTTCTGGTTGCCGCCCTGGGCAGCCTGAACGGTGATGGTGCCCTCCATGACGCCGGCGTGGGGGTCGCACTGGTACTTGATGGTGCCAGCATTCGCGGGGAAGGTCACGGTGAGGTTGGCCTCCTGGCCCGGGCCGAGGATTGCCGTGGCCTTGTTGGCGGCGCCCGTGCCCATGATGTGGAGGTTGTGCTGGGCCTCGCCCTTGTTGATAAGCCGGAACGTGACGGTCTCGCTCGCGTTCACGGTGAGGGTGGGGTTCTTCTCAGTGGAGTTGGGGAGGGTGAACCACCAGTCCCCGCTCACGCCCTCGTCGTCGGCCCAGATTTCGATCACGCGGCCCGTGGTCTGGGCGGCGGCGGGGGTCGCAAGCGCGGTGACGGCGAAGAGCGTCAGCGCGGCCACCAGGACGGTGAAGCCAATCTTCTGTGTGGACATGGAAGTCTCCGGAGCGGCGAACGGGACCGCTGTGTAAAAGGCTTACGGTAACACGAGCGGATCGGCTGTCGTGGCTATCCCGGTTGAGGCCGCTCAGCGGGCCACGGGGATGCCTTCGGGCCGGGGCTCCTCGATGCCGATGGCGTTGAGGAACTGCTTCCGGACGGCGTCACGAGCGAGCTTCATGAGCGCGTCCTTCTCGTCCACGTCGCCGAAGATGCCGAGCTTGATCTGGCCGCCCGCGAGCTTTGCGTGGCCACCCGCCTGCGTCTTTCCGAAGGCCTTCTCGAGGGCCTCGCCGAGGTTCATGCGGACGTCGTTGCTGCGGGCGCTGATGTGGATGACGTCCTCCACGATGCCGTACACGACCACTGTGGCCACGCCTTCGAGCTGGAGCAGGAAGTCCGCCGCCTGGGGCAGCGTGTCGCGGTCGCGCACGAAACCCACGCAGGTGAGGAGGGTGCTGCCGTAGAGCTCGCGGTTCATGATGGCCTTCCCGAGCACGTCGAGGGTTTCCCCCGCCATGGGGGGCGTCTCAATCTTCTCGAGAAGCTCCATGTCGGCAAAGCTCGACAGGAAGGTTGCGGCCGCCATGTCCTCGGCGGTGGCGCCGCGGGTGAAGCCGCGGGTGTCCGTGCGGATGCCGTACAGGAGCGCGACCGCAAGCTGGGGCGTCACGGGGATGCCGAGCTGCTGCAGGTACTTCGTGAGGATGGTGCTCGTGGCGCCGACCCCGATGCGGACGTCGGCGAAGTCGGCGTGGATGTCCTCCTGCTCCACCTGGTGGTGGTCGAAGATGACGTGGATGCGCGTGCCCTTGGGGAGGATGTTGTTCTTTCCGGGCACCGAGGCCTCGACGAGGGCGACGCGGTCGAAAGCGGAGAGAATCTCGTTCACGTCGTCGCGGGCGCCCACCTGCACGAGCTTCACGTCGAGAAGGTTCACGAAGGCGCGGTTCTCCTGGTGACCGATGTTGCCGCCGTAGTAGAGGGTGGCGGCCACGTCGTAGTGCTCGCAGATGGCCTTGAGGGCGAGGCCGGACCCGAAGGCGTCGGGGTCGGGGTTGTTCTGCAGGAAGATGGCGATGCTTTTCGCGCCCTTGAGGACGCTCGTGAGGGCGTTGCCGGCCCGCGTGGCCTCGAACTCTTGGAGCTCGCGCACTACGGAGCGCGCGATGACGTCGCTCGGGGTGATGACGCGGTCGGCGCCCGCCTTCTCGAAGGCTTCGGCGCTGATGGGGTCGAGGGCCCGTACAATCGTGAAGGCTTCGGGCAGTTCCTTGCGGATCCACTTGAGGGCCGCGAGGTTTGCCTCCATGTAGGAGGACATGAGGAGGAGGGCGTCCGCCTTCGCGAGGTCGTCCTTGAAGGGGCTGAGGTCCTCCATGTCGCCCACGATGGCGCTCATCTCCGCATCGCGGAGATCCTCGACGCGCTTGCGCGACTTGTCGATGATGAGGATCTCCTTGTCGCGGCTCTTGAGGTGCTTCGCGGCATTGTAGCCGACCGAGCCGCAGCCGAGGATGACGTACATCAGGATGCCTGCAAATCGAGGGAAAACCGGTGCCCGTACATAAAACTGTGGACAGGACGCCCGAGACGACGCCTGTGCCTACAGCTTGGCGTCCTTGAGCCAGGCCCGGCAGCGGCACGGCCCCTGTGGAAACCCTGCCTTGAGGGCATGGAAGACGCGGTCGAGGGCCTCGTCGCGCAGGTGCGCGAGGTGGTGGCGGATGGCCTCCATGGAGACGGCCTCCGCGAGCCCCGTCCCGGGGTTCACCACCAGGCAGAGGCTTGCGTAGCAGAGGCCCCGCTCGCGCGCGAGCACGACCTCCGGGTAGCCTGTCATGCCCACCACGTGGGCGCGCTCCGCGAGCATCCGCACCTCCGCCGCCGTCTCGAGCCGCGGGCCCGCCGTGCAAGCGTACACGCCCTCCCGCGCGAGGGGGGTGGGGCCGCTGGTGGCGGCAAGGCCCTCCCGCAGCCTGGGGCAGTAGGGGTGCGTGAGGTCCACGTGGACGCCGCCCCGGTCGTAGTAAGTGGCGTTGCGCCCCGAGTGGTCGATGAAGTCGTGGGGCAGCAGGAAGCTCGGTGTCGCCACTTCGTGCCGGAGGGCGCCGACGGCGTTGAGGGCAACCACATCGCGCACGCCGCAGCGGTAGAGGGCGTCCACCGTGGCCTTCGGGTTCAGCTTGTGGGGCGGCAGGTGGTGGCCGGCGCCGTGGCGCGCGGTGAAGAAGAGCTCGCGGCCGTGGAGGCGGTGGTAGGTGACCTCCACGTCGCCCCAGGCGGTCTCCACCGTGAGAGCTTCCCCGCCGGGGAGCAGGTAGACGCCGGTGCCGCCGATGAGGCCGACGCGGTCCGCCACGAGAGGGGCCTCACTCGTAGAGTTCCGTGCGCCGCACCTCGGGGATGGGCGCCTGGGTCTCCTCGGCCCGGGGGCGGTGGGTGAAGCGGACTACGAGGCCGCGCGTCTCGGGGGTGATGTCGGTGCCCTCGATGACGACGATCTCGTTGTAGTACTTCGAGAGGAAGGACTGGATGATCTCCGCGGGGAAGGCGGGCAGCAGGGGGTAGGAGAGCTGCCGCAGGGCCTCTACGGCGTCCCACTCCGCGACTCCCTCGACGTGGCACACCCCGGTGGGGGCCTCGCCTTCGAAACGGACGCGGCGGGCATACCCGGCGTTCACGAGCTGCTGGAAGAACTGGTTGAGGCCCTCCATGGCGTTCGCGGCGCGCGGGGGCAGGATGCCCCGTTTCGTCTCGTACTCGAGGAAGCGCTCGCTCGCGTGCTTGAGGAGGGACTTGCCGTAGGCGCCGAAGCTGCGGTTGATGGCGGCGAAGATGGCGAAGCTGAGGGCGGAGTGGAGGTCCGGCTCCCGGGTGCTGCTCGTCGTCACGCGCGGCGCGGCCGGAGCCACGGGCATGGG
>DATMKA010000153.1:0-6923 GCA_035553595.1 Thermoplasmatota archaeon | reverse complement strand
GGGAGGGTCGGGGGAGCGAGCGTGGGCGGCAACCGGCTGGGAGCCGAGGAAGGCGTGACGCCGCCCTCGACGCGGAAGGGGAACTCGTAGGTCACGGAATCGCCGCCCCCGTCCCGCGTCGCGAGGAGGCGGAGCACGTAGCCGTCTCCGTTGAGGGCGTCGCGGGGCACGGTGAACGTTGCGTCGAGAGGGACGGTCCCGAGGGTGGGGAGGTCCAGGAACACGATGTTGGGAGAGAGCGTGATGGAGGAGGGGCCGTCGACGCTGAGGCTCATGAGAACCCGTTCGGGGAACCCGCTGGTGGTGCCGAGGCGGAAGCCCACGGGCGTGTCCGCGCCTGCATTCGCGCGGAGGAGGCCCGTCCATTGGCGCGTCACCTCGAGGTTGTCCTCGAGGCTGATCCGAGCGGGGGGCTTGAAGGCCGTCTCGTCGGTGAGGAAACGCACCTCGAAGGCCTCCTCGAGGATGCTTCCGAAAGTGGGGGACTCCACCACGAGCGTGAGGCGGGCGGTGCCCCGCAGGGCCTGGGTCCGGTCGTAGGGGAGGGTGATGGCGATCGTGTTGCGGGGGAGCGCCGTGCTCACGGAGAGGGTTCCCGGCCGCGCTTCCCAAGGCTCGTTCGCGTACTCCTCGGGGAGCCGAAGGGTGGCGATGAGGGGGACGTTGGTGTCACCCGTGAACTCGCCCACGTACTGCACATTGAAGAGGACTTCGAGGGAGGACCCCGCCTTGGCGTCTTGGGTCGCCTCGTCGAGGTCGAGGGCCACAAGCTGGGGGAGCGTCTTCGACGCAGAGGGTGCAGAGGAGGGAGGGCCCGTGACGTCCATGGTGAAGGGGAACGTCGCGAGGGCAGTCCCCTGCGGCACCGCGAGGAGGCGAAGGACCCGGACCTGGTCCACGAACTGCGTGGAAGGAGCGGCGACGCGGAACCCGAACTCGACCGTGGCTCCGGGCGCGATGTCGCGCGTCGCGGGGGTCGTGCGGGTGAAGGACCACTCGCCGAGGTTGTCTTGGGGAATCTCGAAAAGGACGCGCAACGTGTCGGGGTTGGGGTTCCGGACGACGAGGCTCACCGTCTGGGTCGCGCCCCCCTGGAGCGTCACCCCCGTCACGGGGTAGGTGAGGACGTCCACCGTGTTCATCTGCAGGTAGGCGTAGCCGGTTGCCACGGTGCGCGCGGGGATGGAGCCCGCCGCGGGGAGGTCGAGCGAGACGGTGAGCCACGTGGGGGCCGCACCCTCGGAGGGCGCCGTCACCTGGAGGGTGATGGTGCGCGTCTCCCCCTCCGCGATGGGCGAGGCGAGGTCGTGGCTCGCGGTCCACGAGCCCGTTCCCGCGGTGAAGGTGGGGACGAGGTTGAAGGCGTGGCCCCCGGGGCCGTCGTTGCGGACCGTGAAGGTGACGTCCCGCCGTTCCCCGGGCACGAAGCGGGGCGTGACCGGAGGGGGCGTGACCGTGACGGCCACCGCGGTGGGTTGCTGCACGTGGACGGTGAAGGGGATTTCGACCGTGCCGCCCACGTCGGGTGAGACGATGACGAGGGTGACCGTGTAGGTGGCGCCCGCCACGGCGCCAGCGCTCGTACGCGCAACGATCAGGGGCGCTTGGGCCGTGGTGTTGAGGGTGAGGGTCGCCGTGGGGGGCGTGAGGTTCAGCCGGAGGGGCGCGTCCGCAGGGACGTGGAGCTGGTACGCCACGGGGAGGGTTCCGGCGCCGCGGCTTTCGATGGGGAACTCGGCCTGGCCGGTGCCGCCGTCGATGGTGAGGGTTCGTCCGAGGCTCCTCGCTTCCGGACGAAGCCACGTCGAGAGGGGAAGCCCGCTCCCGCCGGAGGCGGTGGGGTGGGCCGGTACAGGGGCGTCGCGCCAGGTGACGGCGCGGAGGAGGATGGAGATCTGGGAGCCGGGGAAGTCGGGGCTGAGCCCGAGGCCCAGGGTCGTCCCTCCGAGCCAGGAGTACTCGTGTGCGCTGATGGTGACGGGGAAGGTCCGGGTTTCGCCGGGCGCGACCGTGAGGGGCCCGCTGGGGACACCCGTGATCGTCCACTGGGGCGACCCGTGGGACCAGGACGTGGCTTCCCCCACGTAGGGGTGGGGGTTGCGGTTGCGCATCGTGATGGTCGCGGTGTGCGTCTCCCCTTCCACGAACACGGAGGGGAGGCCCGTGACCTCGACCTCAAGGCCACGAGAGAAGAACGTGTAGTTCTGGCGCCCCAGGAAGAGGGTTCCCGTTCCGGTGCCGGCGGCGCTCCCCTCCACCTCCACCGTGAGGTGGCCCACGTTGCCGTTCTTGGCCGGGGATTGGACGTAGAAGTAGACCTCCATCACGCTCTTGGGGGGGACGGTGACGCTCCGGGTGGAGGGGTCGTGGAGCGTCCAGGCCTCGGCGGTGGCGCCGTTCACCTGGGTCGTCGTGAGGGTGGGTCGGAGGGTGACCTGCAACTCCGTGTCGTGGTCGTTCCACAGGATGACGTCCGTGGAGGTGGTCCCGGCCGTGGTGGCGGTGGCCCAGAAGTTGAGCGTGTCGACGCGGACAAGGGAGTCCGTGCCGCGAGTCCCGCCAAAGTGCGGCTCTTGACGGATCTCCGATTCGAAAATCACCGAGGGGGCGGCGCCGTTCGCGGCCGTGGTCACCGTGAGCGCCCCCACTTTCTCGGTGTGGATCGCTGCGGGAGCGGCGAGGGTCAGCGGGAAGGAGCGCCGTTCGTCAGGAGCGAGGTTAAGGGTGCCGGGGATGCTGTGCTGAAGCTGCCACCCCTGGCCCTGCGTGACGGCGAGGCTGAGGGGGGTGGAGACGGCGTGGCCGTAGGGGTTCCAGATCCAAAGCTGCAGAGAGGTGCTCTCGCCCGCGGAGAAGAACCGGTCATGGGGGAAGATGCCGCCAACGAGGTTGCGGACGCGGTAGTTGAACGTCTGCGCGCGAAGGGGCTCCAGGGCGTTCGCGGCGTTCCGGGAGATGGCGACCACCTCGACGTCAATCACGGCATCCACCTGCGAGGGCGTGGTGACCGTGAACGAGACCGTGGTCGTGCCACCCGGGGGAACCGTGAGGTTCGTGGCGGAGCCCGAGGGGGCCACGTTCCACCCGGTGGTGTCGCCGTTGCGGAGCGTGGCCTGAAGGCTCACCGTGACGGCCTCGGCACCGGGGTTCGTGACCTGCGCCGTGAGCGTGGTCGAGGCTCCCGGAGGGACGTTGGGGTGCCCCGACAGGGCGAGATCGACGGTGGCGTGGTCGGCCGCGGCAGGGGGCGCCCCGAGAAGGAGGGCGATGCCTACGCTGAGGATCGCGACGGCGGCGAGGGCGGAACGGGTGGAGGGGAGCCTCCGGGTCAGCACAAACGAGTACCCGATCGGGGGCACATGAAATCGTTTGAGGGCTTCCTTGACCCGTATTTAAGGGTTGCCTACGGCTTCTTCCCCGCCAAGTGGCAGAGGTTGCTCGGGCGCTCCAGGTAACGGTTGATGCCAATGACGGCAATCTCGGAGCCGTACTCGGCGATCCGGCGGAGGCTCCACGCGATGGAGCGGAGGGCAGCCACGGCGGCGGGGTCCGTATGGTTGAGGATCTCGGCCTGGATGTCGTTCTCCGCCTGCTCCACGGCCTCCTTTGCCTCGATGGCACGGTTGGCGAGGTGGATGTCGCGGGCGAAAATGCAACTGAGGGCGTCCTGCACGATGCCGGCGCTCGTGTCATTGAGCTTCTTCAGGCGCTTGATGACGGTGGGGGACACCTTGTGACCTTCCTGGAGGAGGGAGAGGGCGTTGTGGGCGGCGTTGTCCGCGTAGTCCGCGATGGTTTCGAGGTTCTTCGCGATGAGGCGGTTGCCCACGATGGGGAGGCTCTCGTTGAGGCCGATCTTGCTCGCGATGCTCGGGTTTGCCTGGGCGGAGAGGAGGAGGCGGAGGGCGAGCCAGTACATGCGGTCGGCCTCGTCCTCGCGGCCGATGGCGTCCGAGGCGAGGCGGGGGTCGCTCCGTTCGAGGGCCTCGATGGCCTCCTTCTGCATGGTGGCCGCGATCGTGTAGAGACGCTTGATGACGGTCTCCATGGGGAACCGGGCGGGGTCGATGCTGCACTGGAGCTCGATCTCGTCGCTCGACTCCATCATGATGCCAAGGCCCATGAGCTTCCCCACGGACTGTCGGACCTCGAGGAGGTGCTCGCTCTTGATGCGGCCCTTCGCCTTGATGCGCATGCCGTGGCGGCCGATCACGTAGCAGCCGACGACGACGCGGCCGAGCATGCCGGGCTCGGTGCAGAGGTCGGCGTTGATCACGTACTCCTCTTCTTCAGGGGAGACGCGGGGTTCGCCGCCGCGGCTCGGGCTCACGCGGAGGCTCCCGTCGGGCAGGTTCTCGAAGAGCAGGATGTCGCCCTGGTTGAGCTCGTGGCGCGTGGCCCACTGCTTCGGGATGGACACGCTCAGGGTGGAGGCGCCCACCTTCTGGATCTTCCGGCTCTCCATGCAAATCGTTACGAGTATTTACTACCAAGTCTATAGTCCTTACGGGAGCGGTTTCGCCTGCGGCGGCTCGGTAAGCGTTAAGGCCCTCGAGCGTTTCCACGGGAGTGTGCGGACCCTCGCGCTCCTCGCTCTCGTCCTCGTCGGCCTCGCCTCGCCCGCCCTCGCCCACGGTGCCCACTACACGGCGGAGGCGGCCATCCTCAACGCCCCCGTGAAGGAGGGCCAGCCCGTGGAAGTGGCGGCCCGCGTCTCCGGGAACCCGGAACTGGTCGTCCTCGCCGCCTGCGAGTGGGACACCGTGAAGCAGAACGCCACCTACTGCCAGCTCCCCGTGGCCATGACGAAGGGGGAGGACGGCCTCTGGCGCGGCACCTCCAACGAGGGCTTCCCCGGCGGCGTCACGGCGGGGTACAAGCTTCTCGTGAGCTACCCCGACGGCACGAACTTCTCGTGGCCCGGCACCCCGGAATACAAGCTCTTCACGGTGGAGGCCACGCCGCGGAACACCCCCGCCAGCGGCCTGGTGCCCGTGCTTGCGGTTGTTGCGGCCGCCGCCCTCGTGGTCGCCCGCCGCCGGTAGGCCAGAACGTTGATGCACCACGCTCCGGAGTGGCGCTTGGTGACACCGCGACTCCCACAAACTTGACGCCAGGCCTTGCCCTCCAAACTGTCGACGAGCACATGCGAGGCTGCATCGAGGCGTGCACGACGTGCCACCAGGTCTGCCTCGAAACGGTCCAGTACTGCCTGCAGAAGGGGGGCGAACACGCAAGCCCTGAGCACCTCCGCCTCCTGCTCGACTGCGCGGAGATTTGCGAGACGAGCGCGAACTTCATGATCCGCGGCTCCGACCACCACGGAGTCACCTGCGGCGCCTGCGCCGAGGTCTGCGTGGCCTGCGCGGAGTCCTGCGAAGCCCTGGGGGACGACGAGCAGATGCGCCGGTGCGCCGAGGCGTGCCGGACCTGCGCCGACTCCTGCCAGGAGATGGCGGGCGGGCACACCCACTGAGGGGCTCCCCTTCCGGCCCCAGGGAGGCCGAGTCCGTGCCCTCGCGTACCCGGAAGATTGGGTCGCCTTCGGCGACCCATGGGTGATGATCGACCTTTCTGAAGGTCGCGGGAAAGCTATTTATCCAACCCGCCCCTAGGCCGCCCATCCAAGGGGCCCCGAAATGGCACGTGGTCGAGCGCTTCTCCTGGTGTCCCTGTCGCTTCTTGTGGTGTTTGGGCCGCTGTTCCTGTCGTCGGTGGCGGCGCAGGTGCCTTCGGGGCGGAACGAGGTGGATCTCGCGGTCATCGCCTATCACCCGAAGCCCGACCCCTTTGACGACCCCGCACGCGGCGGGGACCCGTTCGGGTTCCACGCGTACATGGCGCCCGGTCGCGTTCCTTGGGACTGGATGCGGGGCTACTACGGGGAAGCGAGCTTTCCGACGGCCCGTTTTGACGGGGTCGGTCGCGTCGCCAACAACCCGTCGAGCGACATCCTTGCGGTGGAGGAGGATTACCGGCGCGAGTTCGAGGCGCGGAGGGAGCATGATGCGCCGCTCATCCTGAACGTGACGGGGCGCCTCAACGCGACGCACGCGCTCCTCACGGTGAAGGTGGTGAACCGCGGCGCGGAGGGCGATGGGTTGTTCTTGCGCGCGGCGTTGTACACGGACCAGGTGCGGTTTGACGCGAAAAACGGCGTCGAGGTGCACCGGTTCCTTGCGCGGGCGCGCTTCAACCAGACGGAGGCGGAGGTCCCCGTGGGCGAGAGCCGCACCTACCAGCTTGCCGTCCGCATCCCCAACGAGTACACGGGGGAGCCGCTGCCGCGCGACCGCCTCGGGGCTGTCGTGTACGTGCAGAACGAGAATGACGCGAGCACCCGCTTCAAGTTCAAGGAGGTGCTGCAGAGCGCCGTCTTCCGGTACGGTCAGGAGGGGCCCACGGTGCAGAGCAAGAAGGCCGTGCTCCTCGAGTTCTACACCGCCACGTGGTGCGACGCGTGCCTTTACGGCGACGCGGCCGTGGATCACCTTGCCGCCCAGTACGGGGTCCAGACCACGCCCGAGGCCGAGCCCCTGTTCCGCTACTTCACGGCCCCGCCCGCCCTCCACGCGGTGCTTGGCGCCGGCGTCCTGGGGGCCCTCGCCGCGGCCCTCATCCTCCCCGCGAGCCGCCCCCGCAAGGGAGGCCGCTGAATGGCCCTCGACCCGCGCCTCCTCACCACCTTCGTGGGCGCCTTCGCGGCGCTTGCCGCAAGCATCTGCCTCGTCGCGACGCGCGCGAGCCGGGGGCCCGCCTGGATGCGGCGCCTCGGGCAGGCCCTCGCGGCCACGGGCTCCCTTCTGCTCGCGGCCACCCTGCTCCCGGGCGACCTGCTGCTGAAGGCGGGCCTGGGCGCGGCCGTGCTTACCACGGTGGCAACGGGCGCGGGTCTCCGCTTCCCCAAGCCCGCGCTCCAGTCG